>JAEUUS010000512.1 GCA_016787545.1 Saprospiraceae bacterium
ATAACGCCACTGAACCTGAGCGTTGGAAAGCACAGGCAGCGCGTGTCACCATTATCAGGGACGATTTCGGAATCCCTCATATTTATGGCAAAACAGACGCAGATGCTGTCTTTGGGATGCTTTATGCCCAGTGCGAGGATGATTTCCAGCGGGTAGAGCGTAATTACCTCATTGCCACAGGTAGATTGGCTGAAGTGGAAGGAGAAGCAGCACTTTACAGCGATCTGCGGGCAAATCTTTTTATGACTGCAGAGGAGGCCAAAGCGCACTACGAAACTGCACCGGAATGGCTCAAACAACTTTGTATAGCATTCGCTGATGGGGTAAACTTTTTCCTGCACACGCATCCAGAGGTAAAACCTAAGTTGTTAACCCGTTTCGAGCCTTGGTTTCCTTTATACTTCTTTGAAGGAAGCATTGGCGCCGATATAGAGAATATCTCTACAGATCGAATCAAAGCGTTTTATGAGGGTATTCAGTCCCCAAAATCTTCTGGGAAAAGGGAAAATCGGAAAAATCAAGGTTTGGGTTGGATAGAAACTACCCAAAGCAGCAGTGATTGGGCTGTTCAAACTCAACGAGACGACGAGCCCCGTGGCTCCAACGGCTTTGCTCTGTCAGGCAAGGTGACTGCTAATGGGAATGCGATGTTGCTCATCAATCCACACACTTCCTTTTACTTCCGCCCTGAAATCCATGTAGTAAGCGAAGAAGGACTGAACGTGTATGGCGCAGTAACCTGGGGGCAATTCTTTGTATATCAAGGTTTTAATGAAAAAACAGGTTGGATGCATACCTCCTCTTACCTGGATGTGATGGATGAGTTTGTGGAAACCATATCCGAAGAAAATGGCCGTTTTTTCTATCAATATGGTACGGAAAAACGCCCGGTTACCTCTAAAGAAGTAACCTTGAAATATCAGGAAGGTCGGGAAATGAAAGAGCGCAAATTCCCCATTTACCGGACCCACCACGGTCCTATTACACATTTGGAGGGTGATAAGTGGGTCGCAACCGCCATGATGTGGGAGCCTGTAAAAGCCCTCACTCAATCGTACACACGAACCAAACTGAACAACCACCAGGAGTTTCGCAAGATGATGGACATGCGTACCAACTCTTCAAATAACACGGTATTCGCTGATGCTGAAGGAAATATTGCCTATTATCATGGCAATTTTGCCCCGAAAAGAGATACTTCCTTCGACTTCTCCAAACCCGTAGATGGCAGCAATCCGGCTACCGACTGGAAAGGCTTGCATGAGGTAGACGAATGTATTCTGGTGGTGAATCCTCCGAATGGCTGGCTGCAAAACTGTAATTCAACGCCCTTTACCTGTGCCGGCGAAAACAGCCCTATTCCAGCAGATTACCCGGTGTACATGCGCCTTCCCGGTGAGAATTTTAGGGGAATTCATGCGGTTCAACTATTGAAGGATCGCCGTGATTTTACGCTGGATAACTTGATCGAAACGGCATATGATCCATTTTTGCCGGGCTTCGAACAGTTGATACCGGGTCTGGTAGCTGCCTATGATCAGGCAGACTCAAAAAAGGACGACAAAATGCTTGCCGAGGCCATAGAGGTGCTCCGGAAATGGGATTTCAAGGTTGACAAACAATCAATAGCCATGAGTCTGGCACACTATTACGGCATACACTATGTAATGTTTGGGAAATTGCCAGAAAATTTGGCGTCGGAGTACCCTGGCGATAGGGTAACAATCCGTTACTTTGGCACAAAATCTCCTGCATCGGAACGACTTGCCATTTTCAAAAAAGCTGTCCAACAATTGGTAGCAGACTTCGGCAGATGGGATGTGCCATGGGGCGAGATCAATCGGTTCCAACGCATTACAGGTGATATAGAACAACCTTTTGACGACCGTAAACCAAGCCTTGCCTGCGGACTCGCTTCGGGTAAATGGGGGGCTTTGGCTTCCTTTGGAGCACAAGCGTATAAAGGTTCTAAACGTATTTATGGCACATCAGGTAACAGTTTTGTAGCTGTAGTGGAATTTGGCCCGAAGTTAAAAGCCAAAAGTCTGTTGGCAGGAGGCGAAAGTGGCAACCCCGGCTCTCCCCATTTTAACGATCAGGCCCAGCGTTATGTGGATGCCCAGTTCAAGGATGTGGCTTTCTATCGGGAAGATGTGGAGCGCCGCGCCCGGCGACGCTACATGCCGGGGGAATTATAAACAAGGTAAGTTTTAAGCATGAAGTGTATTGTTCCCTGTTTGGTTGTCTGCCTTCTGTTCCAGTCAGGAATGCCTGTTTCTGTTATAAAAGAGCATTCACCCCCGCAAACGCTTCAAACCAGCCTACAAAATGGCGACCTGATCTTCCAGACCTCTCTTTCCAGTCAAAGTAAAGCCATTCAATTGGCTACGCATTCCACTTATTCCCATTGTGGGATCGTGTTTCAGGAAAATGGTAAATTTTATGTTTTTGAAGCGGTCCAACCCGTAAAACGAACCCCGCTTAATAAGTGGATTGCACGAGGAAACGGTGGCAAATATGTGGTCAAACGACTGAAAAACGCTGATCAGGTATTGACGCCAACAGTATTGCAAAACATGAAAAAGATTGCCAGCCAGTTTGCTGGCAAACCATATGATCTGACCTTTGAATGGTCGGACGACCGGATTTACTGCTCAGAATTGATCTGGAAGGTGTACCAAAGGGCTACAGGTATTGAACTAGGTCAATTAGCTAAATTGAGCAGTTTTGATTTGACACATAAAACCGTAAAAAAGAAAATGCAGGAGCGGTATAGCAATCAAATACCCTGGAACGAACCAGTAATATCGCCAGCCGCTATTTTTGACTGTAACCTTTTGGAAACCATCAAAAATAGCGACTAGTAGCGACTCAATTCAGAAGGCCAGACTTTGTCAACGTTTTACCTTCGTAATTTTATCTGCTTTCAACATATTAATCAATTCTTGTCTGGAATATCCAACACCCGTATTGACGTAGTTTTTATCCTTGTCAATATCAGAAAGGCCACGAGACTTATTCACAGAATATTGATTTTCAGCACAATAAACGGAGTCGACTGTAACAGAAACGACCTTTTGGGTGGTGTATTCATTATAAGCCTCCTTGATTTCATACACATCCCCTACTGCAGGTTCGTTGATGAAAGCGAGGTTGTCCCGGTCATTATTGATGCTCGCGTAGATGCCTAAGGCAAAAAGGCCGCCAATAACAAACAAGCCGGAAAAATGCGTTAAAGGTGTTTTAGTCTCCTCCAACATTGGCCGTATAGCATCCCTCATTTGAATAGACATGTCTTTTTCATCAAAGGTTTTACGGCAATGCTCACATTGAGCCACCACCGTTTTACCCAAGGGAATGGTAGGAATCCAATACAAATGGCCATAATTACCAACTACCGCACCATGAATACTATTGTTGGCTTGACAACTGGGGCAACTTAGGCCAAAAATGTGCTCCTGTTTAATAACGGAAGCTTTCTTTCCAAAGAAAATCATGAATGATGGGTTTTAGATGTAAGAGTATGTTGGAGATTTTCTTGCCGGGCCAAAAACTGTCCTTTTTCCGCCATTTTTTACCTTTTTTCAGTCACGTCCCGAGTACTCGGGATGCTTCTTCAAAAACGCAAAAACTGACGAAAAAAGCTCAAATTTTTGACTCCGGCAGAAAATTCCCAACATGCTCTAAATATATTTTTATCGTTTCAAAGAAACCTGATTGGTTCCATCCTTACTTGTTTCCCCTAACATAAGCCACCCAATACACTCCGGCTACCAACAGACTGCCACCCACGATATTGCCGAATGTAACTACTACAAGATTCAGTATAGAACCCTGCATGGTTACGTTGCCGGATGTATCCAGCATCATGCCCAGGGGAAGAAAGAACCAGTTGGCGATAGAGTGCTCAAATCCCATTGCCACAAAGGCGGAAATAGGGAAAATAATAGCCAGTATTTTATCCGTTACAGAGTGACCGCCCATGGCCAGCCAAACTGCCAGGCAAACGAGGGTATTGCATAAAATCCCCTTGATAAAGGCGGCGCCTAACCCCAAATGCACCTTGGATTGCGCAATCCCTATTAAAGTGGCGCCCACTGTTCCATCTGCCATATCAGCCGTATGGGCCCAGGAGGTACAGGCCACCATCCCTAATGCTCCAATCACGTTGCCCAGATAAACAATACACCAGTTGCGCAGCATGGCTTTGGTAGAGATCATGTTACCCGCCCAGGCCATGGCCAGCAGATTGTTGCCGGTAAAAAGTTCCGCCCCTCCAATCACGACCAGGATCAATCCAAGGCAAAAACTGATCCCTCCGATGAATCGGGTGATACCAAAACCAAGGTTCGAGCCGGTAACCGTAACTGCGAATAACAAGCCTCCCAATGCAATAAAAGCACCCGCCATAATGCCCAAAATCAACAGGGTAGTTGCATCAGCATTGGCCTTGGTGACACCCATTTTCAACACTCGTTCAGCAATTTGACTCGGCGTATAGGCATCACCGAACATTTGGTGATCAGGTAAAGGATTGCTCATCAATTATGCCAATTTTATGGGTAAATATAGCGATATATCCAGGTCTACATAGCAGCTGCAAAACAATTATAGCATTTTAAACCACAGAGGCACAAAGGACACAAAGTGTTTGTCCTTTCTGCCTCTGTGGTTTAAAATAAGTTTGTAGCCCAGAGGAACTTTTCCACTATTTCCACCTGTTATTGCGCCAAAACCATTCAAATGCCTTTTGACCAATTACCAGACCTTCCTCCACAAATTGAGGAGATGTGGGCCAAGATTGCCCAGGCACGGGGCCCGGAACCACATAACCAATACCTGAATCTTTCCGCTTGTTTTCTGTCTGAATTGCCGGAGGAAATTGGTATGCTTAGCGGCTTGAAGCATTTGGACTTATCGGTCAATCATTTGCAAATGCTGCCGGAGAACCTCGGTAATTTATCAGATTTGCAACTGCTGGATCTATGTTTTAATCAACTCAACAGCTTGCCAAAGAGTTTGTCCAAACTCTCAAAATTGAATACCCTTAAATTGTTGGGCAACTGTCTGGATACTTTGCCTGAACAGGTGAGGCAACTCACGGCCTTGCGATGTTTGCGGATACAACAAAACAGGTTCAAATCGCTGCCATCCTGGCTTGGCGAACTTTGTGAACTGACGGAACTGGATGCCAGCGGGAATACGCTGCGAAAACTACCCAACAGCCTCCAAAAACTGAAAAAATTACACTTTTTATTGGCGCTCAATAATCAAATCAGCGCTATACCGGATTGGGTGGCTGACTTGCCTGAACTACAATGGCTTGGCCTGGACAACAATAAAATCAAACAAATTTCCCCTGCATTGTTGAGCCATCGAAGCCTCAAACATTTGACACTAGGGCGCAATCAAATCAGTCAAATACCGGCAGATATCAGGAAAATGGAAAAGCTTGAACAATTGCTGCTCCATCATAATGCCTTGCACGAATTGCCGAAAAGCATCCTGGATTTGCAACATTTACGCCGATTAGACCTGCGTCATAACCGGATTCGGCAATTCCCCATCATATTATTGCATTGGCCGAATTTGAAAATCGATTTGGAATATCAGGGCAAAGCTCCTGGGGTGAAAGAAAAGGTTGTTTTTCTGGAAGGAAATCCCATTTCTGATGTCCCAACAGAAATAATGGCCCAGGGAATTCCGGCGATCAGAGCATTTCTTGGATAATGGTGGGTGGACGATGGTGGATAAGCCACCGTCCACCCACCGCCGACCTATTTAAATGCCACCCAACGCGTTTCGGCTGCAATAACGGCTTCCACAAAAGTGCGGAATGCATTATATTGATTTGCCGGAATTACATCACGCGATGTTTGGATTTCCCGGCTAACCTGAAGGACTCCTGCCTGAGGCTGGGTGTATTTCAATGAATAGGTCATAACGCCAAAATTCAACTGAACATCCTTTGGCACTTCCGTAAATTGTTTGCCTGCCGGAATAGTCAATTGAAGGGTTTCTGCATAACGGTCCGTGTCTTCATATTCCCAATAATTAAGCGGGTGGACGCGGTCTTCTTCAGGGAAGGCATCGGCATTGAAAAATACGTTGAAAAATGGTATCTTAAGGGTTTGCATCTCACCGATTTGCATCACCTCGTTTTTGACGTTGTATTTAATTTTGTACTGCATGGTGTCGGTATTAACCCCAAAATCTTTGAATGTCAACTCTTTAACTGTGAGCGGGTTGCTAAATAGTTTGGCCATTCTGGTCTGCATGGACTCTGTTCTTTTAGCAGGCTGTAAATCCTTGAATTGCCCCCTAACAGCACCACAGATACGGCCACCGGATAATGACTCGGTTTCAGCCCACAAATCCCGACCCTTAATTTCCATTTTCGTTATTTCTGTTCTGAAATCCTTGACCCGATTGGAAGGGTTCAAGGCAAAAGGTTCTGCTTTGACCGGCCGGTCAGGGCCATAAGGAATTTCCAGCGCAAAGGCCTGAATATCTGTTGTCGGCAGACTTCCAAATACTAAATCCGGGTTGGTTAGTTCAAGATACCAAAACTGTCCATCTGCTTTAACTTTCACGATACAATGGTTGAAGTCGATGGATGGAAGCATCATAGCCTTTTCACCTTCGTTCCGGGTGTTGATCAAAACTAAATTGGCCTCCAGGCCTGCTTCTCTGGCCAAAGCAGCGTAGAGGGTAGCAAGATCCTTACAATCGCCCAGTTTGGTTTGAATAACCCTGGCTGCTTTTTGGGGTACGAGTCCGGATTGGCGAAATGGAACAGAGGAATATCGAATATTCTTGATGATCCACTGATAAATGAGGCGCGCTTTTTCTGTTTCTGTAAAGGTTTTATCAGCAGGAAACAAGGTTTTGTGAAGTTGCAGCACTTCGTAATCCCTTTTAGCTTGCTCTCCAGACACATCTCCATACCAGTTGGCAACCTCTTTCCAATCTGATATCGTACTGATATATAGTACCTTGCTAACATCAATTGTTGGAGGCATCAATCGTTGATCCTTAATGGCTGTATCCAGGAGTGACTCCCACAGGTATTTTCTCAAGGTGCCGTTTTCCAGATCCGTAATTTTAGGGGCTATGTTATGTTTTTCATTCAAAAACTGAAATTGAATGGAAGGCGGCGCCAACAAACAATATCTTGAAATTTCAGACGGCACATAACTATCGAAGGAATATGGCTTGGTAAACTCTCTGGCCATTCTGCCAAAGGCATAGTTGGAAAGGCGATAACGAACATGAACCCCGTCGCCAATTTGCAGATTAGGGAAAACCAACTCATTGCCGTTTTGCTCAGCAACTACTTTACTACCATTTGGCTTGAGTACTTCGGCCTTTTCAACAATGAGTGTTTGCGTGTTCTCATCGTAGCCTATAGAAGATTCCTTCCAGCGATCTATTCCGGCCTCATTCAACACTTTTACGATGACCGTGGTAATCAGCTCAGAATTGCGTTCCGGATAGATGATTGTGTTGTGTTCATCCAGGATATAATACCAATCGTGCATACCCTGATATACCTGATCATCTGATTTTTTATACATATCAAACGCATCATACTGAGGCAACAACGTGGCAAAATCTGGCTTGTTCTCTAACTGCCTGATTTTCCGGCGAATATCATAGTTGTTTGGACCATAATGGAGCGACTTTTGGAAACACAATAGCGCTTCTTTTTTATTATTGGCTCGCTCTGCACAATTTCCGGCCAATTCCCAGTATTCGGCAGAAAAGGGTGCTCTTGCTAACAATTTATCGGTGTAGCCTTTGCACTTTTCAGGCTCATTCACTACATAATAATAATTTGCGAGTTGGTGTAAGGCGCCTGATTCCGCCGGGAATGCCTCGTCTACCCGCTTATAAATGTCCACCGCCTTGGATCCCATTCCAAGCGTAGCGTATTCATTCGCCAGCAAATTTGCGATAGGTACATCAAAGTTGTCTTCCAGGAATTTTTTGAGGATACTAATTCCAGCTTCAGGTCTTTTATGCACCTTGGATTCGATACTAAATTTCAATCTGACGAAATAACTGTTATTGGGATACTTGGCAAATGACGATTCTATGAGTTGGATGGCCTCTTGAAACGATTGTTTTTTGAATAACAGGTCTATGCGCTTTCCGATGGTTGTTTCATCCGTATCGTATAATTCCTCCCAACGCTTCAGCAGCGTATTCGCTTCATCATAATCTTCCTTGGCAACGGCTTCCTCATATCGGAAAAGCATAGAAATCAGACTCTCAGGGGCAATTCGTTTGATGTCTTCAAATTCCTGTGACAATGCTGTG
>JAEUUS010000554.1 GCA_016787545.1 Saprospiraceae bacterium
CTATTTTCGTACCTTACAAAACAACCATTTTTACTATATGACACCTAAACACACACTACTTGTATGGGGCTTTATGCTTGGCTTAATCCCCACTCTTTTCAGCCAGCAGAAAGGCATTTCCAATGTTTTTCTGATGGAAAAGTTTGAACATTTTCAACCATCAGGAGAACGTTTGAGCTCAGCTCAATACTTTGAAAAGATGTCTGGGCCAATGTATTTAAGCCCTGCATCCGAAATGGTTCGTGAAGAAGAAGTTGAAGGTCAAAATGGTTATCGCCATATCAGATACCAACAACTGCATTCAGGGGTGCCCATTTTTGGGAGCAGTTATGTATTACACGAAAAAGACGGACAAGTAGTTCGTGCCAGCGGAAGGTACAGTCCGCAGGTGACAACATCTGTAAAGCCGGCTATCGATGCGGTAACCGCAATGGCCTTTGCACGAGGGGCCATGAAAGCGAAAAAATATGATGAGAAAGCAAGTACCGTGACATTGAAGCTTATCGACCCAGCCTTTCCTGAGATGTCGGAAGCGGTGGTACTTGCCTACCAGATTGATCTGGTAGCAACCGAGCCTTACAACAAACATCGGTATTTTGTGGATGCTTTAAAGGGCCGGATCATTTGCGATTTCCCATTGATATTGCATCAGGGGACGCCTAGTTTGGCGCAAACTAAATATTATGGTTTACAAAGCATCATCACCGACTCCATTGCACCCCAGCAATTTATTTTACGTGATCCGACCCGTAGTGGAGGCATCTTTGTTTATCATGAAAATGGGGAAGAGTTTACGAATACTTCCTCACAATGGGATTTAACGAATGAACATAAAGATGAAGTAGCTCTGGATGCTCACTATTGCACCCAGGAGTACTATGATCTAATGCTTGATGCTTTTGGCTGGCAAGGGCAGGACGGTCAGGGTAAAGCACTTAAAGTCCGGGTTCACATTGGAGGGGCCGGATTTGTCAATGCATACTGGGATGGCGAGTATTCCAATTATGGGGATGGAGATTGCAATTATGGCCCGCTTACTACTTTAGAAGTAGTTGGACATGAATTTACGCATGGCATGATTGATTACACTTCCAAACTGGTTTATGATGGCGAATCAGGCGCAATTAACGAAAGTCTGGCCGATATGTTTGGCAAATTACTAGAGTATAAAAGCGCTCCAGGCGACCACAGCTGGGCTTTGGGACACAGTTTCATCATCAATCCGGAATCAGAAGCATTCCGTCAGATGGATGATCCAAACAGCCTGGAAATGCCGGCCATGTATGGTGGTTTATTTTGGGATGACGGCAATGGCGTACACACCAATAGCTCTATTGGTAACCTGTGGTACACTATGCTGGTGGATGGAAAACAGGGGGTAAATGAAGCAGGAATTGCCTATCAGGTGAATGGAATAGGCTTTGACAAAGCCGCCCAGATTGCCTTTCTGGTGAACAGGGCTTATTTTACAGAGAGTTCAGACTATGCCAACTTTTACTTCTATTCCATAGCTGCCGCAGAAGAAATTTATGGAATCGGATCTGCTGAGGTCAATGATGTAAAGGAAGCCTGGAAGGCTGTGGGATTACCAAGCATGCCAAACGGCGACTTTGATCTTTCTGTTCAAGGGGAGGAAAATTGGGAGGAATACCTTTGTGGCATCGGCGGTTTTTTCCCTATTAAAGTGAAGGTAACAAACCGAAGTTCGGTGGCATATGAGCCTGCTATGAATGGTGAGGTTGAAATTTCCCATTTCAATTCATCGGCAACCATAACGGTGCCGTTGGACGTATCTATAGCGCCAGGTGAAACCTATACCATTGTCTTAGACAACTGGCTTCAAATTACCGAGCCGGGTGTAACCTTTGTGGATATTATGCTGAATGTTACTGATAGTAACAATTCCAATAATTTCAGCAACAGCATTTATTTCGTCGCAACACATGAATCAGCCGATCTGGCACTTTATATCAATACAACTCCACGGGAATGTTTTGCAACTACTTCACTAACAGAATTTTATGTGTACAATAACAGTTGTCAGTCGCTACCGGCTGGAACCCAACTTGACTTTTCTGCTACCGACATCCAATCAAATCTGGTGTGGTCATCCACGTATACACTGCCAACAGATTTAAGTGGAGGTGCTACCACTTTTATTCCGTTTACCATACCGGTGGTCCCTTCAGAACTAACCTTTACTTTGAGCTACCAACCAGATCCTGAATTGAATAATAACCAGGCCACCCTTAATATATCCTCCGGGTCCTTGCCTATAACGGGCAATTATTTGAACAACTTTGAGGTCAATGACGGGTTGGATGACTATTTACAAATCACTGGAAACAGTTCATCCAGTCACATTTATTCCTACCAGGCGAGCAATTTTCTTGGAAGTACTGGCGCTTTTGAGGATGAGACTAATTTTGAAAGGTGCCCTGATCCTTTTGAGGCATTCGATCAGCTATTCTCCAATGGGATTACAAAAACCGTAAACGCCTGCGTTGATTTTAGCGGAATTTCCCATCCGGAATTGTCGTTCGATCTCGTTTTATTCCGGAATAATGAGGCTCAGGCTGCGGATTTCTTGTATAGCAGTATGCTCCAGGCCAAATGGGAAGGGACCAGTGAAGGGAAAGAATACTATTTCAATCAAACGGATGGCACTATTGAAGCAAAAAACATTCCACTACCTGCTCATTTTAAAGGCTCCGTTACCTTGACCTTTTACACTGAAATAGGTGACTGGACGATCAGTCCATCTTCCCTTTTAGAGGATGATGTGATCCTGGTAGACAATATCCGGTTTAGCATCCTTACCGGCACAAATGACCCAAAAAGTGCGGTAGGCCTGCATCTTTACCCCAATCCTGCGCAGGATCAGGTAAGGATTCAAGCAGGAGAAAAAATTGCGCAGGTATTGCTCCAGGATCTGAGCGGCCGTTTGATTAAAACCGTGCAGACCGCGTCTGAAGTGGTAGATTTGACTTTACACGAGATACCCAGTGGATTATATTTCGTGGTTGCTCAACTGGAGTCAGGCCATTGGATGACCCAAAAACTGGTAGTTGGACAGTAAGACCATGTTGTTCACCGCAGAGACAGGAACAGGAGTCATCTCGAATTTTAGAGGGAATGGCTCCTGTTTCTGCCTCTGGGGTGAAGAACAAATTCTTACTGTTTAATCCTTCCGTTCCGCACTTTATTGACAAAGTTATTGGCACTGCTTGGATCCACCAACGCAATTTCGAGCGTTTTACCGTTCGGCATTTTGATCATGGTGTCCTTGGCTTTCATACTCGCCAACAAATCGTTGAACTTGGTACTACTGGAGGTAACGTTAAGTAAGGCGCCCTTCTCATCACTTTGATAGCCGAAGCAATACCATAATTCAGAAGAGGCTTTGATGTACAGGCTGACACCGTCGTCGCCATTCTTAGGCATTTTGTACTGAATCATGACGTTGAGCGATTTATTGATGGATTGGCCTGCGATGCTGATTAGCGGAATACGATCTTCGAGGGTGAAGAAACTGGAATATTCGTTGTTCCACAATACTGATTGGCGACCA
>JAEUUS010000593.1 GCA_016787545.1 Saprospiraceae bacterium
CTATATCTTTTGTTTTGGGGCCACGCACTCACCTTTTTCCACTTACCAACCAACCCTTTTTCCGCGGGGCGCGCGGGGGGTGGGCCACCCCAACCACCCCCCCCCCCCCCCCCCTCCCTCTTCAATCATGTACTTATGTAATCGTCAATAGTCAATCATGTAATTGTCACATAACCGTTACCAGCGCCGATTTTCTTTCTGTAAATGCTTGCCTTGCTTTTTTCTTTTGCTTAGAAACTTCGACCATGCGCATTTTTTTAATTTCACTCCTGTTAGTGATGCCTGCCCTTTCTCGCTCCCAAAATGGATATGGTAACCAATGGATATTTGGTAGTTTTAACGACCCGCCACCGGCGAGTACTATTCTTAACTTTAATGGTGATACTCTAAAAATTGAGCCTATTGAAAAGCCAATGGAGTTAGAGGGATCTTGTGCCATAATGTGTGATTCAGTAGGTAAACTACTGTTTTATTCAAATGGATGTTACATCGCAAATACTACTCATCAGATGATGGCAAATGGAGATTCAATTGGGAAAGGCAAATTAGAGACTAGTTTTTGTAAAACTGGAGGTAATCCTTTAAACCAAGGAATTATTGCGCTACCCAAGCCAGGAAGTAACCATTTGTTCTACCTATTTTATACTGATATTGGATCCCCATACTTTATGCAACCATTTTTCCCTTTGGCACCGGTTACTATGTATTATTCAATTATTGATATGACCTTAGAAAACGGGTTAGGGGCTGTAGTGGAAAAAAACAAGGTAATTATTCAGGATACGTTCGCTCGAAGCATGATTCAAGCAAGTCGCCATTTTGACGGCAAATCTTGGTGGATTATTATGCCCAAATCTCACTCCAACTGCTATTGGACTCTTCTTCTTACTGAAAACGGGATAGATACCATTTTCAATCAATGCGTTGGTCAAATATGGGGAGACCGAGATTCTCAAGGGCAAGCAGTTTTTTCTCCAAATTCTAAATATTATGCACGGTTTAATTATTTTTATGGGTTGAATATATACAATTTTAACAACATCACTGGATCGCTTTCTCAACCTGTGGTTAGTGATTTTGGGCAAGATACTTTTTTTCTCAGTGGCTTGGCATTTTCTCCAAACTCAAGGTTTGTCTATACCTCAACTTACAACAAACTTTGGCAATTTGACACAAGGGAAAACGATATTTCTACAACCAGAATTTTAATAGGTGAGTTAACCACTCCACCTAATATCCAAGTAATTACTCACCTAAATCAGGCACAAGTCGCTCCTGATGGAAAGATTTATATTGGAGGAGCTGGGGAATTTAAGCACCTTCATGTAATTAACCGACCAAATTGCTATGGTTTGGAATGCGGACTAGAACAATATGCATTAGAGATGGCAGGAAGAAGCCATTATACAATGCCAAATCTGCCTCATTTCAATTATTGGAATGAAGCCGATACTTGTGAGACAGCCAGTGTAAACACAATTGATGGTTCTAACCATAAATCTATAAAAATATTTCCTAACCCTTTTTTTTTCAGTCATTTATGTTGAAAACACTGCTTCGTTTGGTAATGACAACTGTATTTTCAGGATGTATAATCAAACAGGTACATTAGTTAGAGAACAACGATTATCCTATGGAATTACAGAAATGACAGTAGGTGATTTACCAGAGGGAATGTACATCTGGCATGTGGAATCACACCTGGAAATTTTAAGAAGCGGTAAAATCATAAAACTTAAAAAATGAAATTGATTTGAATCGCGTTCTGACCATTCAGAAAAGTACAGCACGATGCCCATTCTACCAAAAAACACCTTGGATTTTGATGGCGGGGGGAAGGCTTCCTGATTACATTAAGCCTAGCGTATGTTCACGCGACATTAACGGCTAAGGAGCAACTTCGCAGGAAAAGGTTTTAGGTACTAGTGTGCGGCTTTGCGGCAGGATTAACTTCGCGGAAGTCGGGGTATCATTCCTCGGATGATACCTCCGTAGCAGCTGCGGGGTTGTAAGACCCGCACAGAGCTTGGGCAGGCCCAGCGCCCTCCCTCTTCAATCATGTACTTATGTAATCGTCAATCGTCAATCATATGCTCCTCACATAACCGTTACCAGCGCCGATTTTCTTTCTGTAAATACACCAAATGGTTTTAAGGAAAAACCATGTTCAGCAGCAACAGTTTCAAATGCTGCTTCAAATCCAGGAGCGATGGCTACCAGCAGTCCACCACTTGTTTGCGGATCGGCGAGGAGATTGCGCTGCGCCTCGGTAGCGCCGTCAATTTTGTGCCCATAGCTGTCCCAGTTGCGGACCGTTCCGCCGGGCACACATTTTAAGGCAAGGTAATGATCCAGTATAGCCCGGTCGATGGTTGGTACTTCGCTGAATCTTACTTCCGCGCTAGCATGACTGGCCTCGCACATTTCAGACAAGTGCCCTAAAAGCCCAAATCCGGTTACATCGGTCATCGCCTGCACATACGGCAATTCGCCAAAAACAGCGCCGATGCTGTTCAGTTTTTTCATGCTGTCAGGAGCAATATGCACGTGCTCTGGCTGTAAAACTGCCTTTTTCTGAGCCGTGGTCAGAATGCCTACGCCAAGCGGTTTGGTGAGGTATAGTTTGGCGCCAGGAGTTGCGCCTCCGTTTTTTTTCAGGTGTTTGATGCTGACTCTTCCCGTAACTGCCAATCCAAAAATCGGCTCCGGACTGTCAATGCTGTGTCCGCCAGCCAGCGGAATACCCGCTTCCGCACAGGCTTTTCGACTGCCTTCAATCACGGCGTTAGCCACTTCAGGAGGAAGTGTGTTGATGGGCCAGCCCAAAATGGCAATGGCCACCATGGGCTTACCTCCCATGGCATACACATCACTAATGGCATTCACAGAAGCAATGCGACCAAAATCCTCCGGATCATCCACAATAGGCATGAAAAAATCTGTGGTGCTCACAATGGCCGTGCCATCGCCCAGATCAAATACGGCAGCATCGTCACGCTCTTCATTGCCCACCAACAGCGCCGGAAAGTGTTGCTTGTCTAACCCGGTTTTCAGGATATTGTCCAGCAACTTTGGCGATATTTTGCAGCCGCAGCCGGCGCCATGGGAGTATTGTGTGAGACGGTATTCCATATAATGTGAGGGGATTGAGGTTCATTGGGGGCTTTCTTAGTGACGGGGTGACTGGCAGTCACCCCGTCACTAAGAAAGCCCCCAATGAACCCTAAATGACCATTAAAACTGATACGTAGCACTCAAGCTTGGCAGGATCGGCAACTGGTTTACGCGAGTGTACCGCACACGGTCAAAGTAGAAAATGTTCGGCCGATTGTAGGTGTTGGTGGCAGAAACAGTGAGTTCCAGTAAACTGTGTTTACTGAACTTGAAAATACGTTTCATGGAAATATCCATCCGGTGGTAGTACGGCAGACGACCGCCATTGCGCTCGGCAGCATAGATGATGCCTAATTGCTCTGCAGTGGAGTTGCCGCCCAAAATATCTGTATTCACCCCGTTTGAAAAATCTACATTATTGTAAAAGCCCTGGGTTTGGGTGAACGGGAAACCGGAACCAAAGTTCCAGCGTACACCTGCCTCCCATTCTTTCTTTTTACCCAACTGATAGGTACCTACGAGGTTGAGGTTGTGGCGACGGTCAAATACTGGCGGATACTCCTGAATACCATCGTTTCGGGTAACGAAACCATAAGAATAAGCGCCCCACAAATAAGCACGCTTGGCTTCAATTTTAATGGATACGTCCAAACCATAAGCATCACCTGTTTCTGTGATAAAATTCGGATCTGTAGCCTCCAGTTTATACCGGTTAACAGCGATCAACTGCGTAAAGCGCTTGTAATATCCTTCAATGTTCAAGTCGAAGTTGTCGGTTACGTCAATTTCAAAGCCGCCAACACCGTGGATAGACTTTTGCAAACGGTGATCCGTGCGGTTTGCATCAACGCCAGGCTTGGTGCCTGGTTTGTACAGGGCCTCTTCCGGACCAGACAGAAAACCTACGAACAGGTTAACGATGTCGCGCTCATTCACCGTCGACAACAGGTTTTGAGAATAATAACCACCCGCCGCTTTAAAGCGTAAACGGTCGGTGATATTGTATTTCAAACCCAATCGCGGCTCCGCATTAAAATCATTCAAAGATTGGTAGTATTGCAAACGAAAGCCTGGTTCAATCACTAACGGACCAATTTTTTGGCGGTATTTGGCAAAGGTGCTTATCTCGGTCGTGTTTTCAATTTGACCAATCGGAAATCCCTTAAAATTGACAAACTCAAACTCCGTTTTGAATCCTGTCAACTCAAGGCCATATTTAAATTCGCTGTCGCGGCCAAAATTGGTAAAATTCAACCCGGCATTAAAACCTGAAATACCACTGGTTCGTGGCAGGCGATCGGCTTCTTCAATATAGGTATCATATCCGGAAACCGTCATCACGCCACTGATGATGGTGTTGGAATTGGCCGGAATAACGGTGAAATCCATTCCACCTCCGGAGCTTGTCCAACCATAGTCAGTAATACCGTAATCCACAGCATCTTTATACTTGAAACCAAAAACGTTGAGTTTACTGCCGTTTCCGGTAAGCAGGGTCACTTTGGCGTATAAATCTTCGTGTTGGAATGGAATACCACGCACTACGTTGGTGTCGCGATTTGGCGCTTTCCACAATTCCGGCTGTTCAAACACCCCAAAAATGTTGGTGGTATCGCCCACATAATTATACAATGCCTCTGCTGTTTTATCAATCAGGGATTTTTTGCCTGTAACAACAAAGGAAATGCTGGCTCCTCCTTCTTCTTTAAGTTTGATAATCGGCCCCTCTACCACCGCTTTAGCCTGAAACGGACTGGCTGAAACGAGGCCTGCAAGCCGTTTCCGGTTGCCTTCGCGGGTTTTGACATCCACTACCGCCGATACGCGACCACCGTAATCAGCATTAAAACCGCCCGTCAATACATCCACATTCCGGATCAATTCCGTTTCAAATACAGAGAAAAAACCAATGCTGTGAAACGGGTTATATATGGTCATGCCATCCAACAAAATCCGGTTTTGCACCGGAGATCCACCACGGATATACAACTGACCACCCTGGTCGCCGGTGAATACAACGCCTGGAAGTACGGTCAGGTATTGCGCTACGTCAGCCTGACCACCAGCAGAGGGCAATGCACGGATTTGTTTGGGTGTAATGGCTATTTTGGAAACCTGGACTTCCGTTTTTGCTTGCGATTTTTTACCGCTCACTACCACTTCATCCAGTTCATTGCCACTTTCTTCCAGAAATATATTCTGGTAAAGGATTTCTCCTTTTTTTACCTCAATGTCGGCGGTGTAATCTGTGTATCCCAGAAAAGACACCCTGATTTTGTGTTTCCCAACAGGTATATTGCTTATGGTAAAGAATCCGTTTAAGTCGGTGGTTGCGCCGAGACCTGTTCCTTCAATGGCTACAGTAGCAAAACCCACCGGTGCAGCGCCATCTTTATCAAAAACATTGCCGCGTACTGTGCCCTTCTGGGCAGAGAGCAAAACCGGGAATAAAAAAGCAAAAAGAAAAATGGAGAAGTTTCTCATGTAAATGGCTGATAAATCCTTGATTTTCTGGAACAATTTGAACCTTTTGAATTCAGCTTCATGCAAAATCGGCGCAAAGATATTTCCTCTACCGACATTTCAGGCGGAAGTAAAAAGACAAGTGGAGACAAAGTAAGGATTAGCTTCAGGTTATCCCTGGAAAACCAGGTCAAGGCTTGCTTCAATCTGGCTTGCTGCAAAATCAAGATCCGCCTCGGTATGCGCTGCGGAGACAAAGCCAACTTCATAACCGGAAGGCCCAAAATACACGCCGCGTTTCAAACATTCCAGGTGCATCACCTTAAAGAATCGCATCCGGGAGTCGTCTATTTCAGCACTTTTCCGGATGATTTCCCGGGTAAAAGTTGGCCAAAATATGGATCCAACGTGCGGGAAAGTAGCTTCATACCCCTTCTGATCGCAATAAGTTTGTAAGCGACCGGTAAAGCGCGCTGTTTTCTCCTCCAAGGCAGCATAAAAACCTGGTTTAAGCAATTCAGTCAGGGTGGCAAAACCTGCTGCCATAGCCACCGGATTGGCGCTCAGGGTTCCTGCCTGATAAACTGGACCCACTGGAGCTACCTGTTCCATGATTTCTTTGCTGGCTGCATAGGCTCCAACAGGCATTCCACCTCCTATGATTTTTCCAAAGGTTAGGATATCCGGTTGGATATTGTACAAACCCGCAGCTCCTTCAAAGCCAACCCGAAATCCGGAAATGACTTCATCAAAAATCAATAAAACGCCAAATTCGCGCGTTTTATCACGCAAAAACTGAAGGAATTCTATTTGTTGGAGCAACAAGCCATTGTTTGCCGGAATGGGTTCAATGATCACACAAGCAACTTCTCCGGCATGTTGTTTCAAGGCTGCTTCCAGGGCTTCCGGATCGCCTAACGGAACTACAATGGTTTCTGCCGCAAACGATTCCGGGATGCCTGCCGAAGTGCTGATTCCAAAGGTAACCAATCCAGAGCCCGCTTTCACAAGCAATGAGTCTACATGGCCATGGTAACAACCTTCAAACTTGATGACCTTACTTTTACCCGTCACACCACGTGCCAATCGCAAGGCACTCATTACAGCTTCGGTTCCGCTACTCACAAACCGGATCATTTCAATAAACCGGTGATGGTCCAACACTAATTGACCAATCAGGTTATCATGTGGGGTTGGCGCACCGAACGACATGCCTTTCGCGACCGTTTCCTGTACCCGGTCAACCACTGCAGGATGAACGTGTCCTAAAATCAAGGGTCCCCAGGATCCACAAAAATCTACGTACGCTTGTCCATCCACATCAAATAAATGGCAACCTTCGCCGCGTTCAAAAAAGACAGGAGGTCCCTGTACGCTTTTGAAGGCCCGAACCGGGCTGTGTACGCCACCAGGGAAATAGGTTTTTGCGGTTTCAAAAAGTTCTGCACTACGTGCACGGGTAAAAGTTTCCGGAGTTGGATAAGGATGCTGATTCATGCGGCAAAGATACCTACAGTCAAACCCGATACTTTTCAGATTTTTGTCAGGAAATTCAGGTTTCTTCATTCATGCCGTATTTGCACCATTTTCTTCTCCCAGCCAGAACCTGGCAACTGTTGTTTTTCTGTTTGCTGGCGGGATATTGTCTTTATTATGCTCCTTTTGGCATCAACGAAACGGATGGAGGCTTCCTGACCGGGTTAGCCTGGCAGGTATTGAGTGGGAAAATGCTATATCAGGAGGTGATTTATGTTCGCCCTCCGCTGCCTGTTTGGTTGCGGGTGATGGAGATAAAATATTTGCCGGAAACCTGGGCAATACTGGGAGAGCGATGGATTTTTTATGGAAAGATCGCCTGTTATTCCTGGCTGGGGGCTTCTGTTTTGACCAAAGGAGGATCCAGATGGCAGTTGGCAAGCCTTGGATTTGTGGTCAGTGCGCATTGCTACCCACCCATGGCATGGCATACGGTAGATGGTATTCTATTTGCGGTTTTTGCAGCATGGCTTCTGGTAAAAGATAGGCCAATTGCCACCTTTATTTCCGGAATAACCCTGGCGGGAAGTCTTCTTTGCAAGCAGTCCTTTTACCCATTATTGCCCGTTTTTATACTTTTTGCTGCAATAAAACCTGCAAAAGGTATGCAAAACGCGGGTGTACTGATGTCTGGAACGCTGCTTACGCTTGGTGTTTTTGGTTGGTATTTAGCGTTGGACCATCGCCTGGATGCTTTTTGGCAAATGACAGGTGGCGCGTCGTCAGCCCGGCAAGCGCTGGAGCATGGAATTCTGGACTATTTTCGGATAACGCCTGAGTTGGCATTGCCAGGTCTTGCGTTGCTTATACCGGCATTTTATGGATATTACAAGCAGAAAAATACCAGGTATCCCTGCTATTTTTGGATAATTTGGCTTTTGGCGCTGCCGCTGAGTTTTATAGCGGTCACGTTGTGGCGGCAAGAGCACACGGTGCCTTTTGCCGCATCCAGAGCCATGTTTTTGATAGCTGTTGGGTATCTTTGCAGCAATGTTTGGCGCTCAGAATTTGTGCGCAAAGGCGCTTTCTCGCCCCGAATTTTATCGGCTCTCCAAAACCGGCGTTCCGAGTGGTTATTGCTGCTTGTCTCCTGGTCTGCTGCGGTTAGCTGGGGATATAATTTACCAATACTTTTCGCTACACCATGGGTATGGGCAGGCATGAAAATCACCGAAAAAATGACCTCCGGAGTCTTCCGCCCCGGATGGCATCATGCTTTGTCCCTGGGTTACCTGCTGCTCTTGTTGGGAACATTCAGGGTGGGGTATTCTTTTATATATCGGGATGGTAAACGGATTGACATGCACCAACCAATGGGAGAAATCTTTACAGCTTTGCAAAGCGTATATTCAGATGATCAAACGGCAGAAATGTATCAGGAGTTAAAGTTATTGGCCTCTAAATACCAGGTTTTCGCGGTAATGCCAGCTTTTCCGCAGGCACATTTTTTAACCAAAAGTAAACCTCCACTTCCACTTGACTGGGTGGTAAACAGAGAAACAAATGGTCATAATGAGCTGGTTGAACGTAAAATGCGGGAAAAGCAGCCGATCCTGTTTATTCAAAAGTCCTTCTGGCCAAAAATTCAGACAGACCCCGAACTCTCTCTGACGCGCGAATGGGTAAACAGTAGTGTTTTGTTGGAGGAAACGATCCATTTTAAGGTACTTTCGGTTTATGGAGAACGATAAACGAGAAATACTGCACCTGTGTGATTTTGACGGCACACTTACGAATGGCGATACGCTGCTGCATTTTCTATGGTTTGCCCTTAGCCCGCTGAACCGGTTGAAAATTGCCTTTTTGGCGCCATGGAGGTTTGTTGTTCTGCTTTTTTCCGGCCGGTGGTCAAAGGACGCAGCTAAAGAGGAATTGATCTCGATATGTTTTAAAGGGAAAACCCAGCTGGAACTGGAAGCCTTAGGAAATGCTTTTTGTCAGGAAGTATTACCCGGGCTGATACGCTATTCTTTGCTGGAAACATTGCAGAAAGCCAGGAGTCGTCAGGAGCGAGTTGTCATCGTTTCTGCATCGCTGGATATTTGGTTGAAGCCTTTTTGTCGGCAAGAGTGGTTTGAAGTGTTATGTACCGAACTGGAATACAAAAAAACAGGGGCACTTGAGGCGCCCCTGTTTTCCGGGTATTTTGAGCTTCCAAACTGCAATCGGGCAGAAAAAGCGCGACGGATTCAAATGGCTTATTTCCTTCCGGATTTCCAACATATTATTGCCTACGGCAATTCAGAGGGTGATGCTGCCATGTTTGCTTTAGCACATGAAGTGGTACGGTTTTAGCGTTTTTTTCCAAAGTTTAAGCCCACTGAAATACCCATTCTCATTTTTAGTTGGATACTCTCCAGTTTTTTCCGGTTGTCGAAAAAATCATGATTGGTGAATGTATAGCCATCCGCAGGGTCTAATTCCTTGAATGATAGTTGGTTATAGGAAGCGCCAATGCCAAACCAAAAGTCCAGGCCAAACGGTTTTCCCAAAGCTTGCATGCCGCTGTTCCACAGTAACTCAAATTGTTTGTCAACAGGTGTCAGGTCCAGGTAACGTGAAGTTCCATCCGCTGCGGTTGCGTTGATGGAAAGCAGGGTTTCAAAGGTTTTATCTGCATATCCAAAAAACAACCCGCTGTACCCTTTCAAATCTTCATCCTTACCGAATACCTTAAATGTGTAGAAATAGCGGTTTCCATCCCACTTCGTCCGATTAGAATTGTAGTCTTTCCGCTGATTTACCAGGGAAAAACCAAAGGAATGAGCAACTCTGCGGCCTCTCAAATCCAAATGTCCGCCAAAATCCATTTTCTCTACACTGGTAAGTAAAGGCACCACATCCACGCCAAGATACACATTGAAATGACGGTTAGCCTTGCGCGCAGCCCGGCGCTGTTCTGCTTCTTGT
>JAEUUS010000556.1 GCA_016787545.1 Saprospiraceae bacterium
TATGTTTAACAACCTCAAACGACATTAAAATGGAAAAAAAAGATAGGCAGCACGGTGACAATGCAATGGCAAGAACGCCACGTTTACAGATTAAAATTCCAAATGAGTATAAGCATTTGCAAAAGTCCGGCATACCACAGAACGCCCGCGAATCCTACGCGAAATGGAGAAAAGAACGCATTGAGCATTTGAAGCGGATAGAGGAATGGGGAAATGAGTTGGCGTCTTTGATGGCAGAGGAGGCGAATACAAAAAAGTGATTTCTTGCAGATTAATTTGTGTTTTTCGGCGGCTTCGGTTTATCCGGGGCCGCTTTTTATATTTGCATCATGCACCAAGGCAGATTTATTACAATGTACCTACAAACCCGCTGTTATTCGCTTGCAGAAGTAGCGGAGCTGACAGGCATTGCCCTGGATTACCTTAAAGCTGTATTGATGTTGGAAGTTGTACCCGCTGACGTGGTAGAAAAGATTGCGTTCCACATTGGAGCCACTACGGTAAAGGATTTTTTCAACGTTCCCGGGGATGGGCAGCCGTTTGGGTATGTTTTTTGCGACCGGGGTGAAAATTGGTGGAATGATTTTTGATAATACGTCCAATTTTTTTACCCAAATACCTACCAACAAAAACGCAACCGCCTGAAAATCAAGCGATTGCGCGGGCCTTGGTAGTCCGTACGGGAATCGAACCCGTGTTTCATCCGTGAAAGGGACGCGTCCTGACCCCTAGACGAACGGACCATCTTTCAAAAGCGGGGCAAAGATAAAAGCACCTGAACGGTTTTTCCAAACCATGTTTCAAAAAAAATTAAAAAAAATTTCCAGACCGGTTTTTGCCCCGCTTTTGTCCCATTATTTGAGTCGCATATACGCGTTAGCCAGGATGGCATCCTCATCCAAAATCTCGATGGTGTATTTACCTGGCTCTAGTTGGTAAAACGTTACCCCGGTGCCACACCACAATCCCGCCCAGGCTGAAAAATCTTCCCCTCCTTTTTTGCCACGCAAAAGCCCCATCGGAATACCATCCCCAACCTGGAAATAGGAAAACTCAATGTAGTCCGTCGTGCCTCCAGCTGGTATAAACCCAATCGTGGTTTGATGTGCCGGATCAAAATCGTAATAAGCCTCTGTAATGTCTTGACTCAGCTGGTTCTGAAACCGAACCATAATCGTTTCTACCTCTTCATCTCTTTGGTCCTTGCAGGCATTGCCCAGGAATACAAATAAAACGAGTGTTGCAAAAAATAGCTTTTTCATGTGTTACAATGTTTGGTTCATGCAGATAACGGAGCCTGCCCCCAAAAGGGTTGGGCCGCCTCCATTATTCTCCTAAACCATAACGTTCCAATAACACGCGGGCCCGTTTTTGCACCTCAGGGTCTACCACCAACTCTGGCGCATGGTGGGGCTTAATCCGTGCATCCAACGCCATTGGCCCCTTACAACCCCAATGTTTATGCTCAGTAAAGGCTTTTACGCCATGTACATCATGACTCGGATTGGCCCTCGTGAAGGCCACCCACACAAAGTTGTTAAGATTGGCTGCCGTAAAAGCGCTGTCGTCCACAAGTAATACCAATGGAATATGCTGCAGATCGAAGTTTTCCAGATGCCGGCACAGCACATCAACCTGGGCACGCGCAGGGACTTCTGCCTCAAACCTGGGCGACTGAACAGCCAAAATTCCCGGAAAGCAAAATTTGGGCGCAGAAAAGCCCTCAGGCAAACTAAAGTTGTCTGGCAACTCAGACCTCAGCTCCCTTCGTTTCTCGCCCCTGCAGGCCGCTACGAGCTTGGAGCCGGCATTCCAGCCCGAGCCTGAGTAGTCCAGGGTATCAATGGTAGTTTTGGTTTGAAAATGCAGGTCACGGGTTAAATCCACACGTTCCAGAAAATGCCTGAAAAAATGCGGTATATCGTGCGTGTCCAGATTTGGATCGTCGTCTGAAGCCGCGATGAACAGAAACTTGGCCAGTGACGTTTGACCCGACCCGATCACCCGGTTGGCAATAGTCAGGGTTTCCTCAGGAACGCGTTCGCGGAAAGGCATGTAGCGCTCTTGTCCGATGGCCAGCAATAGCGGGTGGACGCCCGCTGCATCTACCGCATGCAACTCTTTGAGCCCCGGGAACTCGCCGGGCGTTAGCGGCGCCACCAGTTCGTGAATCAACCAGCCAAAGCTGCTGTCTTCCATGGGAGGCCTGCCTACCACGCTGAAATGCCAGAGCGGATCTTTTCGGTGCCACACCTGATGTACTTTCATCACCGGAAAATCGTGCGTGAGGGAATAATACCCCAGGTGATCCCCGAAAGGCCCCTCAGGTTTTTTCACGTTTTTCAGAATTTCTCCGGTGATCACAAAATCCGCATCGCTGCTCAGAAAATGGCCATTGCGATGTGCATAGCGGAAACGGCGTCCGCCCAACATGCCGGCAAAAGTGAGTTCGCTCAGACCTTCCGGCAAAGGCATGATGGCAGAAAACGCATGACTGGGCGGTCCGCCAACAAAAATACTGCAATGGAACGGACGATCCAGCTGGTTGTACCGGGTGTGGTGCACTCCGATCCCTCTGTGTAGCTGATAGTGCAGTCCAATTTCTTCATTGGGCGCATAATCATTCCCGGAAAGCTGAATCCGATACATGCCCAGGTTGCCGTGCATGGGCCCTGGCTGGTCCGGATCTTCTGTGTACACCTGCGGCATGGTGATAAACGCGCCGCCGTCCATGGGCCAGCTTTTGATCTGTGGCAATTTATCAATGGTGGTTTGCCCCCAGGTAACCGGACTGCCAAACCAGCTTTTCATGGGCAGTGCAGAAACTGCCGTCAGAGGCGCCCCGGCGTACCTTAGCGGACGCTTCAATGCACTGGCGGGGTCTTTTTTGAGTTCAATTACTCGTTTCACCCTATCCAGGGTATGCCTAAACAAAAAAGCCGTACGGTCAAAAGTGCCATAAATATTGCTTACCGCCTGGAACGGACTGCCCTTTACACGTTCGAATAAAATGGCGGGCCCCTGCCGATCAAATACCTGCCGGTGGATTTCAGCGATATCCAGATTAGGATCTACTTCTTCCCGTATCCGCAATAGTTGTCCGTTGCGCTCGAGATCATTAACTGCTTGTCGAAGAGAACTGTACATGTTGTTTAAATATCCAATATCCAATGTCCAATGTAGAATGTCCAAGTGGGGCGGGGGCTTAGCATAAGCACTTTTGCATGATATTGAACGGGTGTTTGTGGAGAAACAATAATGCCCGAAAAGAGTTGAACTCTTTAGCCAGTCACCCGTATAAATGCCAATCAAATGTGCTTACGCCAGACACCCGCCCCACTTGGACATTCTACATTGGACATTGGATATTGGATATTCCCTAGCGCATCGGTGGTTGCCGGCGTTTTCCACCCGGACGGAATCCTTTGCCGCCCATCATAGCCATCATGGCCGGGTTCATGGTTTGGCCGGAGGCTTGTTTGAGTTGTTTTTCCACTTCTTTTACCTGCTCTTTGAGCATGCCTTCCGTGATATTGAGTTTTTTCAACTCAGCGAAGTGGTTTTGGGCGCCTTTGAGGTTGTTTTTACCAGCTGCAATCATTACCAACTGCAGCAAAGCTGCGCCGCGTTCGTTGTCGGTTGGCAAGCCTGAAGCCAGGGATTTTTTGATCCAGGTTTCGGCTGTATTGAAATCGCGTTTTTGCATAGCCAGAGCGCCGTGGGTCATGTAGTACACGCCTTTATAACCCATGAGCAGGATTTGCGGAAAAAAGGTCAGTTTCAACCGGGCTTCT
>JAEUUS010000591.1 GCA_016787545.1 Saprospiraceae bacterium
CTGGGCTTTATCCTGCCTTATTTATCGAGAGCCGAAACAGCTTTGCTGATACAAAAATGTGCTAAAAACCTGCTGCCTGAGGGCGTTTTATACCTAAGTACCATGGAAGACGCCTATGAAAAATCCGCGTACACATTGCCCAGCACAGGAATAGGCCCCGCAGTCTATATGCATTACTATGAAGGCCCGGATTTGCTGAATATGTTGACCGAAGAGGGCTTCCAGGTTATGTTGGAGGATCGAAAGCAATACCTGAACGGGAAAGGAGAGCCCGTTACTGATTTGATTCTGGTAGCCAGGAAATTATGAATTTGAGTGTTTTTTACCGCAGAGTCGGAGAGGCGCAGAGGGCGTTGAACTGAGAGTCCCACTCAGAGTGAGACTCTCAGTTTGACACCCTCTCCGACTCCGCGGTAAAAAACACTCATATCAACTCTTCAACTCCCTATTTCACCAATACAACCGGCTGAGTCACCACGGTATCTCCGGCCACTACCCGAATGAAATACCAGCCCGCTTTGGTATCGTTTGGATACCATTGCAGGGTCATATCGCCCTCCATCGCGCCGCGGTAAATGGTGGCAATTTCCTGCCCGAGCATATTGGTAACCAATACCTGTGCATCCGGGCTATTGATACCCGACAGGGCAATATTCAGTTGACTGGAGAATGGAACAGGATAGCAGCTCACCTGTTGACCCATACGGGCCATTCCGGCCTGGTCGCGATCTGCATTGGGGTCAATTGCGTTATTATCTTCCACGCAAAGACCTTCAAATATTTGCACAGATCCCTGGGCCTGTTCGTCTTCCGGTGCTCCCATCATGATTCTGCGGCCGGAAATGGCTACACTTTGGCCAAGCTGATCGCCGGCCTGACCACTTCCATCTGTGAGGTATCCTGCTTCAATCCATTGTGTAGCCTCCAACAGGTACACAAAGCCGCCGCCGGAATTTTGGCCGAATGGATCATCACCTGGTGTTCCCACTACCAAATAATCCTGATCTATGGCTACAGAATGGCCAAAGCGGTCGCCAGCTTTTCCATTGTAGTTGTACAGCGTTTGGCTTAGTCCCCAAAGGTTCTGGATACCCAGATGATTTTTAGTAAAAATATAAGCTGCACCGGCGTCTTGTCCTTTACTGTCGTTGTTAGCAGCGCCCACAACCGCCCATGAGCCGCTGATGCCCACGCTCGCACCGAACTGATCGTCCTGACCGGATTGTGCGGCACGAATGCGTGTTACCTGCCCCCAGTTGTAAGCGCCACCCTCATTTTTGCCAAAAATGTAGGCAGCACCGGTATTTTGGAACAAAGCATCGGCCCCGGGAGCTCCTGCAATGGCATAATCTCCATCCAAAGATACACTGATGCCCAGATTGTCCTGAGCGGAACCGTTGTTTGCCAATAATTTTTTCACCTGTCCCCAGGCATCCGCGCCGCCCTGATTACGGGCAAAAACATAGGCAGCACCTGCATCAGTCCCCATTTCATCATCGTTCATGGCGCCAACCAGCAATACATCCCCATTCAGAGCAAGTCCGGAACCAAAGCGGTCGCCGGCATCTGCGTCCTGCGCATGAAGTGTAGTGTGCAGGTTCCACTGTTGCCCATTTTGATAATACACATACACAGCGCCGGCTGCGGCCCCCTGACTATCGTCGCCGGGAGCACTTACGGCGGCAATACCGTTGCCTATGGCAACTCTCGCGCCGTATTGATCGCCGTTGTTGCTGTTTGCTGGCGCCAACTCGGCTACTTCACCCCACTGGTCTGTGCCGTTTTGGTTGCGGGAAAGGATGTGCGCCGTGTGTTTGTCGGTTCCAACAATAGCCCAATCGCCCAGAATATCTACACTGTAACCGTAGCGATCCTGACTGTTGCCACCAGTTTCAAGTTGTTTTAGCACCTTTTTCCACTCGTCTGCTTCATCCGTGAGTCCGTCACAATCATCGTCTTCGCCGTTACAAATCTCCTTTCTTGTGTTCACGCGTACCTGGAAATGGCAGGAGTTTGTGTTGCCGTGAATGTCTTCTACCGTGAAGTATACATCGGTGTAGCCAATGGGGAATGAAGATTGCGGGTCAATATTCCAGGAAGTCTGTAACACCGCGCAGTTATCAGAAGCAATGCCCTGATAGTCAACAACCGCCTCGCAACTGCCTTCGTCGGTCAGGGTAACCAGATTAGCCGGGCAGGAAATAGCTGGTGGTTCCAGATCCCGGACTTTGATCAATTGAACACAGGTGGACGCATTACCAGATGCATCAACGGCTGTATATATCACTTGGTTTTCACCTACTGGAAGAGGAGATGGAGCATTGTTGGAAAGACTGCTCAGGCTGCAATTGTCTTCCACCTGTACGCCACCGAGTGGTACATAAGCGGAGGAGCATTCGCCCGGATCGGTAAGCAGGTTTCTGTCGGCCGGACAAATAATAGTTGGCGCTTCGGTATCCACAATGGTTACTGTAAAGGAGCAGGTGGCCGAGTTTCCACTGGCGTCGGTAGCGCGCCAGACAATAGGCGTTGAACCCACCTGGAAATAGGAGCCGCTTTGAAGTCCACTCACCAGTGTAACTGTTGGATTGGAGCAGTTATCTGTGGCAGTAGGTGTGTTATAATTTTTAAAAGCTCCACATTCTTTTGGATCATTTACCCCAACAACATTGGCCGGACAAGTGATTACTGGCGGCGTTCCATCGTTTACGGTAACAGAGAATGCACAGGTGGAAGTGCGGCCGCCGAGGTCGGTAGCGCGCCAAACATTGTTGGTAATTCCAACAGGGAAGAAAGATCCGCTAGCCAGGCCACTTTGCAGGATAATGGAGGCTAAACCGCAGTTGTCGGATCCAGTGGGGGTAGAATAGGTAACGTTTGCGCCACACTGGTTGGTTGCGGTATTTACACTGATGTTGGCCGGGCAGTTGATGGTTGGGTTGGTTGCGTCGGTAACCGTAACCGTAAAGGCGCAGGTGCTGGTTCTGCCATTTACGTCCTGAGCTCTCCAGGTATTGGTGGTGGTACCAACCGGGAAATTAGAGCCGCTGGACAGGCCACTGAGTAAACCTAAAGTTTGAATGCCACAATTATCTGAGGCAGTTGGTGTGGTGTAACTTACAGGTGCATAGCATTGGTTAGCCAGTGCATTCTGATTGATGTTGGCAGGGCAGGTAATGCTTGGATTTTGAGCATCCACCACCGTAACAGTGAAAGAGCACGTTGAGGTCAGGCCATCTGCATCCGTCACACGGAAAGTATTGACGGTGTTGCCCACAGGAAAGTTCGAACCGCTGGCTAGTCCGGTAGTACGAACTGTGGTCGGGCAATTGCCCACACCAACCGGAGTGGTATAGTTATAGGTAGCCTGACAAACATTCAGGTTGGTGTTCACGGTTACGCTACCCGGACAGGAAATGCCCACCGGATAAGGATTTCCCACGCCTACTGCATACCAGGCATTGGTAACCGCAATTTCCTCTTTGGAGCCGATACCGAATATATCCCGGGCTGCCTGGATGGCGCCTGTCCTGGCTGCTGCATAATTGGAGCCTCCACTGAGGTAAACCGAAAGATTTCTGTAGGCAATGTCTGCGGCAGCATCAATGCCAAGGCCTTCCACACAATAAATATCTCCATTATCATTGGTGCCGTTTTCTCCAACGGAAATCAAATAAAACCACTTGTTTTGAACGCCAGAGTTAAAATGCACGCCTCCATTGTCGCCTGCGCCATAATACCAATAATCGCCATGATAGGTATCCGGGCACCCGGTTGCGTTGGGGTTGGCCATGTCACGGATTAAGACACCAATCTCATCGCCAAGATCCCAGTCATTTCCACCTTTGCCATGAGCTTCCACCATTTCACCAAAAATATCGGAAAAAGACTCGTTTAACGCACCAGATTCATTTTGATAAATTAGGCCGGCGGTAAATTGAGTAACTGCATGAGTAATTTCATGTCCGCAGATATCAAGTGTCACCAAAGGCGTAATGCTTCCGCCATTGCCATCGCCATAGGTCATTCTGCTGCCATCCCAGAATGCATTGACGTAATTGACACTGTAATGCACATATGATTTCAGTACTGCGCCTGCATTATTGTAGGAATTCCTGCCGTGTTCTGAGAGGAAGTAATCATAGGTTTGTTCAGAAGCCCAGTGTGCTTCTACGCCGGTATCATCGGCAGTGAAGTGGGTAGTGGCATTATTAAAATCTGTAGCGGCGCCGTAGTTGGTGCCATTATTCAGGTTAAAAGTTTGTACACCGCCACCGCTGCTGGTTTGTCGCAAACGATAGGGGCCCACATTTTCTGCCGTAAAGGATACGGTTCCATCGTAAAGTGATTCACCGGTGGCTGGCACGTTGGCATGAATGAGAATCAATCGGTCTTCGAGGTATTCACCCGTTTTTGCATCTATATATACGTGCCCCCTATACAGCGGTTCTTTGGCATATATATCAAATTTATAGGCCAGTTTGGGTGGGTTTTTAGTGAAAAAATCCAGAATGACGACCAACTCACCCGTTGGCTTTTGATAGTCGTTGTGTTCGGAAAGTGGCTCCTCCCACATGTAAGTTTTGGCTTTCACCTGTTGCATTGCTGCCTGTAAAGCTTCTGAAGGGCTAATGGCAGGTACTACATCAAGATCAATGATGTTTTGGTAATTGCCCGAGAGCAAGGTAACCTGTTCGTTTTTTGAGTGGAGGGTTACGGTGGCCCCATCCACTTTAAACCCTTTATAAAATTGTTCATATTTATCATGCGTCATACCCAATTTGTCGGTACTGGATTCTTTTAACCGAAGTTCATTCCCGGTTCCCAACAGGTAATTCTGTCGTAACACCTCCTGCTTATCGAAGTGTTCCGACTTTGCCTGCATATCCGGATAAATGAATTCGGGAAATCGCTGTGCCTGCTGTCCCAACAGCATGGCATTTCCACACAAGAAGGTAAAACAAAGGAGTAGGAGATTTTTCATTTTGCGAAAAACAATGTTAGGTGAATTAGATGCGTAAGATAGATAAAAAGAGAATGCCCATGCCTATGGCATAGGTGTGTAGAGGCATTCACCAATTATTCAACAAAATATGTTCTGGGAATCAGTATTATGTAACCGGAAAAGGATAGGTAAAATTACATCAAAGGAAATAAGTAGCAAGTACTGACCTCAGGATTTGGTCAGGTATCGGACAAAAAAATAATTCACCTGGATTTCCGTATTTCCGGCGTTGGCTGGGTTTAGTGTAAAGGCCCGGAGTTTTTTCACCGCTGAGGCGCGGAGATGCGTGGTTTTCACCTCCTCGGCGCCTCCGCGTCTCAGCGGTAAAAAAAACTCCGTGCCTCTCCAAAGCTACCCCCAAATTAAATCTGGGCCATCAATTTCTCTTTCAATTGCTTGAATTCCTCTTCGGTGAGTATCCCGGCATCTTTCATTTCCGCCAGTTTTTTGATTTTATCCATAGCCTCTTCAGACGGACTCTTCGTGGAAAGTTTTTCCTGAGCCATTTCCTGCACCACTTTTTTGCCTTCTTCAATTTCAGCATCGTAAGTGGATTTGGCTTGGGTTAAATCAAGGTTCTCCAGTGTTCCACCCTGATGCAAATGGCGGGCAATAGTTCGGCCCAAAGCCCATGTAGATGCACCGGAGAGCACAGGCATACTCAATTCACCCACCAGTGTGCCAACACCTGGAATGATTTTTATCAAACTGGCGCCCAAACGGGCCAGACTACCGCCAACCACCGCTGAAAGAATATTCTTCCCCAACGATTCAAAAAACGGTACCTGATAAACGCCCGCCAATTGCCGGATCATATTGAACTGTACTGCGCTTACGGCCACCAGATCAGCAGCCGGCAACGGAATCAATCCGGCTCCCAAAGAAAAACCTACGTGGTTTTTAATGATTTCTGAAGCTTTACTATTCTTTTCGTCTTGGTTCATGAGTGAGTGTTTGAATGTGTGAACGAATGTATTCGCGCCAATGAATACCCCAAAGGTGCAGCGCACTGACATTTTTGACGCCAAATAACGACGAACATACATCGTTGGGCCATGAAGCCGGATGCAAATCAGATGTGATTATACAGGCTTTGGCAGCAATTCCAGCCAGCGTTCATACGCCGCTTCAAGCCTTGGGTCGGGTTGTTCAGGCATTATCTGTTGAACCGGCTCCAAATGAAACGACATAGCCGAGGCCAAATCAGGATACAAGCCTGCCGACACCCCTGAAGCTTTCGCAGCGCCAACCGCTCCGGTGGTTTGATATACATCGATCCGCAAACCACTCAGGTTGGCAATAGTTGTTGCAAAAACCTTCGATTGGAACAAATTATCATTCCCAACACGTATCACACTGGCCTGCACACCCAGTTGCTTAAAAACCTGTATACCATACAAAAAAGCAAAAGCAATGCCCTCCAGCCCTGCCCTGACCATATGCGCTTTACCGTGTCGGTTAACGTTCAGGAAGCATACCGATGCGCCCGGATTCTGGTTTTGCAACATACGTTCTGCGCCATTTCCAAACGGCAGGATGCTTAAACCCTCAGCACCCGGCGCTATCCGGGCGGCCATTTGTTCCATGTCGGTATACGAAATTCGGGTGTTTCCCTCAGAAATCAGCTCCCTAAGCCAGCGATACAAACTACCGGCGCCATTAATGCACAACAGCAATCCAGTATTGGGCTGATTGGCCGTATAGTTCACATGGGCAAAACTATTGATTCGCTGATCCGGATCGAACACCGGCTTTTCCGACACCGCATAAACAACACCCGAGGTTCCGCCGGTGGCCGCCAGCTCCCCCGGTTGCAATACATTCAGCGACAGGGCATTATTCGGTTGGTCGCCGGCCCGGTATCCAATCACAATACCCGGCCGCAACCCCAAGGCGGCCGCAGCCTCCGCTGAAAGCACTCCCTGGTTGCTGTAAATGGGCGCCAGGTCTGGCAGCAGTTGTTCCGAAATACCCCAGTGCTCCAGCAAGGCACGGGCCGGCCGGTTTTCCGTGTAATCCCACAAAACACCTTCCGACAGCCCGGTGGTGGTTGTGGTCATTTGGCCACTCATTCGGTAAGCGATATAATCGCCCGGAAGCATGATTTTGTGAATGCCGGAGTATAAATCAGGTTCATTCTCCTGAATCCAGCGCAGCTTAGAGGCGGTAAAATTGCCCGGTGAGTTCAGGTAGTGCTCCAGACAGTATTTGGCTCCCAGCGACTGAAAAGCAGCTTGACCAATGCTCACCGCCCTGCTGTCGCACCAGATAATGGCCGGGCGAAGCACCTTGCCTTCCATATCCAGACAAACCAGTCCGTGCATTTGATAGGCTATGCCCAGGGATGCAATCTGCGCAGGGGACACCCCGCTTTGTTTCAAGACAGTTTGAGTGGCCAGACAGGCTGCTTCCCACCAATCTTCCGGCTTTTGTTCAGCCCAATCCGGTTGTTCGGCCTGAATCTTCATTTCCTGCTCTGGATGCTGCGCAACAGCCACTGTTTGCCCGGTTTGCGCATCAACCAATGCCACCTTCACGGAAGATGACCCGATATCGTATCCTAGTAAATACATGTTGTAAGGTGAATGTTTGAGGAATTTCCGGAGCATGTCCTACTGTTGAGCGGTCCGTTCCCGTGCCGAAAGGTAAAAATTTTGCGATTTTATGACCTGTTTTTGAGTAATTTACCTCATTTGATAAACGTTAATGTCCTGGACCCATAATCCTCCCTACTTTTGCGGCCCAAAACGCTGACCCTGACGCCAGCTGACCTTACAAAAGCGACAGGCAAAATTGTTTTTAAGATGATCCAATTGATGTTTAGGTTTTCCAAACTTGTTATACCGGTTATTTTTCTGCTTCTGCAACAAACCCTCTTCGGACAGAAAGCAGACCTTGAAGTTACCCGCTGTACTGCGATTGACCGCGCTTTGACGGTTAAAAACGTAACAGTAGATGCATCCGGCCGTAAATGGGCCGCAAATGCCAGTGGTATTTTCCAAATTAAAGCAGCAGACCTTTCCAGCCCGGTCAAATTAGCACCAGGTGAAAAAAATGTGCTGCAATTCAAAGGTGGCAATGCCGATTTCACTTTTTCTGAAGCTACCTTCCGTAAATTTGTAACGGAACCTTGCTCCATCACAGCCGCCTGGCTTGATGCCAAAAACAAATTTCTGTATCTGGGAACCGATGAAGCTGGCTTGTTTCAGTTTTCCATTGAACCGGAATTAAAAATGGTGGTGCAATGGAAAACAGTAAATTCTAAACTGAAATCCAACAACATCAACAACATCTTCCAGGATGCTACCGGCCGTCTGTGGATCGGTACAGATAAAGGCGTAATGTCTGGAACACCCGGCCGATGGAAAGCGGATCTGTCTGATAATAACGTGCAGCGCATCCGCGAATACAACACGGTGATTTATGTGCTGGCGGAAGGGTTTATTACCAAAGCCCCTGGCGGTGAGCGCTGGACTGATCTTGCACTCGAGGAAAAATACCTGGAGGGCGATATCAACGACTTCGATATTGATCCTTCCGGCAAAATGTGGCTGGTAAGCGGCAATCTGACCCGCTTCGATATGATTGCAGGCACCTATGATGTGTTCAGCGGTCCGGAATATTACACTTCCCAATACGGAAACAACATTGCTGTTGAAACTGGCGGTACCGTTTGGGTAGGCACAGAAGATAAGGGGCTTTTTATGGTAGACAAAGCCTACAACATGGTGCTCAATGCCTATGTGGATAAACCAATCAGTTGTGAAGGCAATGGAAAGGATGCAGTGCTGATGGCTAAAATTACTGGCGGGGTAGAACCGTACACCTGGACCTGGACAGGCGGACTCTCCGGCGAAAGCCCCAAAGACGTTGGCGCCGGCACCTATTCGGTGACTGTTTCGGATAGCAAGGGTAAGGTTCGGACGGCAGAAATTGGTGTGCCGGATTCCCGCCTGAAAGTAAAGGCTCGTCAGAAAAAACCAATCAGCGCGCCCGGTATGGCTGATGGCGCTGCCGATGTGGATTTGCCCACCAATGCCGCAGGTATTACGGTACTATGGGATAATGGTGAAAATCTGGCCACTGCAACCAAATTAACCGGAGGCGAACACACGGTTACGGTTGCAGACGCCAAAGGATGTACGGTGATACTGAAAGTAACTATATCAGAAGTTGCTCAACCGGTATCTGCCGCGCTGGTTGAAAAAACTAAAATCAAGTGTTTTGGCGGAGAAGGCGCGGTAACGGTAGATATCAAAGGAGGCAAAAAGCCCTA
>JAEUUS010000597.1 GCA_016787545.1 Saprospiraceae bacterium
TTGTTACCGTATTTTGCGCTGTATTGAGGGTACAAATAGCGATGGATTCCTTCGACACATCGTTGAGAAAATGAAAGGTGGTGAGGGTGTCTGTTCCCAGCGGAAGGAGCTGCTGACCACCGATGGTGCTGATATCAATCCAGCCAAGCGGGGCCACTTTGACATCTACTGCCATGGAAAGATATTCCGTTCGTTTTCTCCGCAGCACGTCGAAGTCGCCGCCAGGGATGGACATCGTGCCATAGGCATCGACGGAACTGATCCGTTGATAAGTAACCCGGATGCGGAAGGAATCGGCTGTGGGAACCAGATTCAGCAGGATAGGTGGAGCGATCGGAGCATCAAAGGCTGTCAGGACATTGCTGGCACTTTGATGGAGATCAAAGAAATTGATCGGAGCCCATGATTCTTCAAGGTCCGGAATTTTATCAAAGAATAAATTCAGGCCAAGGCCCAGCTTGTCTTTGCCGAAATACCCCATATCCAGCACCTGGTTGCCCGTAACCTTCCAATAGACCTCGTCGTTGGAGTTTGGGGGATTAAACCATACAGAGGCTCCGGGAAATTTGGCATTATGTACACCCGTCTGCGGGTTTCGCATGATCTGATTCCAGAATTGTGTGGGCTGCAGATTGCTCAGGTCCCATTGCTGATTGCCACCCGGAGGAGTAAATATCTGATTTATAGCCCCGGGCTGATTGCCAAAAGCATAATGAAGGGTGTCGCCCACGACCGGGAAAACGGCATTGGTGACGGTGATTTGAGCGTTGGCAGAAGGCGTTAAACACCATAGCAGGATACCAAGTAGAGCCAGTTGTTTCATGATGGAGAGGGAAAGAGGTGCTTGCGCAATATGGCGCGAGGGGGAAAAGTGCCGGATACTGCTTGTAAAGATACCTGAAAATCGGAGATTTTCTACAGTATGTTAGGCCGTGTATTTATCACCGTTTGTTCTGAATTCCGGACTGATGTCGACGGTGCATTTTTGGCCCCAGACAGAGCTGGCCAGCAGTAAGCCCAGCGCGCTGAGCGACAAAGATTTAAGGAAGTGTTGTATGAGGGTAAGCGTAGTTTTTGTGTGAAAGGAAGTGGTAGTGTTTGTTGGGTGAGGAAATCTTGGGGCCGGAGGCAAAAATAGGGGGTGGGGTTGGGAAAAGATATGGCTTGCCCTTGTTGGCGTCCTCGCCAACAAGAAGCGGTGGGGTTACTACGCTGACTAAGCCTGGCCACTCACTCCGCCGTTGCAGTTGGCGGGGACGCCAACTGCGGAAGAAAATATCTGAAAAGCTACCAAAATTTCATAGCTTTGGAACAAAACACCTCCATGCGCTTGCTTATCTGCATTATTTCCGGGCTGTTTCTTTGCTTTTGCAACACGGGGGGACCTGCCGGCTTGAGCGGTAAGCCGGTAAAGTTTTTCCCGGAAGGTCTGGATACCGTACTTATAGACGCGGAAGGAACCCGACTAAAAATATCCACGCTCAGGGATTACCGGAAATTATGCGCAGTTCTGATTGAGGAGTTTGGCCCTTCGCTTCCGGTCAATTACAATGAATCGCATTACAACGATGTATTTTATCGGTGGAAGGCCCCGCAATCATTTGGCATACAGGGTTATGAAATGGAGTTTATCATATTCAAACAATACCAGGAATTCAACTTTATACAAATATATATAACAGATAAACAGAAAAACTGGCTCCCAATACCTCCCAGCTTTGCATCGCATTTTCAAAGTCTTTGTGCACAATATTTATGTAATCAACCCATTGTAATGCAGCCGCGTAGGGATATGAATATGCCCGGTTTTTCGTACCTCAGTGCAGTCGTGGAATATGATTCGCTCGACCTACACCGCTCTCTGGATAGTTTGTTTGACCCTTATCACCGGAATGCTCGTATAGACTTTAGCATCAACAAGTTGGGCGAGATATCAGCGTTGAAAGTAGATGCCGGGCCAAAGGCTGAAGTATTTTTGCGAAAATGGGCCAAAACGATTAATTTCCCCATATTAATCTATGATACTTATAAGGATACAGCCATTTATCAGGTATGTTGGCAGGATGGGATTTCGAGATCTAATTATTTGCTTCATATACAAAAGCTGATTGTAAGTCATACTCTGCCCCGAGATACTACGCCTTTTGCGCCTGCTTTTGTTGGGGATTTTTTTAATAGCGAAGATACAATAGCTATTATCCCAATGCCCGATACCAATTTAGTATATTGTTACACCCTTAAATCAGGAGTACTTCATGCGCTCAAACAGAGTCCGATAAACGAATATATGGAAGGTATCGAGACGGTCTTTGAAGATATGAATTTTGATGGTATTTATGAACTGGTTTTCACCGCATCACCAAATATGCATGGCAACATTGAGCGGACAATTTATTATTGGAATCAATCAACTGGCAGCCTGGAATGTGCTGGTTCCTTGTGGGGCCACATGGAAAAAAATTCGGAAAAGCAGGAGATATGGACAAGTTCCGGAGGCGCCTGGTACACAGATCAGGTACAAACTGTATTTGGCTGGAAAGCGGGCAAACTAATACCTAAACGGCAAATCCGCCGGGAACCCAAACCAGGAAGCATGGATAATCAGGTCAATCTGGTAAAATACCTGGTCAACCCCTTTTTTGAACAAGGGATAGATACTCTGATCGTCCGGTATCTTGACATAGAAACAGATAAACATCCGAAATACCCGCATTTTTTTGATAAGCCGAGATAATACTTGGTATTTGCTTTACCAAAAACATAAAGGTGAAAACAAGATTTAAAAAATCAACTTTTTTTGTATTTTACCTTTTTTATCAACAATAAAGAAATCATAATTACTATCAATATAACAATCATCAATTTGATGCATGGTACGTTTATTCAACAAGAATATTGACTCATCATTGGATACTGAAATGTCTAGAAGTAATTCTTGTTTAAAGGTTTTTAATATAATAGAATAATTACCAGAGCTTAGATTGGTTTTACCAATAACTTTTGAGGAACACCAAAGAATGGAATTTTCATTCAATAATGGAACTGCAGAAATCACCAATGAATCAAGTAATCCACCGCTTTTTTGCCGCGATGCGGCAGGTAGACTTCATCCTGCCTCCCGGGCTACCGACGTTTTGGGGCTATGCCCCCGGGGCGCTGCTCTATTCTGTAAGAGTTTCGTTGAATGACGCATTATCGCACATCGCGATATACGATAATTCTTACCCCCACTCGTCTAAACACTGCTCCACATCTTGCTTCATTTGATCAAAATCAAACCCGGCACACTTTTGTCGCAGCTTTTCAACAGCAAGGTCAATGATTTCTACCATATCCTGCTTTAGCTTTTGCAGCTGCAAAGACTCCGGCTGTTCCCCGAACGTTTTAGGAATAAAATAATCTATCGTATAAACCCCTGTTTTTCTATTAAATCTGCCAGGAACAATCTTTGGGGTCAGCATCGTTCTGCCTGCATACTTTTGCCCGGATTCGGGAATCTTATCCGTCAGTTCATATTGGGTGAATTCAGAACTGATATGACATGGTATATAAATGTAGTTCAGACTCTTTCCGTAGTGATGACCCGATAATATTGCGTTGAGAAACACCCTCAACCGGATTAACTGATCTCTGATAAAGACCAATTCCGGTAACGCATTTTGTATAAACGGCTTAGGCTTGACAGGATTGCCTGGCAACCAGTTTCGCTGCGTTAAAAAACTTCCATTTTGGATGTCTATTTGGATATCTTGGACTATTTCAGCCTTTTCGTTCGGTTCGTTGAATCTGTAAACCTGGCCGGGTTTCAGGGTGTAGCCGGATTTACTTTTCGACCAGTTAGCGGACTGAATCCGCTCCTTGTCAAAATAATCAGCAAAACAGGTATATGGATTGCCATTTACGTAGGTGAAATGAAGGGCTTCATACCCATCTGCTTCTCCCCACCCAATGATTGCCAGTGATTCACAAATCCTTACCGCCTTATTCCATTCTGTTAGATTTTGGTAATACTGGTATTTCTGGAATAAATGGAGGAGCGTTTTTCGCAATTCCGCTACTTGGAAGCCCTTGAGAAAGGATTCCAGTTCAGACAGTGTAAAGTCTTGATAAAGGGTAGTTTCTACGCTCATTTCTATGCTGTTTGGCAATAAAAGGAGGTTGTCTCAAAATAATTTTTACCGCTGAGGCGGAGAGACGCGGAGGTGTAAACAACTGGTTATCAAGTCCTCTGCGCCTCAGCGGTAAAAATAAAAATGCGACTTTTGAGGCAGACTCATGTCCTTTAAAGGCCCCCTAAATGACCTCTAAATGACCTCAATTACCCCCAAAAACCTCATTCCTTCACCAACTTCCCGCTCTTCCGCCAGCCCGGCCCTTTTAATTCCCAAACATACACACCTGTAGGCCAATCCTGCACATTCAGATCGGTCTGATTGCCGGAGAAGGCGGTTTCGCGCACCAGATTGCCTTTCAGGTCGAAAATGCGAAGGCTGCTTTGCGACAGGTTAGGGCCCTCCACGCGGAAATTAGCCATGGAGCTTGCAGGATTGGGCGATACTCGCACCGCATGCAAAGACTTTGGCTCATTGCTGGAGGAACCGGTCTGGAAATTTGCGGCAAAAATGCCGTTGCT
>JAEUUS010000654.1 GCA_016787545.1 Saprospiraceae bacterium
GCAGTACTGGAAGTATTTCCGGGTGAAAGACTGGGCCAAAAACTCGCAGGTTATGCTGTTTATGCAAACCCTGAACAGTACCGTCACCTTCACGCGCACCTGGTGGGGCGGCATGCGTACGGCTGTGGTAGGCGATGAAAAGCCTACAGCCTTCATCCCACGCGCCATCGAACTGGCCCGGAAATTCGAAAAAATCATGCACGGAAAGGCATTTGCCTTCGGACTAACCCCGCTCATGGGTATTCCTGGCACTGCCCACATCCTGGGCGGCGCTGTGATGGGCGACAGTCCTGAAACAGGAGTCATTGACGCCCAAAACAGGTTGTACGGCTACCAAAATATGCTTGTGTGCGATGGCTCCATGATTTCCGCCAACCCGGGAGTGAATCCGGCACTGTCTATTACAGCCATCAGCGAACGGGCAATAGAAATGATGAAAGAGTGACGATTTACGATTTGCGATTTACGATTTGCGATTACAATTAAAAATAGACTTGGAATGTAATCATTCGGCAGCTAATAGCTACCATATTTACTGCTTGCCAATGCACATCGTAAATCGCAAATCGCAAATCGCAAATCGTAAATCGTAAATCGTAAATCCTAAGTCGTTCTCCAGGCTTCTTTGGCCAGTTGTTGAGTCAATGTTTCAATGTAATAACTTCCAGCTGCGGGATCGGCAACGGTATCGAGGGCCGATTCCATTTTGAGCAAGTGCTGTACGTTTCGGGCAATTCGGCGGGAAAAATGGGCAGGATATTTTGCCAGCATTTCGCGACCGGCATCATAGGGTAATATGGTGAGTCGGGTAGCGCCACCCTGCACGGCCGACATAGCCATGGTGGTAGCGCGAATCATATTGGTATACAGTTCGTCGGTGTAGGTTTCCGGCTGATATTGAACAGAAATAGCTGGCAAGTTTAAAGGAGCATTCCATGCTTGCATGACATTTAGCCACAGTAGCTTGAGTGCGCGCAAACGCGCAATTTCTATAAAATAACTTTTACCGATGGAAATAGAGAAATCCATGGTTTTGGCAATTTCGGCAATAGAAATACCTTTTTCTGAAAGTTTGGTCAGATAAGTATTCGCATGTTGCAAAGTGTCTTTCAGCGGGGTATCCGCGTTGGAGGATACCCGGATAAGTTTAAACTGCGGAAATTTTTCGCGGGCGTATTCGATCAAATCGGCCAGGTAGCGCCAATCAACCACACTGGAAACAGGCACGGGATCATAAGCCAGACTGCCTTTTAGAGCAGTGGTTGAAATTCCTTTTTGTGCAGCCATAACTTCCAGATGCGCCAGAAAAATACCTGGATTGGTATCCACGGCTTTGCCGGCAAAGTGCAATCCTATATAGTCCAGGTGGATGCCATCCATCAATTGTCCAAAACCTGTAACATCCATGGGGTTGTCCGCCACAAAACAAAGCCCCTCTGCGCCGCCCTCCAGTGCATCCATGGCTTGCCTATTAGCGGCACCGGGGTCTGTAACGTGGATTTCTTCACAAATTTCCCAGCCTTGGGGTTCCAAAGCTAATGCCACCGGGGATTGAGGAAAGTCATCTGCGTGCACAAAAGGTGAAATCACGGTACCATCGGGACGTGTCCACATCAGCTCCTCAAGGGGCCTGCCTTTAAGGTCTTTGGCAACCTGGTTCAGCCATTCGGCTTTAGAAATTTGAGGGAACGAGGATAACATGGGAACGCGGATTTTTTTTGGAACGCGGATGACACAGACTTTCAGCTGCCTTCGGCAGCGTGCAAAAGTACTTATTAAGTGATTTCTGAACTTTAATATTTAAAAAGGCTGCCGAAGGCAGCAGAAAAATCCGCGTCATCCGTGTCATCCGCGTTCCAATAATCCGCGTCATCTGCGTTCCCCCAAAAAAAATCCGCGTCACCCGCGTCATCCGCGTTCCCCAAAAAAATCCGCGTCATCTGCGTCATCCGCGTTCCCCAAAAAAAATCCGCGTCACCCGCGTCATCCGCGTTCCAAAATCTGAGCCATCCGCGTTCCACAAAAAAATCCGCGTCATCTGCGTCATCCGCGTTCCAAAAATCCGCGTCACCCGCGTTCCACACCCCCTTCCGCGTTCCAAAAATCCGCGTTCCACAAAGCATTTAGAAATTGTATGAATAATACCCAACTTTTTTCCCTAAACCCTGTTTACCTTTGCGATTAAATCTAAATAAGTACATGAACCAGCGCAAACTCATATATCTGGACAACAATGCCACTACCCCCTGCGATCCGCGCGTGGTAGATGCAATGTTGCCCTATTTCTTTGAAAAACACGGCAATGCAGCCAGCCGGAGTCACCAATTTGGTTGGGAAGCAGAGGATGCAGTAGACTATGCCCGTGAACAGATTGCCAAACTTCTGAATGTAGAGGATAAAGAAATCATTTTCACTTCCGGCGCTACGGAAAGTAACAACCTGGCTATTAAGGGTGTGTTCGAGATGTATGCCAAAAAAGGTAACCACATTATCACCGTGGAAACTGAACATAAGGCCATTCTGGACACCTGTGGTCACCTGGAAAAACAAGGCGCTGAAATCACTTACCTTAAAGTGAAGGAAGATGGTCTGGTTGATTTGGCAGCATTGGAAGCCGCGATCAAACCCAACACCATTCTTATTTCAGTGATGTGGGCCAACAACGAAACCGGTGTGATTCAGCCCATGCAGGAAATTGCCAAACTGTGCGAAAAACACGGTGTTCTTTTCCACTCAGATGCTACCCAGGCAGTAGGTAAAATCCCTACGCACCCACGCGAGCTGGGTGTTCACCTAATGTCGTTCACTGCCCATAAAATGTACGGCCCCAAAGGTGTTGGCGCACTATACGTGAGTCGCAAAAATCCGCGGGTTAAAGTAACCGCCCAGATGGATGGTGGTGGCCACGAGCGCGGCATGCGTTCCGGCACCCTTAACGTTCCGGGCATTGTAGGCTTTGGTAAAGCAGCTGAAATAGCCCGCGAAGAGATGGGTAAAGATGCCGAACGTCTCAGCAAACTTCGCGATCATCTGGAAGCAGAACTCACTAAAATGGAAGAAACGAAAGTAAATGGAAATGTGGGCAGTCGCATGCCCCACGTATCCAATATTTCTTTCAAACACGTTGAAGGTGAAGGTCTGATGATGACTTTCAACCAAAATATAGCAGTATCTTCAGGTTCTGCCTGCACTTCTGCTTCCCTGGAACCTTCTTACGTCCTGGTAGGTATGGGTTTGGGCGACGACCTCGCGCATTCCAGTATCCGTTTCTCCCTGGGTCGTTTTACCACCCAGGAAGAGGTTGATCAGGCCATCGAACTGGTACGCAATGGCGTAAACCACATGCGTGAACTGTCCCCAATCTGGGAAATGTACCTCGATGGCGTGGATTTAAGTAAAATTGAGTGGACCGCGCATTGAGGGAATGTGGGGAATGTGGGGAATTAGGGGAATTGGGAGAATGTGGGGAATGTGAGAGAATGGGATAGAATTTTGCCACACCCCTCCAACTATTCAAACCCATCAAACTATTCAAACCCATCAAACTATTCAAACCCATCAAACCCATCAAACCCTTCACCCCCCTTCCATGCCAATACAAAGTCCGCCGGATGCTTTTACACAATTGGTTTACAAAATTTACTATTTTGTAAAAGAACTGTACTACCGGTTGCTGAGCAGAAAATAACCCTTTGAAAACCATAAGGATTTAACATCACTACATCAACGCTAAATACACTGTAACATG
>JAEUUS010000600.1 GCA_016787545.1 Saprospiraceae bacterium
GATTCATCCAGTTTGCGCATTTCGGTAAAATCCCAGTCGCGAAGCGTATGGGTAAAAGCCTGGTTGAATTCAAATCCTATTAACCAACTCACGTCTTTCCCATATCCAAGGTTTTGCCAGCCAATGAATTGTTGAAATGCCGGCCCGCCGCTAAGTCGGTCATAACCCTTTTTGTAATCGCCAGACAATTGAGCAGCCGTACGGGCATCATCGAGAATACGTATGCGGTGTTGCGCCCAGCCTCCGCCAAAAGTGAGTCGGAGTCCCGAACGGGTATCATCAAACGTAATTAATTTACCGATCGTTGCGCCGAGGTACATGCCTCTCTGCTGCAGCCGGATGGTAGCAATGGCCCGGTCGTTGCCAATGATATCACCGGAGGGCGTACGAAGAATGGTAAGCGGGTCCTCTTTGGTTTTGGCTCCAAAGAAAAAAGCGCCTTCCAGGCCAAACGCCCAATTCCTGGCATTGATAAATTCCGTTCCTGCGCCTATCGCCCCATTGACACCAAAACGATTGGACAAATCCCCGGCAGGCAGATGTCCTCCCAAAGCAAAATGCGCCAATATCCCCTTACTTTTGCCTTCCTTTTTGGGCACATTCTCTTGTTGAACGGTTTGAGCCGTTACCCAAAAAGTGGTTACCATGGCTATCAAAAAAACGAGTGTCTTTTTCATCATAACAATTGCAGACTAAGCATGAATCACCCTGAAACGTTTACTGAGGGCCAATCGCTGTCCAACTCCGGCAAAAATACGACGCTCCCAACGATCGCACCGGGTATCTGGGCAGAATTGCGTGAGATAGTGAGTGAACCTTACCTTCTGACAGATGAACCTGCACTTCAACAACATGGACACGACGAAACAGAAGATCTTGTATTCCTGCCTCAAGGAGTGCTGGAACCCATCAATACCGATCAGATCAGCCGCATCATGCGCTTGTGTACCCGCGAGCGCATCCCTGTTACTGTGCGTGGCGGGGGCTCCGGTTTGGCTGGCGGCGCTTTGCCAACGCACGGCGGGCTGGTCATTTCCATGCGACGTTTCGACCAAATCCTGCACATAGATGAGCGCAATTTTCAGGTGATCGTAGAGCCCGGTGTTATCACAGAAAACCTGCAAAACACGTTGAAAAACAAAGGTTTATTTTATCCGCCCGATCCAAGTAGCCGGGGTTGGAGTTTTATCGGCGGCAATATCAGCACCAATGCCGGCGGGCCAAAGGCCGTGAAATACGGCGTGGTCAAAGACCATGTTTTAAATCTGGAAGTAGTGCTACCCGATGGCGAAATCATCTGGACCGGCGCCAATACCCTGAAAAATTCCACCGGCTACAACCTCACGCAACTGATGGTTGGCAGTGAAGGCACATTAGGTATAGTCACTAAAATTGTGCTGAAACTCCAGCCCTACCCTACCCAAAATCTGTTGATGTTGGTTCCTTTCCATTCTGCAGAAAGTGCCTGCGCGGCCGTTGCAGCCATTTTTCAGGCAGGCGTTACGCCCAGTGGACTGGAATTTATGGAACGAAATGCCATTGACTGGGCGGTGCGATACGTCGGCGAAACGCCTGTGCCCATTCAGGAAAGCGACGCGGCACACCTGCTGATTGAAGTAGATGGTTTTCACATGGACAGTCTGGTGGCAGATTGCGAAACCATTACAAGGGTTTTGGAACAGTTTGATTGTGGTGAAATCTTTTTTGCCGACGATGACACAACCAAAACGGCTCTTTGGAAGCTGCGACGAAATGTGGCTCATGCCGTGAAAAAAAATTCTATTTACAAAGAAGAGGATACGGTGGTACCCAGGGCGGAACTGCCGGAATTACTCAAAAAAGTAAAAGAAGTTGGGGCGCGTTACGGATTTGAATCCGTGTGCTACGGACATGCGGGCGATGGCAATTTGCATGTCAACATTCTGCGTGGAGCGCTTTCTGAAGAGGCCTGGCAACAGGATATCCCAAAAGGAATACGGGAAATATTTCAGTTTGTAAAAAGTGTAGGCGGAACCATTTCCGGAGAACATGGCATAGGGCTGGTACAAAGGCCTTATGTGGATATTGTTTTTTCTGAAACAGAGCGCAGGCTAATGCGGGAGATCAAAAAGGTTTTTGACCCTCTGGGCATTTTAAATCCAGGAAAAGCTTTGGGTTAAGAGCATGTTGGGGATTTCCTGACTCCGGCAAGAAAATCCCCAACATGCTCTAAAGCGCCCTACCGCAATTTTTTACCTGCCTGGGTTACATTTTTACTAATGTACGCATGACCGTTCCGCTGGCATGACGAACCTGAAGAAAATATACCCCCTTAGGGAGTGTTTCAACATCCCAATTCATTTGGTTTGTAGCATCAGAGCCAGTCTTTTCTAACGATTTCACCACTTTTCCAGCAGAATCTATTAAGAAAAACTCCGCTTCTTCAGTGGCAAGATCCGGAAATTCAACCCGTACCCAATTTGACGCCGGGTTTGGATATAGCTTTATGGATTGCAAAACTGCTGGCTCAACCTGGCCTACCGATCCGTCCGGGAAATATTCCAGGTTTAGATTGGCATACACCACTGCCAATCCGCTACCCTCAAACTCATCAACATTCTGGATTTGGGCGAAGTAGGTATGGTTTCCAGGCGCAACGGAATAAACCCTGGTTTGTGAAAAGGAGGTCCGGTTTAAATCAGAGCTATATGGCTCCAGAAGGATACTTCCATCTTGTGGCTCCCAGGTTTGGGTGCCGGATAGACCTATTCTAACCTTATCACCAAAACTTCCAATGCCGGTCCCCAAAAAGTTAGCCACTATTTTGCCGCTTACCGGCACATTCATGTTTGCCTGCGCCATAGTGACGATCGGACCTTCTGTATTGACGCCAAATGGCGTACTGACAGGCGTATTGCTGACTTTTGCAGCAGCTGAATTCGGGTAAAATACAGCGGTCAAACTGCCATAAATTGAAGCAAATCCATTTCCGTAAGTCTCAAAGAAGTTCTCCGCAACAGCATAAAAAGAATGATTCCCCGGTTGAACATCATACACCCTGGCATGGGAAAAGGAAAATCGATTCAGGTCGTTGTCAATCACCTCATTGCTGGTACTTCCTTCATAGTTGGTCCAGGCAATATTATTGCTGGCAGCGAAATACATCAAATCGCCAAAACTGGATACACATTTCCCATCAAAACGAACCAGCACTTTGCCCGATTCAGGAGCGTTAAAAGTCAACACATTGAAGGGAACTGGCGCTCCTTCTACCGGGATGTTTTCAGAGAAAATTCCAATATGCCTCGCAAAAGGCTTACCGGCTTCTTCAGGGTACCACTCAGCAGTCAAGTGACCATAAAGGGAGGCAATTCCTGAGCCATCTGTTTCGTAAAAGTTTTCGGCAACCGCATAAAACGTATGATCTCCGGCAGCCACATCGTAAACGCGGGTATGCGAAAAAGTGTTGCTATTCACATCATCATTTGCTGATTCAAGCTCCACACAATCGTCGTTAATGCCCCAATTGGCAGTTTTGCTTGCCGCTAAAACAATCCTGTCGCCAGGCGACGAAAGACACAACCCGTCGAACCTCAGGACAACCTTACCCGCGCCGGGTGTAGAAATGGTTGTCTGCCCCACCACTACAGGTCCGCCTCTCAAACTGAGATTAGTTTTATCAATGGCAACATTGGCCACTTTTTGGGCGAATAATGCGGTGGTAAAAACCACCATACCCAGCAAAAAAAGGCAACGTTTTTGCATAATCAAGTCAATTTTGACATTTTAAGACCGTTGGGACTTCTTAAAGGCTTTCAACAAATTTGATCAGCGCATCCCGGTCCGTTTTATTGAGTTTCTTAAAATCTTCTCTCGAGGTTTCTGATTCACCGCCATGCCACAAAATGGCTTCTTCTACATTTCTGGCACGTCCATCATGCAGTAAAAAAGAATGTCCGTTTACCACATGAATCAGACCAATGCCCCAAAGTGGAGCGGTACGCCATTCCGAACCTGTGGCAAGAAAATCCGGACGGTTATCAGCTAATGCTGAACCCATATCATGCAGCAACAAATCGGTATATGGTCTAATTTTCTGCTCCCGCAGCGCAGCAATTTGTCCTCCTGAACCTGTTTGAAATGCAGGGCGGTGACACCCGGAACAATTGAGCTCCTGGAAAAGAAACTTTCCGCGAAGTACCTCTGGGTCATCATGATCCCTCCGTGCCGGCACTGCCAGGGTTTGACAATAATTGATCACTTTATTCAGGATATCATCCGAAATTTCCGGTTGTCCGCCGTTTGGCAAATTGGGATAAACCTGCAATTGCGCAGATGTAAGATGATCTTCCGGAAAGAGGTTGGTGGTAATTCCGATATCACCGTTAAAAGCGCCTGCTGTTTGTTGGGCCAGGTTGGGTTGATTGGCTTTCCAGCCAAACCTCCCGAGCAGGGTTTGCTGGGTAGCAGCATCCCACACCCGATTTGCCCGACCAGAAATACCATCCTGATTTTGATCGGATTCATCCTCCCACGACAAAATATCCGGTTCCGGCACTAACTCGAGCAAGCCGAGTCCGGGCATTTGCGGGGCAATTCTTGGAGAGAACATCCATCCTGGCGCCGGTGTTCCATAATTGAAATCCAGGAATGTATAAACAGGTTTCCGAAGAGAAAAGGCAGAGCCATCAGGATATTGCCCGGCAATTTCCTGATAGCTCACCTGCACGCGCCCTTCGGATTGAACATTTAGAATAGCCTTATCCTGCCATTGCCCGCCATAAACAGGTTCAGGAACCGGGCCACCATTTGCTGAAATACCTGGTATACTCAACCTGAACAATAGACCGTTCAAGGCATCTTCCGGTGAAGCCGGTGGTTGGGCGCGTCCATCCTTAAAATGGCAGCTTCCACAGGATATGGCATTAAAAACAGGCCCTAAACCATCCAGACTTTGAACGGATGCCGGAGCGGTTACCCAATTGGAGCGAAAAAAAGAATTACCTGTAACAAAATTCCCTCTTTCTTCGGAGGTCATTTCCAACACCTGAGCCCCAAAGGCATTTTGCCCCAAATCGAAAGTGGTACCATTACGGCCTCCGGCGTATTTTTCGTCCGGCTCAACAGACGCCAAGCCTTTGTTTTCATCCTTTTTACAGGATAACAAAACGATGTTCAGGAGGACAAAAAACAGGAGATATCTCATGACGGACGAATTGACAAGAACGGAATATTAAAATTCAGCGCCAATGGCCTTGCCGGCATCAGCCAGACTTGCACCCAACACCTCCAGCGCAGCAATGGCCGCTTCAATTTCCGGAACATTATTCAATAAGGCCTGATCAAAAGGCGAAGGGATGGCATTCATTTTAGCCTCTGCATCTGTAAAAGCAGCACGTACGGCATCATCTTTGGATTTATTGACGGAAATACACAAATCACTGAAACTCAATCCAGTTACAACACTACCGTCTGTATTTTGGTACGTACCAAAGTAGACATTTTTAATGCCCTGGAGATTCATCAGCAAATCTGCATTGGTGTTGTCGGCAAAACAGGAATGTTCGTGCTCCTGATCCTGAGCATCAACAGCTACAAACATGCGCTCACCGGAAAGTTCTGTTATCGTGAACTCCCGCAGGCCAAAAAAGAGCAGTCCCATTGCCTCTCCACTGGTTTTATCCTTCAAAAATTCCTGAGGATAAGGTGCTTCAGGTTCCCATTCATCTCTAACAGAATCCAGATGTTCCAATAGCAAATCAGTTGCTGCCTGCAAATACTGCGCCCGGCGGGCTTGATTGGCGGCAGTGCCTCCGGCGCCCTGTACGTAATCCGTGAATGGACGGTTCCCTGGGCCGGCTGCACTCAAATCCTGCCCCCATAGCAGAAATTCAATCGCATGCCATCCGGTAAAAATGGATTGTTCTGAAATAATTTCATTCAGATCATAGATCAGTTGTTTAGAGATAACCGGATGCGAGTTCAGATCGTTGATCAAGCCACTGTTTGGATTGCCAGCCACATAATCAATCCAGTTTTCATCCATTGGCCAGGCGTTGATAAAGCCTTCTAATCCATCGGCATCGTCTATAGGACCAGCATAAAAGCGAAATGCTTCAGTTTGACCGTATGGATTGCGGGCGTTCAACCAGGCCGTTTTACAAGCTTGAAAGCCTGCTTCGGTTGGATTGGCCACAAAAGCATCCACATTCTGCTTCAGCACTAATGCAGCCTGGTAAGTATCGTCGTAAGATGCTTTTACCAGTTTGGTGTAATGCGTGAGGGCTTGTTTCCGTTGAGCCGCTAAATCATCTTCAGTATTGTCTCCACAAGCGGACCAACCAATTGCTGTCAAAAATACGAGCAACAAAAAGTAAAACTTGTTTTTCATGCTGTTGAAGTAATAATTGGTGAGAGAATTTGATTGGGCAAATGTAAAAGACCTGTTTGAATTATTTAGATTAAGACAAAATAATTTTAACGCAGTGTTAGGGCGCTTTCCAGGTATTGTCTTTCGGTCGGGCATCCGGAATAGTTTTTCCACCCAACGTGGCTTTTACAGGCACTTTGTTCCTGTCAAGTGGAATTTGTACCACTTTTTGAACCGGATTTTTCCAGGATTCCATGGATCTGGTGTATGTTTCCTTACTTCCATCCTGATATTCTACCTCCAATTTAACTGGCACAGGCAGTGCGCCTTCACGTTCCACATAAGCGATGTAAAAAGCATTTCCGGCGGCATTATCCACTTTCCCAATGTTTACATTCAAATCCGGATATCCAAATTCAAAAAACCAGGGTTTCCAAAACCAATCTAAATTCTTCCCTGACACCTCGTTAAAGGTATTAAAAAAATCATACGGACCAGGGTGTTTTCCTTTCCAGCGATCCATGTAGGTAGTCAGACACCGATGGAAAGACTCATATCCCAGCATATCCAGGAGTTGTGTATACGCATATTGCGGGCGTGTGTACGCTGCAAATCCATAGGATCGACTATCCAATGCTCTGGAAGGCACCATCGGTGGCACTTCCCAATCGTTTCCAAATCCACCGCCGCCCCGGATACCGCTGTTTTTATTTTCCAGACTGTCGGCCAAAAAATGGTCAAAGAAATTGGCCCAGCCTTCATCCATCCAGGCATAGTACTGTTCATTGATGCCCATCATAAATGGCATATAGGTATGCGCCGTTTCATGAACGGTCAGGCCTGTCACAAAATCCTCAGATACGCTTGCATCGTTGATCATCATGGGATATTCCATACCATCGTTGCCGTTAAAAACGGTCAAACAAGGATAGGGAAAAGGATACCCAGGCAGCCAGGTGCTCATGAGGCGAATACCATCAGCTGCTATACGCGCTACTCTTTTAAAGTCATTGGATTTTGAATCGTAGGCAGCGCTCACAAAGGTTCGGCGACCGGTTTTATCGTCTACGACCATAGAAGTTGCATCCCAGTTGTAATGATCACTTGCCGCGAAGGTAAAGTCCGGCACTTCGGTAGCTTTAAACCTGAATGTCTGCTGTTTTGCTTTTTGGAAAACGACTCCGGATTTTATTTCTGATTCGGAGAAAATGGATACCACTTCGGCACCTTTATGTGCTTTTTCCCAACGGTCGAGGAAAACAGGTTGCAAAATTTCTGCCGCATTTTGCCACTCTCCGGTAGCCCAAACCTGAAAACCTCTGGGTACCGTGATGTTCACTTCGTAATTGGAAAAATCGTGATAAAACTCCTGCAACCCGTTATAAGGCGCGCTTGCCCAACCATGCAAATCGTCGTAAACTGCAATTTCAGGATAGAAATACGGGACAAAAAACGTGGTCGGGTCGCAGATACACTCTCTTGTTGCATTTTCATCAGCTGGCATGGTAAATTCCCAGGCAATGGAGAGCTGAAGGGATGATTTTGGCGCCAGGGGTTTGGTCAGTCTTACATCCAAAAAGGTATTATGCCGGCGCTGTGCCGAGGCGCTCACGGCTGTTCCATTAATCTGAAGTCCTGAAATTTTGACGCCTTCTGTAACATCAGCTACAGGTACATCATCAGCGCGCTGTCCCCCTTTTTTGTACAAATCATGCTGTAGCTTTAACCGGATCATTTTCAAGGTATCCGGACTATTGTTGAAATAAGTAACCGATTCATCGCCGGAGACCAGTTTCTTTTTAGGGTTCAGCGATACATTTATCCGGTAATCGGAACCATTTTGCCAATATTT
>JAEUUS010000663.1 GCA_016787545.1 Saprospiraceae bacterium
GGATTGATATCAGCACCATCGGTGGTCAGCAGCTCCTTCCGCTGGGAACAGACACCCTCACCACCTTTCATTTTCTCAACGATGTGTCGAAGGAATCCATCGCTATTTGTACCCTCAATACAGCGCAAAATACGGTAACAAACGTTCAGTACAAAGTGGTGTCTTCCGCTACCGCCACCGAGTCGCCCCTGTCCTTTGAACAGCTGGAAACCTATCCCAATCCGGCGCAAAACTTTCTTTATGTGCGCCTCCCCGGCGATGAAACGGGATCAAACTTTCAGCTCATATTGATCAATACGGAGGGAAAACAAGTTCTTGCGCAGCAAGCCCCTTCTGGCACAACGGAACGCGAGGTCCATATTCCGGTGAGTCATCTGGCGTCCGGCGTTTATACGCTTTTGCTTCAGCGCAATGGGATGGTGACCGGGAGCGCCAAGGTGGTTAAAGGCGGGGATTAAGTTTTGACCTCTTGCGAGGTCCGGCTATATCAGCAATTGCTCCGTTTGAATACCCATTGCACACTTAAAATGGCCTTTTGGGCACGAGTGGTGTCCGTGAATGCCGCAGGGACGGCATGGCAAATGCTCGCGGGTTTCTACCACAAAAGCACGATCGGAAAGCGGCCCAAAGCCAAAATCCGTAACCGTTGAACAAAATATAGCCACCACTGGCGCATTCATAGCGGATGCGATATGCATGGGCGATGAATCGTTCACATAGTTCATTTGAGCGTCCTTCATCAGGGCAGCAGATTGCAGTATAGTAAGGGCGCCGGCCAGGTTGTGTCCATCCACTTCAGGGCATTTTTGAAGTATGTCTTCTATCAAAGGCTGGTCTTCACTGCCACCCAGGAAATAGATTTTCTTATGTGCCATGGCTGGCGAGCGCAGGAAATCAATCCAGCGGTCTGCAGGATATTGCTTGGTGTGCCAAACGGAGGCAGGGGCAATACAAATGTATGGGGCCTGTTTCAGGCTGTTCACCCGGGCAAAATCTTCCGGAGATGGATATAAAGCCGGGCGACAAACGGGATCGTTGACCATGCCTTTCAAAAGCTGGTGGTTGCGTGTGGTTTCGTGTATTCCGCGCTCAAATACATGCCGCGCCCGGTGGTGAAACAGTCTGGAAAACGGGTTTTTATCAAATCCTGCAATATGCCTGGCGCCGGAAAATGCCGCCAGAAACCCCGTTACGGCAAACCGGTGTACGTTGATGACCGCATCGTATTGCCTGCGCCGTATATCTCTCCAAATTCGCCAGATGTTGCGGTACTTATCGTTTTTCTTATCCAGCGTATACACTGTTCTGATATGCGGATGTCCTTCAAACAAGCCCTCATTGCCTTTCCGCAGCAGGAAATCTATGACTGCATCCGGGTAGACCGCATGCAGGTTCTCCACCAGCGATGTGGCCAGGATCACATCGCCGATGAAAGCGGTTTGGATGATGAGGAAGGTTTTGGGGGGATGTTGAAACATATGCTTGCAAAGCTATCCGTCTTTACATATCCTGCCGAAATAAAGAATGACAGTATTGGTCAATTGTGCAGATTTACAAAGGAGTACGACCACGTTCTTACCTTCGCAGCCTAATCACACCCAACCTGTTTTTGAAACCTCACAGGTCTCAAAAACAGGTTGGGTGCTCAGTTTCGATTTATATGCGTTTCCCTTTCTTCGTCCTGGCTATTTGTTTTACCCTCACGCAACTGCGCGCGCAATCAGAAGTGGAAAAACTGGTTATATCTCACCTGACCGGCGATTTTTACATCTATACCACCTTCAACCGCTACAAAGACTCCCGGGTGATGGCCAATGGGATGTATCTGGTCACCAACAGCGGGGTGGTAATGTTTGATACACCCTGGGATACCACGCAGTTTCAGCCGCTGCTGGATAGTATTCAGGCCCGGCACCGGCAAAAGGTGACGATGGCTTTGGCTACGCATTGGCACGATGACAAAACCGCCGGACTGGAGTATTACAGGCAGCAGGGTATTCGCACGTACACTACCATACAAACAGATGTATTTAGTAAGAAAAACGGGCATAAAAGGGCTGCGTTTTTACTGGCCGGCGATACGGTATTTCGGGTTGGACAATACACTTTTGAGACGTATTACCCCGGGGAAGGACATACGGCGGATAATATTGTAGTTTGGTTTGGAAAGGAAAAAATCCTCTATGCCGGTTGCTTGGTAAAGGGTGTAGACGCCAAAAATCTGGGTTACCTGGGCGATGCCAATGTGCTGGAATATGCCAATACCCTGAAGCGGGTACAGCAAAAATTCCGGAAACCTAACTATATCATTATTGCCCACAGCGATTGGAAAAATAAACGTTCGTTGAAGCACTCTATCCGGCTGGCAGAAAAATTGCGCAGGGATAGTCGGCGATAGGCAGCATTCAGGGCGTGAGGGTGGTCTACTTATAGACCTCGTAGGTTTTTAAAACCTACGAGGTCTAAACTCCCGCTTCTGCGGTAAAATTCACACCAAACACCAAAACTATGCACAAATTCTTCCTTTTACCCGCTATTTATCTATTTAGCCTAACACTCTCCGCACAGGTACTTGCCGGTGTGTCAGATCAACTAATAAAGGGAGAGGAGTTTGTTAACCTCACTGCATTCGCGTTTTCTGCTGGCGATTATCAGCAATTGATGGATAGTCTGGACCTCGATATGGACGGCCGCTACGACCTGGATTTTTGGGCGGAAGCGGGTAAAATTCCGGATTACTCCGGAGGCCATATTTATTTGTACAGCAAACATGCTGACGTATCCGTCATACTCGATACTTTGGACGAAATTCAAGGCTTGCAATCAGGCAATCCCATTCTGGCTACCGACCACTGGAGTGCTCCAAGCCTGGAAGACGCTTATTATCAAGGCCTTTTTCTGGCCAGATATTATGGCTTTTCGGGTGATCTGCAGCAATATGGCAATTGGCAGGCCTCTTCCACTCAATACACGGCATTCCGGATCAAAACCACAGCGGGCGATACACTTTACGGATGGCTCAAGGTAAACGCCACCGTGTCGGCTAATGGTGCAAGTGCCGCACTCAAAGTACAGGAATGGGCCATCCAGCCCGCCCCGGTGGTAAGTGTTTCAGGTACTGAACTGCGCCGGGAGCCCGTTTGTTATCCTAATCCGGCTGGCGATCAAATTTGGTTTTCCCTCCCGGAAAACCAATCGGGCACCTTGCATTTGTGGGATGTCCAAGGCCAATTATGTCTGAGTACCTACATCAGCAGCGAGGCTCCTGTTTCCCTCGCCAGCTTGCCCAATGGATTTTACCAATGGCAATGGCAGGGCGCATCAGGGGTTTCTCAGGGAAAATTGGTCAAACGACCATGAAAAGCAACTGTAAATGGTAACCAGCGCCATACCGGGCCGACATTTTGGGGCGAGTACTGAAGGGTTTCTACCTCCACGCCATCCGTACCCAGCCCGCAATGAACAACACCCCGCCAAGAGGTGTTACCGGTCCAGCCCAACCAACCGGCACAGGGATCAAATCACGGCAGGCCAGCAGGTAGAGTGATCCGGAAAAACACAAAATCCCGGCAAAAAACAACCACCCGGCCTGACGCAACCCTTTAGTCCCCGGGAATTGTTGCAACAGCAGCCCAACAACCAGAATAGCCAAACTGTGGTAAAACTGGTATTGGACACCTTTTTCAAATATGGCGATTTGATATTCAGATAACTTAGGTTTCAAACCATGGGCCCCAAAGGCGCCAATGATGACGGTCAATGCACCCAAAATGGCGCCCAGGCGGATGAAGGAAACATTTGTCATGTATGCCGATTGTTTTTGCGTCCGAAAGATGCAGACATTTGGGGCAAAACCGGACGCATACAGGGTACTTTTCACCTTTTTAGAATGAAACTGTTTTGTGTCTGAAAAAACATGGCTCTTTTGCGAAAACATATATCCATTGGACTGATGGCATTAGCCGCATTGGCAGCCGCATGGGTTTTATACCTGTTGCGTCCAGCAAATCATGGTCCCTTCCGTGCCATACCGGAACAAACGGCACTGGTATTGGAATGTAATGGGCTGTTGAAGGCCCGTAAACTGACTACCCAAATACCTGCGCAGGAATGGTCTGACCTGAGTAGTGCTGCCTTGATCCAACAGTGTTTCAACGATGCCGATCTGCTTTTTCGACTGTTTAAACACCAGCCGGAGCTGCTGCGGGCGTTAGCACAAGCACCCGCCATTGCGGCTTTTTCCCTGCACCCGGCCGATAGCCTGAACGCCTTGTTCGCCTGGGAGTTGTCTCAGTCTTCGGATTTAGATAAGTTGCTGAAAAACAATGAAATAAGCAGCCAATGGGCTAATCACATTTTCCACAATCATTCGGTGATTCAAGTGCCTTTCGGCACTGATCAATACCTGGAAATTGCCTGTTCGGATCGTATCCTTCTTTTTTCCCGAAAAGCCGTTTTGGTGGAAGCAGCACTGGCGCAATTGGAAAAATCCCGGCACTGGTGGACGCAAAGACCTTTGATAGACAAACTGGCCTCGGCGCCACTGCGCGTACATTTTCGACCCGAGGTATGGGCCGAACACTCGCGGGCAAGTATGCGCGCAGGGGGGCGGGATTTGCCGGATATTTTGGCCAGAAATGTAGCGTGGGGCGGCTGGGCCTGGGACGGATCCAGGCTGGATTGTTTGTTCGAAACGAAAGGCTTTTTGGCTGATATTTCGCAATGGGGACAAACATCGGCGGGAAAGGCAGAACAATTGCTGCCCAACAATACAGCCTTTTTGATTCGAGCCGGCATCCGAAAACCAAACGCTTTTTTTGCAGGCATCGGCCCGGGAATCCATCCGGATTTTGAACGGTTTGTGCTGCCATGGGTGGGCAATGAGGCAATTCTGGCCACAACGGACCCCCTTTCAAAAGATCTTGCAACGGATCGTTTGTTATTGCTTTCCCTTCGGGATAGCGCCGGAGCGGTGCAGGCATTGCAGGAATATGGCAGGGAACGCGGATTAAGACCGTCAGATAGTGGCCCATACCAAATGTTCGAACTGATGGGATTTCAACAAGGCTCCTTATTGGAACCACTGACAGGCAAGGATGCGGCCTTCCAAAACCCTGTGGTGGCCCTGGTCGGCGGGTATGTCGTATTTGCGCCGGATCGGGCAGCCATGGAGGTACTGCTGGATAAATATCTGGTAGGACAAACCCTGAGCGCCCGGGAAGATTTTTTGCTTTGGAAGCAAAAAAATCCCGTCCCTGGTCAGGTAGAATGTTTGTTGAATACAGTGTACTTGAATCCCATTTTAGCAGCATTAAGTACGTTCCAATGCGAAAAGGAACTGCCATCTCCTGGCTGGATCGGGGCGTCCATGACGGCAGAGCGTAAAAAGCAGCTTCGGGTAAATTGGTCCTGCCAACCCATCGCCCAGTTGGGTCGGCAACCCGAATTGTACTGGAAAACTTCCCTGAAATCGCCCATCAGCGGTCGGCCCATGGTGGCCTCCATAAATACGGATCAAACGGTGGTGTTGGTGCAGGATCGGCAACATATCCTGAATTGTTTGGATGCCGCGGATGGTAGCTTGCTATGGTCGCGGGTCTTGCCGGAGGCTATTTTGTCGGAGGTCATGGCGGTTGACTATTTCAAAAGCGGCAGTAAATGTTTGATGTTTAACACCCAGGAAGCCTTGTATTTGCTGGACCCAACTGGCAGGGATGTACAGGGATACCCGTTTCGTTGGCCAGAAAAAGCGATCAATAGCGTTGCGGTAGTTGATTTTGACCACGACCGTCGGTATAGTTTTTTTGTCACTTCCGCTAATGGCAAATGCTATGGTTTTGACCCTTTTGGCCGACCGTTAGCCGGATGGAACGGAGTTTCGGTGGGTGGGGATATGCACCGACCTTTACTACATTTTCAGCATGATGGGAAAGATTTCCTGGCCTTGCTCACGGACAATGGTGTATTGTCGGTCTATGGTCGGGACGGCAGATTGCGCTTTGCTCCGCCCATTTTGCAGGGAGTATTTGAGGCCTCCCTTTTTGCAGATTCAAAAGCGTCAGAGCCGTGTTTGTATGCAGCAAATACGGCTGGGGAAATGTTTGTTTGTGATTTGAAGGGAGGCATCTCAACGTATGAAGCAGGAAAATCAGGATCCCCTACCTTATTCGGACAAATCCAGGGTGATGCCCGGTATGAATGGGTGCAATGGGATGGAAAAAACTTGCGTATTGGTGGGTTTCCCGGCGAAAAAAAAGTGATTTATAGCAGCATCGCCATAAAAGAACGTCCCGATCAATGGTTCCTCACGGCCAATCAGGATTTAGCTGCGGTAGATACCCAAAGTAAACGTGTTTGGATGTTTGATTCAAAGGGTAAACCACAGCCTGGATTTCCGCTCGGAGGAGAAACCAGGTTTGAACTCATCCAGGAACATGAACTCCAACTGCTTGTCACCTCATTGAATCAGGAAATATGGGTATATCTGTTCAAAAGATAATAGACTTCCCGGAATATCATTCCGGGATACATGGTGCTCAATTCAAATACACCGCCATCTCTTGTACATCCCGAATCTGCACGTCGATATCATTCAGTAGGGTAGTAGCCAGAGATAAACCAACATAATCTGCCTTAATGGGGAAAGATTTGTGTTGCCGGTCAACCAGTACAGCTACTTCAACCTTTTTGGGCAATACGTGCAATAAGGGTTGCACCGCGTAAAAAATAGTGCGACCGGTATTTGCTACATCGTCTACAATGAGAATGGATTTATTTTTAAGTGCTTCGTCGGGCAATTCCACCTCTGGTTCATATTCCACCGGATTTGCCGGATTGAGTCGGATGCGGGTAAGGGTAAAGCTGGTATTGGAAGACCCCACAGCCTCCAGTTCGGCTAACAGGAGTCGGGCGAAGCCAAGGCCATTGTTGTTGAGTCCGGCCAGAATAATTTCCGGCTCTCCGTAATTGCGTTCCAGAATTTCTATGGCAATGCGGCGTATTTTCTGACGAATCTGGCGGTCGGTAAGTATTTGCATGTGGCAAAGTCTTGTGGGTAAAATGTGGCCGGGATAAATCTGAATGATTCCAATTTAACAAGTGGCCCGGAACTACTTGCAAAAGTCCGCCCTTCTCGCTGTATTTTGCGCCCTGAAAACGAATTTTTTATGCTACAATCTTTGCTCTTCCTTCTGGTGGCCGGCGCCGGCTCCTGGTTTGCCTGGAAAGGGTTCAGTCGGGTGTGGTCCAATATCCAGCTCGGCAAGCCAGAAACAACCACAGGCGATACCGGCGAGCGCTGGCGCAATGTGTTTTTAGTGGCATTGGGGCAGCAAAAAATGTTCAAAAACTGGCTCCCGGCGGTTTTACACCTGTTTATTTATGTGGCCTTTGTGATCACGCAGGTGGAACTGATTGAGATTTTTGTGGACGGCATTTTTGGCACCCACCGCTTTTTTGCCCCTTATCTGGGCGGTTTTTACACTTTTGTCATCAGCAGCATTGAAATTTTGTCGGTACTGGCTTTTGTAGCCACCCTCGCATTTTTATCCCGCAGGAACCTGCTTCGGATTGCCCGTTTTCAAAAACCGGAGCTTAAAGGCTTCCCTTCCCGGGATGCCAATTTGATCCTGTTGGGCGAAATCATCCTGATTGTGGGTATTTTCTGCATGAACGGAGGCGACAAAGTGCTGCAATCACGCGGCGTGGAGCATTACCACCTTACAGGCAATTTTGCGGTGAGCACCTGGCTGGGGCCGGTATTGTTTGGCGGCTTATCTGATGGCGCCGTGATGGTGATTGAGCGTTTTGGCTGGTGGCTGCATATCCTGACGGTGTTTGGATTTTTGTGCTACCTGCCTTATTCCAAGCACCTGCACATTATTTTAGCTTTCCCCAACACCTGGTATGCACGCCTGACGCCAAAAGGGCAGATGGAAAACATGCCGGATATTCAGAAAGAGGTGCGCATCATGATGGGTCTGGACCAGCCAGACGGCAATGCGCCTGCGGAACTGCCGGAGTTTGGGGCAAATGATGTAACATCACTTTCCTGGAAAAATATCCTGCAAGCTTATTCCTGCACAGAGTGCGGACGTTGCACAGCAGCCTGTCCGGCCAATCAAACGGGTAAAAAACTATCGCCCCGGAAAGTCATGATGGATGTGCGCGACCGGGCGGAGGAAATAGGAACGGCCATTGCGAGCGGCAAGGCTACCAGGGAAAACTACAATGATGGTAAATCGCTGTTTGACCGCATTTCGGCAGAAGAATTGCATGCCTGCACCACCTGCAATGCCTGTGTGGAAGCGTGCCCGGTGATGATAAATCCGCTGGACATTATATTGCAAATGCGTCGCCACGAGATTCTGACCCAAAGTGCTGGTCCGGCCGAGTGGTTGCCGATGTTTAATGCGATTGAGAATGCCGGGGCAGCCTGGTCTATGAGTGAGCCACGGGAAGCATGGCGTGATTAAAGGCGCAAAGTTAGTGACAAGGCACAAAGTGGTGAACACGAAGGTGCGAACGCTAGGACACAAAGACGCAAAGACACAAAGACGCTAAGACGCGAAGTTTTTATGCGCAAAGCGCATAAAAACTTTACTTCTTAAAATCTTAGTGTCTTTGTGTCTTAGCGTCTTTGCGTCCTAGCGTACGTAGCCTTTGTGCCTTCAGGACCGAAACTTTGTGCCTTGCATTTGGTGGGATGGGAATTTGGGGTTAACTTGTATTGCATTTTTTTAGATGCACAGCTAAATCTCATTTTTAACCAACCAAATGTTACCCATGTTTAATCAAAAAACCACCGTTGAAGAAGACTTAATTGGAAAAGCCATTGTAAATGCTGCATACGAAATTCACACAGAGATCGGCCCGGGATTATTGGAGCGGATTTATGAATCTTGTATGGAGCAAGTTTTGAAAGAGGCCGGATTGGATGTTAAACGACAAGTGTCGGTTCCTGTTCATTTCCGGGGAGCCCCGATTAACGCAGGACTGCGTATAGACCTACTGATTGAGAACAAAGTCATCATTGAAATCAAATCTGCCGAAGTGATGCACCCAGTCTATCAAGCCCAAATAATCAGCTACCTTAAGCTCACCAATATGCATTTAGGGT
>JAEUUS010000716.1 GCA_016787545.1 Saprospiraceae bacterium
GATTGGTATTGGAAAAAGTACCGGTACCAAACTCATCAGCGCCAGCGGCAACATCAACAAGCCTGGCGTCTATGAGATTGAAATGAATATCTCTGTAGAAGAATTCATTTACTCCGATGAATGGTGTGGAGGCATCAAAAACGGCAAAAAGCTCAAAGCTTGTGTGCCTGGTGGCTCATCCGTACCCATCCTGCCACATTTCCTGGTGTGTAAAACAGCCAATGGCGATACCCGTATGATGACCTACGAAAGCCTCGCCGAAGGCGGCTTTGCAACAGGTTCCATGCTGGGTTCGGGTGGTTTCATTGTGTACGATGAAGACCAGTGCATTGTGCGCAATACCTGGAATTTCAGTCGCTTCTACGCCCACGAAAGCTGCGGCCAATGCTCTCCTTGTCGGGAAGGAACTGGCTGGATGGAGAAAGTATTGCACCGCCTGGAACACGGTGGCGGTAAAATGAGCGACATCGACCTGCTGGTGGATGTAGCCAAAAAAATTGAAGGAAACACCATTTGTCCGCTTGGCGATGCCGCGGCATGGCCCGTAAGCGCAGCTATTCGTCACTTCAGGGAGGAATTTGAATGGCACGTAAATGAGCCACGGGCTGCCATGGAGCGGAATTATGGGTTGGTGACGGAGAAAACGTTTGCGCCAGCGGGATGATCAAAAGTTGATACCTGGTTTTTCAACTAAAGCTTAAAGGGAAAATAAAGGCCAAAGTTCAAGGCAATTATGAATTTGATTGGATTGTTTACATTCTTTTTAGTCTCCGTCTCGCTTGTATCTACAAGCTGTGATAGTCTTTATGAGAATAAAAATAGCAAACAACCAAGCTGGTCTGAGCAGAAACAAACAGGTAGTTGGAAATCAACTGACACACTATACGACCATTCCACAAACCTAATTCCACATTCATCTTTTTTTGAATATACCTTTGATTTTCATGAATATAAAGTTGATCCAGCTTGGGATCCCAAAAACTATTCTACTATTAGATTTAGATTTGAGCCCAAGATTGGAAACTTGAAAGTATTCATTAAGAATCGTCTTTTCAAGGTTTATCGAAATATTAAAATTTTTCAAGATGAAGAAAAAGAAAGTGGTGAAAACACAGGCCCATTGAATAATATCTTTACAATGAGAGTTTATTCAGATGATGCTAAAATTTTGCAAATTCAATTCACAAAAAACAAACAAAATCAATTAACCCCACTCATGCCATACAAATTTTATCCTGATGGAAAAAATTTGAAATATTCTGATAGCGGTCCTGCTATAATTAACAGACCTAAATAACCTTTGAAACTTAACCGAAACAAATTGCATTATTCCAACTTCAATCAATGACCTTAACCGACATCAAAAATAAAATCCAAGAACTCAAACCAACACTCCATGAGCGCTTTGGGGTGTCGGAAATTGGGGTGTTTGGGTCATGGGTCCGTGGAGAGCAGTCTGACAAAAGTGATATTGATGTGTTGGTGGATTTTGACCGGGAAGTTTCGCTGTTTGATATTTTGGAATTGCAGTGGTTTTTAGAAGAAACATTGGAAAAAAAAGTGGATGTTTCGCCCCGTGACAGCTTAAGAAAATACATTGGTCAGCAAATTCTGACAGAGACCCAATCCATCTGAAAACAACCAAGCAAATTTTGACAGATTTGAACACCGAACAATAATATGCCAAAAGTCACCATAGACGGACAAACCATTGAGGTTGCAGAAGGTACCACCATTCTAAACGCTGCCCGCCAGATTGGCGGAGAGCTGGTACCGCCTGCCATGTGCTATTATTCCACACTGAAAGGCTCAGGCGGCAAATGTCGCACCTGCCTGGTGCGGGTTACCAAGGGCTCTGAAAAAGATCCGCGGCCAATGCCCAAACTGGTGGCCTCCTGTCAGACTCCTGTTATGGATGGCATGGAAGTAGCCAGCAAAAGCGACCCAAGCGTAGTGGAAGCTCGTGCATCTGTAACCGAGTTTCTGCTTATCAACCACCCGTTGGATTGCCCTATTTGCGATCAGGCCGGTGAGTGTCACCTCCAGGATCTTGCTTTTGAGCACGGCAAAGCGAAAACCCGCTACGAGTTTGAGCGCAGAACCTTCGAAAAAATTGATATCGGTCCGTACATCAAGCTGCACATGACGCGCTGCATTATGTGCTTCCGCTGCGTGTTTACCGCCCAGCAATTGTGTCCGGAACGCGTACATGGCATCATTAATCGCGGTGACCACGCAGAGATCAGCACTTTCATTGAAAAATCAATCGACAGTGAATTCAGCGGCAACGTGATTGACGTTTGTCCGGTGGGTGCGCTCACGGATCGCACTTTCCGTTTCAAGAGTCGTGTGTGGTTCCTCAACCCGATGGATGCACACCGCGATTGCCCCACCTGTTCCGGCAAGGCGGTGGTTTGGATGTACGGTGGCGAAATTTACCGCGTAACGGCACGTAAAGACAAATACGGCGAGGTGCACGATTTCATCTGCAACACCTGCCGTTTTGAGAAGAAAGGAAAAGGCGACTGGACTGTGGAAGGACCGCGAGATATTGATCGTCATTCCGTGATTTCGCAGAATCACTACGAACACGGCGAAAAAACGGTTATATAATGCGTGGCAAGTGGTTGATATGGATACTGGTTGTTGGCCAAATTCAAACAGCCTTGTCGCAAACAGAGGCGAATTTGCCGGACATCCAGTGTGGCCACATCAATCGGGCTGCGTGGTTTGAATCGGAATATGTGGATGCCAGGCATGTAGATGTGTGGTTGCCGGAAGGCTATGATGCCGGGAAGCGATATCCGGTTTTGTACATGCACGACGGCCAGATGTTGTTCGACAGCAGCAAAACCTGGAACAAACAGTCTTGGGATGTGGACGATGTACTGTGCTCCTTAAACAAAGCGCACGCCATCCGGGAATGTATTGTAGTGGCCGTTTGGAATAACGGAGAGAATAGGCCAAACGAGTATTTGCCACAAAAAGCCCTGGAAGCGGCAGGTGAAGACGTGAAGAAGGCGGCAAATGAACGCACAAAGGGCGTTTATCTGGCAGATAACTATTTGAAGTTCCTTGTTTTAGAGCTTAAACCCGAGATCGACAAAGCGCTCCCAACCCTGTCAGATCCCGCCAATACTTTTATTGCGGGCTCCAGCATGGGAGGTTTGATCTCGCTTTATGCAATTTGTGAATATCCGGACATTTTCGGCGGGGCCGCGTGCCTTTCTACTCATTGGACCGGAATATTTACCAATGAAAACAACCCCATACCTCAGGCAATGATGCGCTATCTGGAGCAGAAGTTGCCGGATCCCAAAAACCATAAGATCTATTTCGACCACGGAACCACAACCCTGGATAGTTTATACGGTCCATGGCAGGTTTTGGCTGATCAGATCATGCGAAACAAAGGTTATTCTGCGACTCAATGGACTACCCGTGTCTTTGAAGGCGCACCGCACACAGAAAAAGCATGGAAAAGCAGGCTGGACATACCGTTGAAATTCCTGCTTTCACCAACCATAAACGACCATAAAGCACCTCAAAAGGGCCATAAATAACGAACATGACCGCATTATTAC
>JAEUUS010000732.1 GCA_016787545.1 Saprospiraceae bacterium
GGAGTTAGTTTGATGTTTTTAGGATCAAAAGGCAGATATTTGATTTCATGAGGGGTTTGCGCGCGTAAAAGCGCAGGGGCGCCCAGGAAAAGGCACGAAAGCAAAGGGATTAGAAGTCTGTGCATCAGTAGAAAAATTTTAACAAAGGTTGATGGATGATCGTATGAAACCGATATACGGGATTGCTCGTTGGGATGCGGATGTTTTACAACACCGGGCAATAGATACTTGCAGTGGTTATATTGCTGTTTTAAACGCTAAACTTTAACGTTCTTGTCCAATATTACTACTACAGGCATTCCAGCCCTCTATTTGACACAATGGCCGCAAAAGTAGGCAAACCCACTCGTTCCGACCTATTTACCTTAAAACAATTCTGGTTATTTAACACCATTTCAAACAAAAAACCGCGCCCAAACGCCCATTTAACACCCTTTATTGCAGGCAAATACCACCATTTTTTGCCAACAGCCTACCTTTTATCAAACATTCCCCACCATAACAAAAACAATGGGCTTACGGCTAATAAAATTGCCCGAATTCACCCCCTTTCACCTGTCAGGCTATACCAAATTGCCTTTCACCACAACCTGCTCAACAACCTTGCTGCCAAATGCGTACGGAAGTCCGGCAAGCGACATCATTGGCCGGGTAATGATCAAATTTGCCACTTTGCCGACAGCTATTGTTCCATACTCTTTTTCCAGTTCCATGGCTTTAGCGCCATTAAGTGTGGCCGCATTAATCGCTTCTTCGGGCAACATATTCATTTTGGCACATGCCAAGGAGATCACAAATGGCATATTTCCGGAAGGACAAGATCCCGGATTGAAGTCGGTAGCCAGCACCACCGGCAAACCAGCATTTATCATTTGTCGGGCAGGTGCGAAAGGAATTCCCAGGAAAAAGGCACAACCCGGAAGAAGTGTTGGCAATGTGTTGCTTTGTTTCAATGCTTCTATCTCAACGTCTGAGGTATATTCCAGATGGTCTACCGAGATTGCCCGTTGTGCGATTCCGGCTTGCACGCCACCGGTAAGCCCGAGTTCATTGGCATGTATTTTAGGTTTCAATCCCCATTTCCAACCTGCTTCAAGAATTCGGATCGTCTCTTCCGGTGTAAAAAACCCCTTATCACAAAAAACATCGCAGTAATCTGCTAAGCCCTCTCCAGCCACTCTGGGCAACATTTCCTTAATAATCAACGTAATGTAAGCTTCCCTGTCGGATTTATACTCCATAGGAATTGCGTGTGCTCCCAGAAAAGTTGCTTTTACCGGTATTGGAGATTTCTCTTTCAGTTTTCGGACTACTCTCAACATTTTCAATTCACTTTCCAGGGTAAGACCGTAACCACTTTTTACTTCAATGGCGCCTGTTCCCATACTCATCACTTCCTGTAAACGCCCCCAGGCGCCTTCAAAAAGCTCCTCTTCTGTAGCTTTTTGCAACTTGCGGGCAGAATTCAGGATGCCGCCACCACGTTCAGCAATTTCTTCGTAAGATAATCCCCGAATTCTGTCTACGAATTCTTCTTCCCTGGTAGCCGCAAACACAATATGGGTATGTGAGTCACACCAGGCCGGTAATACGATCCTCCCAGTAGCATCCAGCACCTGATCAGCCCTTTCCGGACAATTAGCCATCGAGCCAAAAGCCTTGATACGCCCGTTTTCCACCAATACATAGGCATTGGAAAGCATAGGGATTTGAGACATTTCCTTTCCCCGTACAAGGCTGCGCTGCTCGGTTTCCGCCTGAATAAGCAAATGGATATTACGAATCAAAAGATTGGACATAACACAAGCCTGATGGGTGACAATGTACCTTTTCCATAAAGGCGGCCCAACAGCGGCGCAAAACTACCTACTTTTGCAGCCAGGTTTAATGGATGTTTAGAATTTACCTAAAAGAAATGAAAAGCATGATTATGCAACTGACCGGTAAAACCCTGGTCGCCAGCTCTTTAATGGCCAGTATCGCTCTGGTTTCGTGTCAGCAAAAAGCCACCTGCAAGTACAAGCCCGAACCCATCTTTTCAAAGGATTTACCCCATATTACTCAGTACAATTTTGAAAAAGAGGGGTCTCAATCACTTGAAAGCATCATGCTGGATCGAGGCATTTTGCTGGAAATTGGCCAGGAGGTTTGTGGAAATACTTTCCAGGAATACCGATTTACGGTACAAGGCGATTACAGTACCCAGCCAGATTCCTTTTGGATGAAAGAAGCTTCCCGTCAATTTGTTTTTCTAAGCAGTTTTTCACCCAAGCAAGCCCCACTTAAAGATTGGGGCGACATTATTGAGCAGCGAAGAAGTGAAATGTCATTGGGTCAGGATCGTGAAGTTCAGCAGGGAATATTTGTCAAGGTTGACCGAATTTTAAGTCCGGAACAAGCCACCTTAATGGTGACATTTTCACAAAAAAGTGAATAGAAAGGGGTACATTTTCACGTTTAATACCGGATTTCAGTATGAAAATTCTAATACTTGGCGGAGGTAATATGGGCCTCACCTATGCCCAATGCTTTTTGCGCAGCAGAATAGTTACTTCAGATCAATTAATGATTCTTTGTCGCACCTATGAAAAGGCCAAACATTTAAGTGAACATTACGACGGTCGTTTTTTCAGCGATCCACGCTTGTGCGTTCCTGAGGCAGATTTGTTGATTTTAGCGGTAAAACCCCAGGATTCTCACCGCTTGTTTCAGGAAATACAGGGATTAACAGATCCCGGGCAGGTATTGCTCAGCATCATGGCCGGGGTGCGTATGGAAACCATTGGTCAAGCTTTGGGGGTGCGAAAAATCACCCGGGCTATGCCGAATTTACCCGCACAGATTGGCGCAGGCGTTACCGCTTTCAGTTCCACTGAAGAGGTAACCAGAATTGAATTGGTTATGGTTCAAAACCTGCTCAATACTACCGGAAAAACCATTTACGTTGAAAAAGAGCAAATGCTGGATGCCGCTACTGCAATTTCCGGTTCGGGACCTGCCTATGTATATTACTTCATGCACGCAATGATTGAAGCTGCGCAGCAAATGGGATTTTCACCTTCAGAAGCAGAATTATTGGTTGGGCAAACCTTTACAGGCGCCATTGACCTGTATAACAAATCGGATTTAAGTTGCCAGGACTGGATTGGCAAAGTGGCTTCCAAAGGCGGCACAACAGAGGCTGCTCTGAAGATTTTCCAGGAGCATTTGTTGCATGAAGCAATCACCGAAGGTGCAAATGCAGCCCTAATCAGAGCTGGAGAACTGGGCAAATAGAGGATAACTTAGAGGTTTATGTGTTTTTTTAGAACAACTCATATTTAAACTTGGTTATAAGCAAGGAAGCATCTTACTTTCGGCCAAACAATTTTGCAATTCAAACCTAAATATTTGTTGGCTTATGATGAACGAACTCGTCCATACGCATATGACCAAAGATGTAATCACGCTTACGCCGAATGATACACTTGGTCAGGTACGGGAAATCATGTTGGGTAAACACATTCACCATCTTCCTATTCTGGAAGGAAAAAAACTTGTGGGAATGGTTACCAGCTGGGATCTGTTCAAACTCGGAAAATCTGCTGAAGAATACAGCAGCATGAAGATCAGTGAAGTTATGACACGTAAGGTAGCCACGCTGGATCCGGATCAACACCTTGGAGCAGTTGCTGATGTACTGACACGCCATTTGTTCCATGCGGTGCCGATTGTAAACGACGACAATGAATTGCTTGGAATAGTTACCAGTACGGATATCATTCGGTATGAACATACGAAGGAATATCCGGAAAACCTGGAAAAATTTGTTGGAGATAACATGTAGGATTCACCTGCATCATTGGTTAATTAACAAAGACTTAAACAGGAGCCATCCCGAATTATTGGGGATGGCTCCTGTTGTTTTAGGGAAAAAAGTTGCAGGTTTCGGCAGAGGTTTAATATTTACAACACGCCAAATTTGTTTAACTTAATGCGCCTATTTTTTAAACAATTTTTAGATTTTTTACTTTAACTGCCTGAACAAATTTCACTACAGAATGGCAGTTTTCACGTTAAAGCGCGTACAACGTTTACCTATTACTAAAGAACAAGCCTGGAATTTTTTCTCCAATCCGGCTAACCTCAAAGAAATCACGCCCGATTATATGGGGTTTCAGGTAACCTCTGATCCGGAATTCTCTAACAGAGAAATGTACGCTGGTCAAATTATCACCTATACGGTTAAGCCGGTATTGAGTATTCCGATGTTTTGGATGACCGAAATTACTCAGGTGGATTACGGGAATTTTTTTGTGGATGAACAGCGGGCAGGGCCATATACCATTTGGCATCACCAACATCATTTCAAGGCTATTCCAGGTGGTGTTGAGATGACAGACCTGGTGCACTATAAAATCCCTTTGGGCATTTTGGGTATTTTTGCCCATTGGCTGTTTGTGCGCAGCCAATTAGCGTCCATATTTGATTATCGATGGCAGAAGCTGGAGTCGGTGTTCGGAAAAATGGAATAACATCAATAACGTTCCTTCCCCCAACGTTTTAACCGGTGAATGCCTGCACGTAATACGATCCAGCCGTGGGCAAGTATCGTTGGAACCAGACCAAAATGCCGACGCATAACTTTAAATCGTTCCTCCAGGCTTTGACGGTGCCGTTTTTTCGACAAGCCACCCATGAGGTAATCCGTAATGGGTTCCTTCAATTGCACATTAGTTCTGCTTTTTTTCAAAATTTCAATACACCAATCAAAATCAGCACACAGCCCAGCTTCCAGTCGGTATTCGGGCGCCAGTGATATTCTGGGGATAAAAGATTGATGCACCACGCGCATGCCAGCCAGGTAATCCCGCCAATGCAAAGGATCAGGCAAGGTTCTGGTACTCATCTCGCTCATTAGCCCATGAGGTGTTCTCGTCTCATCCACCAACAGCGTGTCGCCATATAAAACATCTGTTTGAGGCGTGTTCAAGGCAGCCAACTTAGCGAGTGTATCAGGAGAATGAAGCCAGTCGCCGGCATTCAAAAACTGGACAAAATCGCCGGTAGCCATTCGCAATCCTTTATTCATGGCATCATACAAGCCTTTGTCGGGCTCTGAAATCCATTTCAAATGCGTCATTTTTTTCGCATATTCCTGAATAATCTGTAGCGAATTATCTTTCGAAGCTCCGTCAATAAGGATATATTCAAAATGAGGCCATGTTTGATTAAGTACACTTTCGATGGTGCCACGCAACAAGGATTCCCCATTATACACCACTGTAATAATGGAAAATCGAACAGGGGCATTGCTGTCAGAGAAGTCAGAGTTGGTCAAAACAAAATTATTTTGTTGCAAAAGTAGGAACGTTGAACCTTTGCAATATGCAACTTTACATAAACACCGCTAAACTTATTGCATTGGTAATGTCAATGGGGATGCTTACCCCAGTTAGTGCACAGAAAATCAGTAAATTCTGGGTCACTTTTACCGATAAAAATGAATCACCATTTTGCCTATGCCGGCCGCAGGAATTCCTTTCCGACAGATCACTTGAACGGCGGAAAAGGGGCGGCATTTTGTTAACGGAAACGGATTTACCTGTTAACCCTGCATATGTAAATGGCGTGAAGAACGTTGGCGCCGAAATCCATAGTAGCTCCAAATGGCTGAATGCCGTTGCGGTTATGGCTGATTCTACAACTGCCCGGAAATTGGAAAAGCTCCCTTTTGTACAATCAGTCCAATACCTTGGTCCTCACTTGAAGTATCGGAATCCACCAAACAGAAAAGAAAAAAAACGAGCCCCTTTAAGTACTTATCCGGCTATTCAGGGACGTGACATTCCTTTTTGGGGGTATGCCACTCAACAAAATCAGCTGCTGGGCATTCCACTTTTGCACATGGCCGGACACAGGGGGAACGGCATCTGGGTTGCCGTTATGGATGGCGGGTTTACGCATGTCGACACTATTCCTATGTTCGACAGTATCGCACTGCAGGGTAAGTTGTTTCAAGGCCGGGACTTTGTAGAACGTGATCAAGCGGTTTATGAATCTGCACAGCACGGCACTTCCGTTTTGTCTGTGATGGCAGCCAATATGCCTTACTATTTTGTGGGCACTGCACCGGAAGCCACGTATTTTTTATTAAAAACGGAAGATACTGGAGGTGAATTTCCTATTGAGGAGGCTAATTGGGTTGCTGGCGCTGAATGGGCAGATAGTGTTGGCATTGATATTATAAATGCTTCTCTGGGTTACACCGCCTTTAACGACAGAAGTTTAGGTCATTTTAAGTCAGAACTTGATGGAAAAAGTTCCATCGGCGCCAGAGGTGCGCAGTTGGCTGCGCGCAAAGGAATGATTGTGTGCAACAGTGCCGGGAATGAAGGTGACGGCGAATGGCGGACTATCGGAGTTCCGGCGGATGCCTTTGATATCATTGCTGTTGGCGCCGTGGATGCATCTGGCAGCAGGGCGGCGTTTAGTTCGATGGGCCCGACTTCGGACCTACGAATCAAACCTGATTTGGTAGCGCCAGGGGATCAGGTAGTGGTTGCAGGAAATGTGGGCATTTCACTTGGCATTTCCAGTGGCACCTCACTGGCATCCCCTATGTTAACAGGAGCCATTGCATCACTGTGGAGTGCTTTCCCGGAAAAATCAGCAGCGGAAATTGTTGATGCTGTATATGCCAGTGCAGATCAACGATTTGCCCCCGATAATGAACGTGGTTATGGATTGCCAGAGATGACAGAGGCCTGGTTTCGTCTTGCGAATCTGGAAAACGGGAATGGAGGCGTTTTTCAGTATGAGCCACAAAGCGGTGAATTGAATTACTATTGGGTGGCTAAAGGATTTGAAGCAGGCAAAACGGTTGAGCTTAGGGATGTTTTGGGCAGAAAAGTCGGCGAATATCCCATTGAAAATAAAAACTATCCAGTTGCACAACTCCACATCTCAGGGTTGCAAAATATACCACCAGGGCATTATCAAGTTATATTAACCAGCGAGACCGGCGTTAGAAGACTTGGAGCCGCTACCTGGAACGGAAGGCACGAAGTGCGAATGCACTAAGGCGCGAAGGCACTAAGACACTAAGACGCAAAGGCGCGAAGACACTAAGACGCAAAGACGCGAAGACACTAAGACGCGAAGGCGCGAAGGCGCGAAGGCGCGAAGACACGAAGGCACGAAGACGCAAAGGCGCGAAGACGCAAAGATACCATCACTTTGCGCCTTCGCGCCTTAGTGCATTCGCACTTCGTGCCTTTACCGTATCAGGGTGGTATTGCCTTTGAAGACTTCTTTTTCTCCATCTACGTATTCAACTTCAAGAATCCAGACATAAATACCGGGGTCACAAGGTTGTCCACGGAAGTTTCCATCCCAACCTTTGGTATCGTCGTTGAAGGCAAAATCCTGCAACTGAAAGACCATTTCTCCCCAGCGATCAAAGATTTTGAAATCCAGCACTTTGGATGTGCTTTGGCCATGTACCAATAACAGATCATTGGAGAAGTCTCCATTTGGGGTAAAACCAGTGGGAACAAACACTTTTCGCGGCTTTTCAACGGTTATTCGCACCATATCATCAGCACGACATCCAAGGGAATCTTTTACTGTCAGACCAAAAAAGCGTGTGAACTCCAGGCTATACACTGCCGGGTTAATGCAATCCATACAACTTAACCAAGTGGAATCTGCCTGGTTCCAGGTATATTCCACTGGACCTTGCGCATTAGCAACAGAGGCAAAAAGTTGGGTATCCTCGCCAAATAGAATACTGAAATCCGGGCCGAGATCCACCGTAATAGCATCAGGCTGGGTTACTTCTATAAGGGGAAGTTCAAATGAGCAGCCATTGGCATCTACAATTACCGGCAAATAAGTTCCTGATGAAATGCCAATCTGGACAGGAGAGCCATTCAAAGGTTTATTGTCCAATGCATATCTGTATGGCGCTGTCCCACCTAATCCGGTCAGGAAAATTCGGCCGTCAAAACCGCCATAACATTTAGGAGGCTGCATGGTTGCTGTTCCAGAAACCGGTTCAGCAGGTTGTTCCACTGTAACACTTCCCGGTGTAAGGCAGCCATTAAAATCAGTAATGCTTATCTGATAAGTTCCTGCCGATAAGTTGCCAATGGTAGTGGTGGTTGCGCCATTTTCCCACACATATTGATATGGATGAACGCCTCCAATCCCAGAAGCTTTCGCACTGCCGGTGCTTTCCCCAAAGCAACCTACATGGATGGGTTGTAAGCTCACACGCAGTTCCGAAGGTTGACCAACTGTTACACTGGAGGTTCCCGGACAACCATTAGCATCCGTGATGGTAACCCGGTAAATACCTGCAGAAAGTCCTTGTGCCACGGAATCGGAAGGAGAGGTTCCTCCATTCCAGAACCATTGATAAGGGGCTGTACCTCCAATTGCTTTGGCAGATGCCCAACCGGAAGTTTCTCCATAACATCTTACATCAGAAACGCCGGTTACCGATGTTTCCAGCGGCAATGGATTCCCAACCGGAATGCTAAGCGTGGCAGTACAGCCAACAGCATCTGTAGCCGTAACTGTATAAGTTTTTCCACCCTGCAATCCGCTGACATTCAGCCCAAATTGCGGTGGAGTCGTACTCCATTTGTAGGTAAAGTCTGCAATATTTGCAGGTGTGGCGCCGTAGAAAATGGAGATAATAGCCGCTGTTCCATCCAAGCCATCATGACACCCCGGAGCTTCAGATTCCGCATGGGTGTTTAACTCCTGGAGTTCATGTATAAAGGTTTCTGTCACTTCAGAGCAGCCATTGGCATCAGTCACGGTAACCTGATATTGATTGGTTGCCAATCCTGTTGCCGTTTGTGTAGTTTGACTACCACCGCTCCAAAGATATTTGTATGGGGAGGTACCTCCGGAATTTTGCACCGATGCGGAACCGTTTGTTCCCATAAAACAAACCGTATCTGAAACAGCCGGAAGAGAAACAGTCAGCGCCGTTGGTTGAGATACATTGGCAGTTAAAGTATGAATACACCCTTTAGCGTCCGTTAAAGTGGCTAAATAAGAGCCGGCAAATAGATTATTGATACTCAATCCATTGCCAACATAACCGTTCGGTCCTGTCCAGTTTGCTGCGTATTGTGGTGTACCACCTGAGCCTGCAATTTGAAGTGATCCATTATTTTGACCAAAACACTTTACAGCTACTGGTGTTGCAGAACCAGTGAGAAGAGGCGGTTCGGTAACCGTTTCTGTTTTTACAGCCGAACACCCATTGCCATCAGTTGCTGTAACGGTATAAGTGCCGGCGGTTATTTGGGTGATACCTTGATTTACCTGGCCTGTATTCCAAACAAAATCAAATGGTGTGGTTCCGCCCACTGCATAGGTAGTTAATTGTCCATCAGAACCTCCAAAGCAGGATGGCTGGCGGTTCAAAGCTGTTACAATTTGAAGTTGTGCAGGTTCAAACACCTGCATAGAACTTACTATTTGGCAACCATTATTATCAGTGATCGTCACGGTATAAGTACCTGGCAACAAATTGGATATGCTGTCGGTGGTCATAGCGTTGCTCCAACTGTAGGTAAATGGGGCTACTCCACCTGAGGGATACACGGCGGCCGTACCGGTACTAAGGCCAAAACAAGTTACCTCATTAGGCGAGGCAGTGGCAAGTAATTCAGCAGGCTCCACCAGCGTAACGGATGCCGAAGAAGTACAAAACGCTCCAACACTGGTAATCGTAACGGTATAAGTGCCTGCAGACAGGTTGCTCAGACTAGCAGATGTTTGACCGGTATTCCAGGCGTAGGTATTATTACCCGGTGCATTTGCCTGAATGGAGCCTTTTTGTCCATGACAAAGAATAGGCTGCGTTATAGCAATATTCGCAGAGATGGAACCTATACTCAATTGCATGTCATCTGTAGCTGTACATCCGTATGAGTCAGTCGCCGTAACAGAATAAATTCCGGAAACAGGTACCGTGGCAACGGGATTTGGACAATCTGTGCAACTCAGTCCTCCAGCAGGCGACCATTGGTAGGTTACGCCGTAACTGGGTTCAAAAGTCATGGTCCAGTCGAGCAATGTTCCATTTATATTATTCTGATCATCATTGAGACGTAATCGCCAATTTCCATTGGATGGCTCACCATAAAGATCAGTCCATGGGCCTTCCGGAAGCCAATTGCCCGTGAAAGGTGCAGCGGTGGACGGTGCAAACGGACCCGGAAAACTAATGGGCACAGTTGCCGTTGGTGTGAAGCAAGTGTTCGTGTAGTTATTACCGTCCGCGCCATTGTCGGTAGTCAATTCAAGTACAATTCCGTTAGGCGAAACCAAATAAGCATCAATATCTGAAATCCATGAATGGTCGACATTGATACAAACGGAGCGAATTACGCCCGGGCCAATCGTTGGAGGCATTACGCCAAAAGAAGTGACAGTGGAATTGATAGGAAAATTACCGTTGGGAATTGGGATATCGGTTCCATTGGTAAAGGTTGGCGGGGCAGGAACAGGTGTAGGGACCGTACCGTTTAACTGTACCGGTGTATTAGGCAGGCATACGGAGGTATCGGCCAACATGGGTGGCTCCAGAATGCGGTCTCTGATATGCAGAATAACTGTATCAAAGTTGCAGGGGTCAACCTGTACGGAGATACCTACTGATTCTGGGAGCTCAGCAATACCATCTTCAAACGCAATAACAGGCACTGAAATAGTGGATTGTCCTGCAGGAATAACCAGGTTATTCGGAATTGCCTGATAATCAACACCAGGAGTAGCTGAACCAAATACATTAAAATTGACGGTATAATTACTGGAGCGGAGTTCCGGAAGGGTAAACGTAACCGTTCCCTGGGTACAACCTTCTGCAATGGTACCATCAGCGCTAACAGTAGCAGCATTTACCAGCAGTGAACCAGTTCCAAAACTTTTAGCTTCGAGAAATACGCCAGAATCGTAGGCAGCATCGCCTACATCTGCAATAGCCAGTTTAATGGTGTACGGTTGGCAAGGGGTCACCACTGCCAGAGCCGTAAATACATCGGTAAAGCCGTCATACACCGGTTGCAGGGCAGATCCGAGATTATCGTTGTAATACTGTGCATTAAAGGCTGGACAAGGAGGAGGCGCAGATGGATTGGCCGGGTGCACGTTATTGATAGATACCGGAAGGTTAGTTCCGGGTACTTTAGCAATATTGGTAAAAACAGGATAGCCTGGCCCTTGAATGAAAAAACCGAAAACGTCATTAAATGAAGTACAGGCGTATTCAGGGTACTCTTCCGAAGCAAAGCTGTACCGGAATCGCAGCGTATCTGAGTTAGGAATAAAGGTGATGGTGTACACCGCCACATCATCCAGATTACCTGTCGCTATGGGCGCCAGGCTGGATTCAAGGGAACCACCTGCATTCCCGTCGCTGGCCTGAATCATACCGTCATCAGCGGCATTGGTAGCGAATCCGGATGTAAGCAAGATTCCCCGTTCTATACCGATAGAAGGAGTTCCTCCGGAAAAATAGCCAACAGCACGAGGATCGCCGTTAAAGGTTATGCTGGTCACCTCAACGCCTTCCCCGAGGAATACATTGGAAATCAGCGATTGAGGGTTATAAGGCCCTGTCACCACATCTGTGACTTGAAGGAATTGAGCTTGCGCTATTAAAGCTGTGAGGCAGAAGGCAAAAATTAGTAGTGCTTGCGTCGGGCGAAAGTTGCAGTTCATCCGGTGTGAGAATTGATTGGTTAAGAGTTCCTGGGACTTTGTCAGGAGATTAATTCCGGTACGGGGATGAAAGAAGGATTAACAGTTTGCCCGCCTAAAAGTAGCAGAACATTGCAATGTCTTGTATCCCTGTGCGACTAAAAAAATTCAGGGAAAGATACAATGAGGCACAGATATGTTGTTTACAAGTAGAAAGTAGGTCGTAAAAATGCAAAAACGCAGGAATTCGTACCAGACGAAAACCTGCGTTAACTTTTTGTAGCGCGAGGGAGGCTTGAACTCCCGACCTTGCGATTATGAATCGCACGCTCTAACCAACTGAGCTATCGCGCCATGCTTTTTCAAAAGCGGCGGCAAAGGTAATATCTCTTGGAGTGTTTCACAAAATAGAGTGGTGATTTTTTTGAATACCTGAATATTTTTAGGCTTAGTTAATACTTTTGCCCGATCTCCTTACACATGAATACAACACCATCCAAGCAAAATAGCCCAAAATCTTCCTTTCTTCAACAAATCTGGCATCGGATTCGTAAGTTAGGAGTAGAAATTTATGCTTTTTTTACTACGCCATTCGTGTTGAAAAACTGTCTTGGCATGACTAGTCTAATAGCGTTGTTTCTGATGCTCACCTTTTGGTGGCTAAAATGCTACACAAACCACGGCGAAAGTGTACAAGTTCCGAGCTATGAGGGAATGAATTTCCGGGAAGCGGCCAAAAAAGCACGATCCAGAGATTTTGGCGTAGCGGTAAGCGATTCCATTTACGTACCTGGTGAGCCGCCTGGCAAAATAGTTTCACAGGATCCAAAACCCAATAGCCGGGTTAAAGAAGGTCGAACGATTTATTTTACGGTAACCAAAAACAATCCGGATATTCTCAAATTGCCTAATCTTAAAGCTGGTGACGATTACGAGATTTACTCCCGTCGTTTGGCCAGAATTGGCCTCAAACCCCGCATTGTAGCCCGCGCTGCCGATCCGGGAGTGGGCCCCAACACCATTATTTCCGTTATTTACAAAGGAGACACGATTACTGAGCAATTGCGAGTCAAAGATGTTCCGGTAGAAATGGGCGCTACCATTGATTTTGTGGTGAGCGAAGAGGTTACGCTCACCGTAAATATGCCGGATTGTATTTGCCATACCCTAAGCGAAGCAAAATTCAAACTACAAGTAAGCGAGTTGAGTCTCGGCGCCGTGATCAAAGACGGTACAGTAACTGATGAAGAGAATGCCTACGTTTGGCGTCAGAGTCCTAAATTTGATCCTAATGGCACCATGCGCAAGGGTGAAAAAATGGATCTGTACATAACCCAAAGCAAGCCCGCCAGTTGTGCTGACAATCAGGACGATGGGTTCCGTTAGGTCTTATTTCAACAAATAGGAAACCTAAATTCCAGAACCACAAAAGTCACAAAGGGCGCAAAGTGAAACAACACTTTGTGCCCTTTGTGACTTTTGTGGTTCACCTAACTTTAGGTGTAAAACTAGCATGAGCCACCTCACTTTTAAATTTGGGGTGGCTCATGTTTGTATACCTACCTGGTGGTTAAGCCAACCTTAGTTACATCCCATTTCAATCCTTGACAAAGGATCATTATTGGGGAAACAGTTACCAGACATCGTTGCACTTGGCACATAACGAAGCATATTCGGATCAAACAGGCCATTGGCCAAAAATTCTGTGAGATCGTCCACTTCTGTAGGTGTTAGTCCGAGTGGACGAAGAAGGCCGGTGATTTGACTGGCGGGAACTACCGGGTTTTCAGGCACACCATGGTTGAAGTATTCCACAACTTCGCGAAGGGTGCGTTTGCTGGCGCCATGGAAGTAGAATCCTACATCGCGCAGGTTATACAATTGCGGCACTTTAAACTTAAACATATCTTCCTGACGCTCACTAAAACCTCCACGGCCAAATACACGCTTGTCAGTAGGTCCGGTGCGGAACACCTGATTGCCGCCAGTTTGATAAAGGTCGTTTACGCCAAGGGCAAAAAACTGATGAGGTTGACTGTTCAGAGAAGGGCTGTTGTGACAATCTGCACAACCAGCTTTACCGAAGAACAGCAAAGCTCCTTTCTTTTGTTGCTCGGTCATGGCAGTCTTATCTCCTTTGAGCCACTCCTGAAATGGCGCCTCATTGGTGAGGATGGTACGGAAATAGGCAGCCAGTGCAAAGGCTGCCGTCAGACGTGTATAGCGTTCATTTTCTGGAAATTCCGGGAATGCAGCGTCAAACATAGCTGTGTAGCCTAAGGAATCGGTTACGGCTTTATTGATTACCTGGCGGTGTACGGCCAACGCGCGGGCGTTGTTAGATTCCAATCCTTGCAATCCTTTGAAATTAATTTCAACTAAGGTATCCTGATGCCATACATTCTCAGTTCCAATGTTAACATTGAATGAGCCAAAAGTGCCGGCCCAAAGCGCGTTGGTCACATAGGTCAGGTTCATGGTTGGGAGCGGGCGGGCGCCTTGCGCGTCAACCTCATCACCCAGGTAAATAGGATTTTTTGTGCGTAATTCTCCGCTTTCACCAAAACCTATAGCGCCATCTGCAACCCCCTGGATGCGACCTGCGGTAAACCCGCGGGAAGGCACGTGACATGTGCTGCAGGAAAAGGTACCTTTTCCATCCGGGTATTTGTTTTCAAGTGCAATACCTGTTTCGTAGAACAACATTTTGCCAAGCTCTACTTTGGCCTGGGTTACAGGGTTTTTTTCGCTTTGATTAGGTAAAAGAGAAAGATCAGAGCCATCCGGCATGATGTACCCTTTAAATGACCCTGTCGCTGAACGAAAATTCAACTGCTCCTCCAACAGTTGGTCGAAATTAAAAGACGGATCGTGTACGCAAGAAAGAAAGTAGGTGCTGGCGCCAATAATAAAAAGGAAAAGTAAGGAACGTTTCATGAAGAAATGCAAGAATGGATGATTGAAAAATGGTTATAAAGTTAAAGGAGTTTGAATGTCAAATGCATACATACTGCGCAAATTTTTGGCAGGATGTATCACGTAATTTGACCTGAGATGTTCGCGGGGGGAATAGAACACTGATATAGCGGCAAAACCAATGCCAAAGACGACTTATTTAGACCGGTTATTACTTAGATGCCAAATTTAATTTTATACCTGGCTTAAAGCGTTAATTTGGGGTATTTCATCGGTGTTTTCTACCCCAAAAATGTTATAATTTCCTGAGAATGAAGCTACCACGGCTTCAATGCGTTCCCGTTGTGTATCGGTAATAAAGGTTTGTCCGAAGTTTCGGTGAAATAAAAG
>JAEUUS010000611.1 GCA_016787545.1 Saprospiraceae bacterium
GCCTTTGCTGCCATGCGTTTGCGTGAGTTCGACTGGGTGTTGCAGTTTTTGAACAGCTACAGGGAACACCTGCCTGAAGTACAGCGCCAGGGCACCTATTCGTTCAATCTGGCTCGTTTTTATTGTGAAAAAGGCGATTACCGCCAGGCTATGGCCCTGCTGCTGGAAATGGACTTTGACGACGTGTCGCACAATCTAACTGCCAAAGCCATGTTAGCCAAAATGTACTGGGAAACCGGAGAGATTGTGGCTTTGGATAGTTTGCTGGCGAGTTTTGCCGCTTATTTGCGGAGAAAGAGGCAGGTATCAGAACAACAGCGCCAGGCCTACCGCAATTTTGTTCACTTCCTCAAAAAAAGCATCGCCTTGCCGCCCGGCGACAAGGCCAAAAAAGCCAGATTACGCGAAGAAATCAAGGCCAGCGCATTGGTAGCGGAAAAGGAATGGATGGTGAGAATACATGAGTGAAAAGTACATGATTGAAAAGTACATGATTACATGAGTGAAGAGGGAGGGCGTTGCGTTTATGTTTGGTGCGCGGCCGGGACAGGGCTGAATCTATGGTGCTGCAGGCAACGTTTTCCCCTCATTGGGGGCCATATTTAATACTTATGAAAAAACGAATAATTACCCTGAACATCCTGTTGCTATTGGTTTTGCCCACATGGGCCCAAACCATGGAAAGCGACACCATTGGTCATTACCATTCCGGCCAGATATCTGCATCGTGGGATCGCATCACTCGACACAAACTGGTACAAGACAAGACCCTTTATCTACAAGAAAAATATGCCAATGGCAACCAGGCCTGTGAGTATTTCCGCTACTCAGACAGCACCTTTTACTACATGGAATACTATGAATTGCCGGATACGTCTGACAGGTACAGGTGGAGTTTTTGGGGAATTAAAAGGGAGGGTATGGTGGTAATATCCAATCAGCACTCCACGGATACCATCGTAACGTTTAATCCGGAGACGTATGAGGAACATGAGTTTTTTGACACCCTTTTGTTACCGGTTGGGAAGTGGCAGTTTTATTACCCGAATGGCACAAACAGGGCTATAGGCAGCTATAAACATTACTTAAAAGAAGGTGAGTGGTTGTATTATGATGCATTCCAACAACCCGACTCCACCATACAATACAACAAGGGAGTTGCAGAAAATATCGTGTACAATAATGTAACAGGCCATAAATCATTGGAGGCTACCACTTGCGCTCTCCAACAGTTCTGGCTTATTCATGATCGCAGCGCCTTTGGTGGCCTGGCGACCAATCCCGAGTTTAAAGACTACAGGTTTTTATATCCAACACCAGGAATCTCTGGCGTAGGCGATATTTATCAATTTCGACCAGGCAATGAATTGAGGTTCAACCAAACAAAGGTGGTCAGTACGGAGCATAAAAAAGTAGATGAAGGGCTTTCCATTATTCAAAAATACGACATCACCCAAAATCTGGAGGGGACCTGGAAACTCCTCAATTACCACCAATTAGAAATCATCCTCGACAACCAGAAAGTGGTGTACGAGATTGAGTACCTGTGTGATGGGTTTATGCGCTGGAAAATAATACCCTGAAGGATGAGGTAAGACTTGCAGGAGCAATTGATGGATTCAGACGAGCTTCTCTTAAATGTAATTTTTACCACGGAGGCGGAGAGACGCAGAGTGCTTGGTAACCAATTATTTACACCTCTGCGTCTCTCCGGTAAAAATAAAAAAATGCGACTTTTGATACACCCTCACCGCTCTCACTTCTTCAACGACGGATCCACTGCATACGCTTTTTCAAACCATTCTGTTGATTTTTCCGGCTGACCCATATCCTTAAAGGCTGAGCCGATGTAGAAATACAGAATTCCCGACTTGGTATTGTCAGCGTATTTGAGGCCCTCTTTCCATTGTTCGATGGCTTCCGGGAATTTGCGCTGCATAGCCAGAATAGCGCCCAGATTGCGGCGGCCGTCTACAAAACGTGGATCAAATTCCACTGCTTTACGGTAGACCTCCTCGGCTTTTTCCGGCTGATTTCGAGTGAAATAAATTTTACCCATGTTAGACAGTACCTCGGAGTTGTTGTAGCGGTATTTCAAGGATTCCTGATAATCCAAAAGCGCCTGGTCCCAGGCAGCTTTTTGTTCAGCCGGGTCTTTGAGCACCTCGCCCAGCCGGAAATATGCCAGGCCGCGGCTACCGTAGGCATCATGATATTTTGGATAGAGCTCAATACATTTATCGTAGCAGGCAATGCCTTTGCGCACCATTTCCACGTCTTTTACTACACTTTCTTTTTCGTCCATTCCCTGCCGCACCACCTCCAGCGCATTATGGTAATTCAGTTTGGTGCAATTGGGCGAATTAGGTAAATCCGCTGCATACAGCGACGCGCTATCGTACCATGCTCCGTTGCGTGTCACCGTTTTCAGGGAATACGCCGCGAGCAATGCACCAACGGCAATCCACAAGGCCGTCCCTTTGCCATTCGGGTTCCAGATCTGCTTCATATCGTCGATCTTAAATATCTTGCCAAACAGCCAGGCAACACCCAACGCAAAACCAAAAGAAGGAATATACAACAAACGCTCTCCATATGACGTGCCGATCATCATCAGTACGTTGCTGAATACGGAAAAAGTGGCCAGGTAGAAAAGGATGGCGAACGACAGGAAATGTCGTTTAGGTAGTTGCACGAGTGCCCAAATACCCATACCCACGTATGCAAGAAAGCCAATTAATGCGCGCCAATCGCTAAAATTCACCACTTTTACCTGTGGATAACCCATATCAGACACCAGTGGATGCGGAAATATGAGGGTCCACAAATACCGGCCACACATCATAAAAGCCGATGCAAGTCGCTCGCCCTGATTTTTGGATTCTGACATGAAATTATCCAGTATGGAATATGCCTCCTGATAAGGCTGCGCATCCAGGATTTTTTTGCGCACCAGCAGAAAGATTACGGCAGGCACCAAAAGAGCCAGTACCACTTTAAATATTTTATGGGCAGCTGAAGGCGCAAAATACCAAATGGCTAATGGGAATACGGCCATCAGCGTGATGGCGCTTTCTTTGGAAAACATGGCTAAACCATAACAAACCACCGCCAAGAACAGCCATTTTGCCTGGTCTTTTCCGATATATTCCCAAATGGCACGCAGGGTGAGCGTACCAAAAAGCATGGCCAGAATTTCATCGCGGCTTTTGATATTGGCTACCACCTCGGTGTGCACCGGATGAGCCATGAACACCAGCACTGCAATAGCCGCTAGTACCGGCGGATGCGCTGCCAGCACCCGGCGCCAGGTAGACCAAAGCACCCAACCCGTCAGACCGTAGAACAATACGTTCATGAAGTGCCCCAGGAACGGTTTATCGGGCGACATCTGCCATTCCCAGGCGAACATAGTAAGTGGAATGGGGCGATAGAGAGAGCCCGGGCTGTTCCAGGAGCCAAAACGGTACTCCGTGGAGAAAATCAGGCCGATGTTTTTCAATCCGCCTTTGGTAATCCAGTTGGATTTAATGATGGAAAAATCGTCGAGTGTATATTGATGCCCCAGGGTATTGAGGTACAATACCATGCCGAGCAGGGCAGCGGCGAGCCCAACCCACATGATTCCCTGAATGTCGGAGTCAGGTAGTAAGACAGTGGAAGTCCTGGGATTGGATGATTTGGCAGGTGCTGCCACTTTTTTGGGCTGAGGCGCCGGTCTCTGTGATTTTTGTTTTGACATGTTGATGTCCGGATTTTTTCGCGGGCTAATGTACGACGACTTGTTTTACCGCAAAAATTAGCGAATTGACCGATTTCTTTTGAGGGGTTAAAAGGTTTGCGCCTACATTCGCCTGGAAATTCTGCTAAACCCGGGCATTCGCACCAATTAAGCAGTATCTTTCTGACTGTTCAACCACTATTTTCTGTATCCATGAACCTTCGCTTGCTGGCACTTTTTTGCCTACCTTTTACCGTTTCGGCCCAAAACCTGTACGATCCTGCCGTTGTGCAGGAGATAAAGCTCACCTTCTACCAAAGCAACTGGGACTTCAAATTAGACTCACTGAAGGCCATTGATAATGGGGAGTACCTACTGGCCAAATCAGTGGAGATTAACGGTATTTTATTTGATTCTGTTGGGGTAAAATACAAGGGCAACAGCTCCTACAGCGCCAACAACAACAAAAACCCCTTGCACATTGAGTTGAATTTTGTCAAAAAAGGACAGAGCTATAATGGTATCAAAGATATCAAACTTGGCAATGGATTTTCTGACCCTACTTTTGTACGGGAGCCACTTTCTTATGAAATTGCCCGAAAATACATGGATGCCCCCCTCTCCAACCATGCCAAGGTATGGATAAATGGCACTTACTGGGGGCTTTATTCCAATACAGAGAGTATCAACAAGTCATTCCTGCAAAAACATTTTGCCACTAACGGGGATAATGCTTTTTTTAAGTGCAATCCGGAGGATTTTGGCGGACCCGGCACCGGTGGCAATTATCCCGACCTGGTGTACAGCAGCGCCGACAGCGCTTTTTACTACAATAAATACGATATCCAATCAGATTACGGCTGGGCAGAACTGCTGGATCTGATGGAAACGCTGAAAAACAACCCCAACAGCGTGGAAAGTGTGCTGGATGTAGACCGCGCGCTCTGGATGCTGGCATTCAACAATGTGCTGGTGAACCTGGATTCCTACACAGGCGCATTTGGTCAGAACTATTACCTGTATTACGATGAAAACGATCGGTTTTTAAGCACTTTGTGGGATTTGAACATGAGTTTCGGCGGATTCCCCTTGCTGAGTGCCAATCAATTGCTCACACAAACCCAGATGAAACAAATGGATCCTCTGGTGCAATCCGGCAACTCCAGTCGTCCCCTGATCAAACAACTCCTGGCCAATCCTGCCTGGAAACGCATGTACCTGGCCCACCTCAAAACCATTTTGACAGAAAATTTTGCCTCAGAGGACGATTACAAGGATCGTGCGCTGGAAATGCAAGCCCTGATTGATGCAGCTGTTCAGTCAGACACCAAGAAATTTTATTCCTATGCCAATTTCCAGACTAACGTAACCAGCTCCGTCAGCACAGGCGGCGGTGGCGGATTCGGTACGGTGCCGGGTATTTCTGATTTGATGAATGCGCGGTATAATTTCCTCATTGCCAATGCTAATCTAACAGCACAAGCGCCTGCTATCAGCAATGTTACCGGAACAGGAGTCAGCACCTACTGGGTAACAGCACAGGTGACCAATGCTGTTACAGTAACCCTGGCCTGGCGGGAAGATTCTTCAGATGTGTTTCAGAAAGTAACCATGCTGGACGATGGCTTGAACCAGGATGGTGCGGCGGGTGATGGCGTATTCGGCGCTTCTTTCGTCATGCTGGATCCAACGATGCAATTCTACATTTATGCAGAGAACGCCCAGGCAGGCATATTTAGTCCGGCCCGTGCCGAGCATGAATTTTATATGGCAACCCCTAATTTGCCGAATGTCGGCGATGTAGTGATCAACGAAATTTTGGCTGATAATGAAACTGGTGAAGCCGACGAGGCTGGCGAACTGGAAGACTGGGTGGAATTGTACAACAATACCAACCAGGCTATCAGTTTGTTTGGACTTTATTTATCAGACGATCCTGCCGACCGCAACAAATGGGCTTTCCCGGCCAATGTGAGCATTCCGGCACATGGCTATTTAGTTGTGTGGATGGATAATGACGATTTGCAAGGCCCTTTCCATGCCAATTTTAAACTGGCGGCTGGCGGCGAAACGTTGATCCTATCCAACGGTATATCCACGGTACTGGATGAAGTAACCTTTGGGCAACAACTTCCGGATATATCTTATGGTCGCTACCCCAACGGAACAGGCAATTTTACCTTTATGCCTCCCACCTTCAGTGCACAGAATTCGTTGACTATTGCTACAGATGAGCCTCAAAATCAGCCTGTTTTGCGCATTTTACCCAACCCCAACAACGGGCAGTTCCGTTTGGAGTCCAGCGAGCCGCTTTCACAGGTGCGCGTGCTGAATGCCTGGGGGCAACAGGTGTATGAGGAATACCCGGACCAGGCATTCAGCGTAAACCTGCAACTGGAATCCTTACCGGCAGGCGTCTATTGGATAAAAACCGACCTCGGGCAAACCCGATTCGTAAAACTATAACCCTCCCTCGTGTTAGCATTCCGTCAAGCTGAACGCCAACTCAAGCACTCAAACACACAACAACTAAAACACTCTTTTATGCTACGTCTAAACATTCTATTGCTCTTGATGAGCCTTGCCTCGTCTATGCAAGCCCAGGTAGTTATTAATGAATACTCCTGTGCCAACCTGCAGCAGTTTTATGATTACTACCAAAGTACTGAAGACTGGATAGAGCTTTACAATAACACCAACAGTGCTGTGGATTTGTCTGGCTATCATTTGAGCGACAACAACAACAAGCCTACCAAGTGGACCTTCCCGGCCAATACTACCATACAGGCACAAGGCTACCTGTACGTGTGGTGTTCCGGCCGTGGACTGAAAGATCCACAAGGTTCTTTACATACCAATTTTAAGCTTACGCAAACCAAACCCAATCCGGAACAACTGGTGTTGGCAGATCCCGGAGGCAATATTTTGCAAGAAATTGATGTAGTAAAAACCCAAGTACACCAATCTGTGGCCCGATTCCCGGATGGAAGCAACGAATGGCGCATTTGCACAGAACCCACGCTGGGTACTTCCAACAACAATAGCCCAACGGCCATTGCCTTTGCCGCCCGTCCGACAATGAACCAAACCGCCGGCTTCTATCAGGGCTCCGTTACAGTGGCTATCAGCACCAGCGAACCCAATGCCATTATCCGGTATACGCTGGACGGATCTGAGCCAGGCATCAATGCCCAGGAATACACCAGTCCGCTTGTGTTAACGCAATCTACCGTTATCAAAGCAGCAACTTTCAGCAATAATCCACTGATTTTGCCCAGTTTTGTACAGTTCAACACCTATTTTATAGACGACGAACACAGCCTGGCAGTTATTTCTGTAGCCTCCGATCAGGTTATTGCACTGGCCAATGGCAACCAAAGCCTTCGTCCGTGGGGAAGTATTGAGTATTTTGATAAAAATCGGGATAGAAAAGCCCGTACTTATGGCGAATTGAACAGTCACGGACAAGACTCCTGGGCCAACGATCAGCGTAGCCTCGACTGGGTAAGCCGGGATGAAATGGGTTACAACGCCGTGATCAACGAAAAACTGTTCCCGCTCACTGAACGCGATGAGTTCCAGCGCATCATCATGCGTGCTTCTGGCGACGACAACTATCCTGCCGCACACCACCTGGCCAATGAGGGCAGCGCGCACGTGCGCGATGCCTATATCCACAACCTGGCCAAACGCGGCGGTTTGAACCTGGATGTGCGCACCGCCGAAAAATGTATTGTTTACCTCAACGGACAATATTGGGGCGTGTATGATATGCGTGAGATCCCGGACGATCATGACTTTACCGAACACTATTATGGCCAGGGCGAATATGACTTGCAATACGTATTGACCTGGGGTTGGACCTGGGCTGAATATGGTGGTGATCCTGCCATTGCTGATTGGCATTCCATGCGGGCCTATATCTTGAACAACAACATGAACAACCCCGATAAATTCAAATACGTGGATGAGCACTACGATTACAAAAGTCTGATTGACTATGTAATTGTGAATTCATTCACCGTTTGTACGGATTGGCTCAATTATAACACTGGTATCTGGCGCGGGTTGAACCCGGAGGGAGGTCACCAAAAATGGGGTTATATTCTTTGGGATAATGATGCCACTTTCGATCACTATATCAACTACACCGGATTGCCATCTACCCAGCCAGACGCTCCTCCATGTGATGCAGAAGGACTTTCGGGCGGTTCAGATCCGGAACAACATATCCGGGTTTTGAACAAATTGCGAACCAATCAGGAGGTTGAGCGCTACTATGTAACACGAATGGCAGATTTGATGCACACTGTTTTTGGATGCGAAAACATGCTGAATTATCTGGATACCATTGAAGGCCTGATTGATCCGGAAATGGAGCGCCATGCCTTGCGTTGGGATGGAACGTATGCTGAATGGAAAAATAATATCAATGAACTTCGCGACTTCATCACAGAGCGTTGTGTGTTGTTGCCAACCTTGATGGATGATTGTTACACCGTAAATGGACCCTATCAAACGGTAGTGGCTGTGGATCCACCTCTTTCCGGTTCAGTTAACATCAATACCCTAACCTTTACTGCTGACCAGTTTCCGCATAGTCAACCCTATTTTGGTGGTGCAGATGCAGGCCTGAAACTTTGGGCCGTGGCAGATGAAACTGCCGGATACAAATTTGACCACTGGTCAGCCGGGAACCATACCTTTACCGATCCGGATTCTGCATACGCATACTTGAATCTGAACATGGCCGACACCATTGTGGCACATTTCAGCAAGACAAGCACTGCAGTGAAGGAGACCGGAGAAAATTTCCAGCCAAGTTTCAGCGTAACGCCGACACTCTTTCAGGACGATTTGACGATAAACTTTTATGTGCCTGAAATGTCTAAACTTAGCTTCCGGTTGTACAACCTATTAGGCAACCAGGTAGCAGAAAACCTCGTAGGGGAAACAACAGGCAAGGGTGTAACCCGCTTGAACATGGCGGATAACAACCTTACACCTGGTGTATATTTCTTGAAATGCTCCACTGGTGAATTTGAACAAACCATTAAACTGGTGAAAAGGAACTAAGTTTACACAAAGGCACAAAGGCACAAAGGCGCGAAGACGCGAAGAATTTTGTACTGTAGGGGTTACTTCCTGTTACCTTGATAGCATAGAATGAGGCCCTTTTTGCTCTTTGGTGTAAACTTCCAAACTTGTACCTAACCTTTATACGATACCTTGCGACACGATTTGAAACGACTCTTGGGAGGGCTGTTGATCCTGGCGGTGTTGATAGCAGCCCTGTATGTGCCGATAAAATTGCCCTATGCAGCGGAAAGCATCGGCAGGGTGTTGCCTGCACAGGAGTGGCGTCTGGTGCAGGATCAAACCGGAAGGCTGACGTCTGTTATTCGCGACCATAAGTCAGGCGTGGCACAGCAGATTGATGCCTTTCAGTTTGAGCAAGGTGATTTTTCAGGGATAAAAATTGACATTCCTTCGGGCTCCTTTGTTACTGCCGGAGATACAGTGGTGCGCATGTATTCCATTCGCCAACGGGAAGAAATCCAGCAGATTGAAGCTCAGTTGGTTTTATACGGAGCACAATTGAAATCGGATGTAACCGGCGATAAGCCGCCCATTGTTGAAGAGGCAGAAAACAAACTTCATTTTGCCGAGCAGGACTTAAAGCTCAAGGAGGATTTTTACCATTTGAAGAAAAAACTCAAAGGAGAAGGCTTAATTGCTGCCACGGAATTTCAAATTGCAGAAAACGAATGGAATCTGGCCAAAATTCAAGTTGAAATAGCCCAAAAATACCTGGAAAACGTGAATACCGGCCTTAAAATAGAAACCGTTGGCGTGACGCAGGCGCAATTGCAGGGCTTGAAAAACCGTCTGCAAATCCTCAAACAAAAAGGACTTTCATTCGTCATCCGGGCGCCTTTTTCTGGCTGGATAACAACCTCCGCAGTGCCGGAAGATTTACTCACCCTGCAACGAGCAGATGAATATGTGGTGCGGATTCCTGTTCGCGTAGAACAATTACGTCATCTGCATCCAGGCATTGGCATCTCTATAAAGGATGTACAGAGCGGGCATGTTTTTCAAGGTAAATATGGCGCATTAGGGACCAAGGTTGAAGTGCTCGACAACCGGCAGGTATCCATGCTTACAGCCTATGTACAACCGGATAGCTCCGGAACGCGTCTCAGCACTGGCGTTTCTACCTTCTGCCGACTCGATTTTGGCCAAATTACCCAACGCGAATACCTGCTCCGTATGTTAAATTTTCAGCTCTAATAACCCCATCCCTTTTGCGTTACGAATTCAAATATCTCGTTCCATCTGAACAATATCAGTTGCTCCACAGCGCTATGCTGCCGTTTTTGCGGCGTGATGGTTTTGCTGCAAAGCAGGAAACTGGTATGTACACTGTACGGAGCATTTATTTTGATACCCCCGGGTTCGAGATGTACCACACCAAAATTGACGGTATTGCGCATCGGATGAAAGTGCGCATTCGTGGGTACAATGTGGGCGACGATAATAGTACCGTGTTTCTGGAAATTAAGCGCAAATATGAGGGGCCGATATTAAAAAACCGGGCAGATGCGCCCTTCGGTGTAATTAAGGAGTTGTTTAAGCCTGGAGTCGTTTTTGACGATTATGTTCATTTGATTAAAAACCCGGATAACGCCCGTCGCTTTTTTTATCAGATCCACAGCAAAAACCTGCGCCCTGTGATCAATGTCATCTATGAAAGGGAGCCTTTTCTGGGTAAAAATATGGACCTGGAGAACGATTTTCGGGTAACTTTCGACCTCCATTTGCGCAGTGTAGGTTATCCGGAAGTAGAAAATCTTTACCAGGAAACCGGCGCCAGTTATGCATATCCGGGCTTTTTTATTTTGGAAGTTAAGTTTAATCACTATTGCCCAACTTGGGTAAAGCCGATTATGGAAGACTTTCAGTTGCGCAAAGAACCGGCATCCAAATATGTTGGAACCATAAATTCCAATCATTTTATCAATCCGATGAAGAGAGGAGAGGCATTGGCCAAAGGCCAGTTGAAGCCACTTCCTAATCCAACCGAAACCATCACCTGGGAAAATGCATTGGCATTACCTGTTAAGCCTTGAGTTCCGTGCAACCTGATTTTGAAAATTCCGCATTTCTCGATTATCAGAACCTGGCCGTATTCCCTACCGCCACCTCTGATGTATTGGCTAACCTGTTGGTTGCATTTATCTGCGGACTGATGCTAAGTATTATATACAGACTAACTTACAGAGGTCCATCGTATTCCGTTACGTTTGTGAACTCATTAGTGCTGTTGAGCATAATAGCCGCTATCGTGATTATGGTAATTGGTAACAACATTGCCCGGGCATTTGGACTGGTTGGCGCCATGAGTATTATTCGTTTTAGAACGGCTATCCGGGATACCATGGATCTGGTGTTTATATTCCTTTCGCTGGCCCTCGGGATGGCATGCGGCGTTGGATTGAATGCTGTGGCGCTAACCGGCAGCCTGTTGGCAGGATTGGTGGTGATCGCCCTTACCTTCACCAATTTTGGAGCACCCAGAAAACGCCATTATTTGCTTCAGGTGGTATATCATGCTTCAGATCAGCACGACTTAACTAAACCCATCATGCGGTATTGCAGTAGTTTAAAGCTCGTCAGTCTGAAAAATATAGGGCTCGAAGACCTAACAGAGAGCAATTACCATGTTACCCTGAAAAACAGCAAATTAACGGAAGAACTGGTCCGCACGCTGCGGCAAACGCATGGCGTTCAGCAAGTCAATGTTTTCTTTGATGAAGACGACTTTAACCCGCCAACTATTTAAAAGATGTTTCGCCGCTATGCGGCAGGGCAACGCCGACCGGTTGCCCAAGCTACCGACGTTTGGGGGCTACGCCCCAAGGCGTACATCGTAAGTCGTACATCGCAAGTCGTACCTCGTAAGTCGTACATCGTAAGTCGTACATCGTAAGTCGCTACCTTTTCGCACTATTCAGCGTTACAGCGCCCATAAGGCGGTCGTATCGGGCGCCAAAGGGCCGGAAGTACACTAAAATGGTGTATTGATTGCCGGTAGCGTACCAATTCCCTTCAAAACCGTCGGTGTCCGGCTTGCCGGTGCGCGGATCCACCACGAGGTATTGATAATCGTAATGTCCTTGTTTAAGCCAGGCCTCACACCAGTACACACGTGCCTGTTCATCGTATTGCATTTTGAATTCCGGCTTCAATTGCCAGTCACTCAATTCGCCAAACACATAAATATCAGAATCGTCGAGCGCCTGATTTTGCTTGATGGAAAACAATACTGCTGCATAATCACATTGCAGGAGCGTTTGATTGGCGTTCAGGTTGTCAATAACAAATCGTCCATCAGCATCAGGTCTGAAAATGACCGGTCTGTCAAACCTTGATTCATCCGGCTGGAGGGTTACTTCAAAGTAGGTAGGCTTTTCTGTAATACCCCGTACAAATTCACCACGGTAATCAAACGACCGGATATCAAAAAAGCGGAATTCTTTTCCAGCAGGAAACAGAATCTGATCCTGATAATCGAATACCAGATTATCGCCACGCGTGATAAATGGTCTTATTGGCCCTAAAGCATTGTCCCACCGACCGTTTTGTAACACAAAAGCCTTCACATCATTTTGTGGCATGGAAACGCGTACACCCTTGGGAATTACCGTAAAGTCAATTTCATGGTGTGTGTCTAACTTGTCAACGCGGGAGGCGCGCACAAACTCTCCGTCAATACGCCAAAGGGGCTCCACAACACAAAAACGCCTGGAAAGTACAAGCTGGTCGTCTTCTGTATCAAAAACCTGAAGGATGTAATTTCCCGAACGCGCCCAGCGCATATTCTGATTGGGAAGCCCAAGTCTGTAATGGGTGTATTGCGATAGGGTGTTAAACGAAGTTTCCACCAAAGTGATCCGATCGTCGGTAAACCCGTCAATGTATTCGTTATCACTCAGGTCCGACCGTTGCCAGTCGCTGTTGCAATGGACCAGCGTGTATTTGTAATCCTTTAATACGTCTCCCATGTGGTCAAACTGCAGCACCAGGGTATTATTTCCGGTATTGAGGTTCACAATGGGCATGGATAATGGCGAGCCCGCCAAAGTGAGTTGAACGGAGCAGATATCCGGATCCAGTATGGTATTAATCAGCTGTGCGGAAAGCGGCTTTGGAATCAAAAATCCGAGCAGCGCAAGTACAAGAATTTGATGCATGGGTTGTTTACAATTTGGGGTTTACAAGCTCCAGGCATCCCAGGGGGCTTCTATAGTTACAGGTGTATTTGTTCTGGGATGCATGAAATATAAACGTATGGCTTGCAATTTGATTTTATGTTCCTGCCATAATGGTCCACCATACAATACATCTCCGTAGATCGGGCAACCAATATGGGCCAATTGGGCTCGAATTTGATGGAACCGGCCGGTTTCCGGGTAAATTTCCAGCAAGGCCATTCCATCGCGTCGTTCCAACACTTTGTATTCCAGAGCACATGGTTGTGTGCCAGGCATATTCTGGTCAAAAACCAGAGCTTTTTTCCCTGATTCATCCCTTTTTAACCAGTGCGACAAAACACCTGAATCGTGTTTCGGTGCATGATCGGTTAACGCTTGATACGTTTTTTTGACCAAACGTTGCTCAAACTGCCGCATTAATTCCGTTAATGCCTGTTTGGATTTGGCCAAAACCAATACGCCGCCCGATGCACGATCAAGTCGGTGAACTGCCCGGAGATACGGTATGCGACGCGATTCAGGCTGTTTTTGATGAAATAATTCCTGGGCAAGTTTCTCCGCAGAAGGGTGGGAGGCATGGCCGCTTTCCGTAGAAAGTCCTGCCGGTTTATCCAGCACCATCAGGTCGTGATCTTCAAAAAGGATGTTCAATCAGAGGAAATTTATTTGAATGGCTATTCGTTTAAGCGCTGCAAACATACTCCAAGCTATGAAAAATGATCCAAAAACCGAAATCCAACGTATGTTTCGGGCAAATAATTATTACATGATCTGGCGCCTTTCCTTCTTGTTTTTGTGTCCACTGCTCACCCTTTATTCCTGTGGTTCTGTGAAACCACGCGCTACTTTCGACCCCGCTCAAGTACCCTCTGCGGCAGATTATGCCCTGTTGGAAAACTGGGCCGCGCATCCCGATAAATCAGATCCGGCTGATCTAAGTCCAAATGCGGACAAAGCGCCGGATTTACAAAAAGATGCAACTATAGATGTCTTCTTCCTGCATCCAACCACTTATACCGGCGATTTACGGCATCAGCGCGACTGGAACGCCTCCATGACCGACGAACGAACCAATCGTAAGACTGATAATGGCAGTATCCAGTATCAGGCGTCCATTTTTAATGGAGCCGGAAGGGTATTTGCGCCGCGTTACCGCCAGGCACATTTGCACGCATTTTTTACCAAAAAAGACAGTGTTTCGGCAAGGAGGTCGCTGGAGGTGGCTTATGCTGATACCAAAACAGCCTTTCAATACTACTTAAAACACTGGAACTATGGCCGGCCATTTATACTGGCCGGCCATAGTCAGGGTGGACTGCACGTAAAAACCCTGGTGCAGCAAATGGTAGAAGGCACTGATCTGGAACAGCAATTAGTGGCAGCCTATATAGTGGGCTGGCCAGTAGCTGCCAAAGATTTTAAAAAACTGAAACCTTGCGAAAAACCGGATCAGGTAGACTGTTATTGCACCTGGCGCACCTGGGAACGCAGGTTTGGCAAACGACTTAAGCAGGATCAGAAAACGGTTTGTACCAATCCGCTCTCCTGGAGCACCACACCGGAAGTGTACGTTCCAAAAACGCAAAATAAAGGCGCTGTGATCCGACCTTTCAACCGAATCTACGAACAATCAACAGATGCCGAGGTATACAAAGGCATCTTGCTGGCGTCCAAACCTAAATTTAAAGGCAGCGCCTTGTTTTTTGCCAAAAATTATCACCCTGGCGACTTCAACCTGTACTACATGAATGTGCGGGAAAATGC
>JAEUUS010000002.1 GCA_016787545.1 Saprospiraceae bacterium
AATGTGGGGAATGGGAAAAAATCAAAAACTGAGCGCGAAAGTATGGTTTCACTCAAAATTTCGCAGAATCAATTGTGGCTTCGTACATTTCGCCGGAATTTGGGCCACATTCCCCACATTCCCCACATTAACCACATTCCCCACATTAACCACATTCCCCACATTAACCACATTCCCTTCATTCACCACATTCCAAACTATGGATCGTTTTATTGGACTTGCCGGCATTGTCATTATTTTGGGTCTTGCGTATTTGCTTTCACATAACCGGAAAGCCATTAATTATCGGGTGGTAGGCATGGGGTTGTTGTTGCAAGCCGTGTTGGCGGTCTTTATTCTTAAAACAAGTGTTGGCCAGGCCGTATTTGGCTGGTTGGGTCAGGCTGTAACCAAAGTGTTGAGTTTTAGTGACGAAGGAGCTAAATTTGTCTTCGGTATTTTGGCAGATAATGTCAAACTCGGTAGCTATTTAGGCCCTGAAAATGGTTTCATTTTCTTTTTCAAAATTATTCCTACGATCATTTTTGTGGCCTGTTTGGTGAATATTTTTTACCATATTGGCTTGATGCAATGGATCGTGGAGGTGTTAGCCAAAGGATTGAATTATATCATGAAAGTGAGTGGTGCAGAAGCGTTGAGTAATATTTCAAGCGCCTTTGTGGGACAGGTGGAGGCGCAAATCATGATTAAACCTTACCTCCGCGGCATGACCATGAGCGAGCTGATGGCTTCCATGACCGGTAGTTTTGCCTGTATTGCCGGTGGTGTAATGGCCACCTATATATTATTTGGTGTAAAAGCGGAATACCTTATTGCGGCCAGTATTATGGCTGCGCCTGGCGCTCTTGCCATTGCCAAAATTATGTGGCCGGAAACGGAAGAATCCGAAACGCAGGGCGTTGTAAAACTTAAAGTAGGCAAACAGCACTCCAACATTGTAGACGCTATTTCTGCCGGCTGTTCAGATGGTTTGAAGGTAGGCCTGAATGTGTTAGCGATGCTGGTTGGTTTCCTGGCGCTTATCGCGTTGATTAACTATATCCTTGGCGCAGCAGGAAGCCTGGCCGGGCATCCGGAGTTTGGACTGAACTCCATCCTTGGCGGATTGTTTTCAGGCTTTGCTTTTGTGATGGGTGTACCCTGGCATGAAGCCTCACAGGCGGGCGCGCTCATGGGTACAAAGCTGGTTGCCAACGAATTTGTGGCTTATCTGCAACTCAAACCCATCATTGAAGGACACTTATTGTCGGATAAAACGGTGGCTATAGTGAGTTTTGCTTTGTGCGGCTTTGCTAATTTTGGCTCTGTTGGCATTCAAATTGGCGGTATTTCGGCTCTTGAGCCGAGTCGTCGGGCAGATTTGGCAAAACTTGGATTCCGCGCCCTCATTGCCGGTACTTTAGCCAGTTATATGTCGGCAACTTTGGCAGGCTTGTTGTATTAAACCAATGAAATTGTAGGCTTTTGGAGCAAACTGTAGTAAATATCAGGTTATTCAGGCGGATCGGCTTGTTCAGCTTGCTGCTTCCCTGTTTGTGGTGGGTCAGATCAGGAAGTGATTCCACCCTGGCAGATCCTTTTCAGGGCACTGCTGCCTCAATGGTATGTGAATCGGTGAAAGATTCCCTGTTGTTTTTGGAAAAACAGCAAATTGCACTCAAGGAAAGCAACCTAAACGCTCGAACCCTTGAGGTGGCACGAAGTTTCCTCGGAACACCCTACGTCCATGGCTGTCTGGATCGAAACGCCGAAGAATGTCTGGCGGTGAATCTTGCGGAGCTCGATTGCTGGACGTTTATGGAGAACAGTCTGGCTATAGCCTTATCGGCGGCAGACAATTATTCAACCTATAAAAATCACTTGCAGGAATTACGGTACTGGGGTGGATATATCAATGGGTACGGTTCGCGGATTCATTACTTTTCCGGGTGGTTGCTGCAAAATGAAAAACGAGGATTAATTCAGGATCTTACCCGGGAAATGGGCGGAATTCCTTACCAAAAACAAATTGGATACATCTCTGCACGTCCGGCCAAATATCCTAAAATCAAAGATCCGGACAACCTTCGTGCGCTGCGCGCAGCCGAACGCCGTATTAATGCCCATGCCTGGTACTACATTCCTCAGGAAAAAGTGGCCCAAATGGAACACCTGATTCAGGAAGGCGATATCATTTCACTCACTGCCTGGAAAAAAGACCTGGATATTTCTCATCAGGGCTTTGCAATCAAGATAAATGGACGGATACACCTCATGCATGCCTCATCCCTGGGCAAAAAAGTGATCGTATCCAAGCAGCCCCTGCCAGCATATATTATCTCCCAACCCGGACAAACCGGAATTATGGTGGCAAGATTGAAGGATTAAACATCTGCAACTGCCGCTTTGCCAGCCCTGCTACACCTTTTCTGACAAAATACAATCCTGAAGGAAGCTCGTTCTGCCATTCCGTCAGATTTTTCGGCATGGCACAACGATTGATAAAAAGGGAAGACGGCTGATGATTCTCCAAAAAAGCCACCCATCTCCAAACTCAAAGACTTCAACTAATTTACCAGCAATATGGGAAAGATAATTGGAATAGACCTCGGAACAACCAACTCCTGCGTTTCTGTAATGGTAGGTAATGAACCTATCGTTATTGCGAACGACGAAGGCGCGCGCACTACGCCTTCTGTGATCGGATTTTTAGACAATGGCGAGCGCAAAATAGGCGCTCCTGCCAAACGTCAGGCCATCACCAATCCTCAGCGCACTGTTGCTTCTATCAAGCGTTTTATGGGTATGCGCCACAGTGAATCTACCAAAGAAATTGGACGCGTACCGTATAAAGTAGTAAAAGGCGACAATGACACCGTGCGTGTAGAAATTGACGGACGCCTGTACACCCCACAGGAAGTGAGTGCCATGGTGCTCCAGAAAATGAAAAAAGTTGCCGAAGACTATCTCGGCGAAACAGTAACCGAAGCGGTTATCACCGTTCCGGCTTATTTCAACGACTCTCAACGTCAGGCAACCAAGGAGGCTGGCGCCATTGCCGGTCTGGACGTAAAACGAATCGTGAATGAACCTACCGCTGCTGCCTTGGCGTATGGCCTGGACAAACGTGATAAGGACATGAAGATTGCCGTATATGACCTTGGTGGTGGTACATTCGATATCTCCGTACTCGAACTGGGTGGCGGTGTGTTTGAAGTGAAATCTACCAATGGCGATACCCACCTGGGTGGCGACGACTTTGACCAGGCTATCATTGAATGGCTGGCAGATGAGTTTAAACGTCAGGAAAACATAGATCTGCGTAAAGATCCGATGGCGTTGCAGCGTTTGAAAGAAGCCGCAGAAAAAGCGAAAATTGAACTTTCCAGTGGCTTGGAAACCGAAATCAACCTGCCTTACATCACGGCAGTGGACGGCGTGCCCAAGCACTTGGTGGTGAAGTTGAGCCGCTCCAAATTTGAACAAATGACCGATGCGCTGGTGCAGCGCACCCTGGAACCATGTCGCAAAGCCATGCAGGATGCCGGAATGCGTCCTAATGAAGTAGACGAAGTGATTCTGGTAGGCGGTTCCACGCGTATCCCGCGTATTCAGGAAGAAGTAGAGCGTTTCTTTGGTAAAAAGCCCAACCGTTCTGTAAACCCGGATGAAGTAGTGGCCATTGGCGCTGCTGTTCAGGGAGGCGTATTGAGCGGTGCAGTGAGCGATGTATTGTTGCTTGATGTAACGCCGCTTTCTTTAGGTATTGAAACCATGGGTAATATCTACGATGTGGTTATCGAAGCAAATACCACGGTACCTACCAAGAAATCCAAAACCTACTCAACAGCTTCTGACAACCAACCACAGGTAGAAATCCACATCCTTCAGGGCGAACGCCCGATGGCGCGTGATAACCGCTCTGTGGGTCGGTTTATCCTGAACGATATTCCGCCTGCTCCACGTGGTGTGCCACAGATTGAAGTAACCTTCGATATGGATGCCAACGGTATTCTGAGCGTAACGGCCATGGATAAAGGCACCGGCAAACAGCAAAATATCCGGATCGAAGCAAGCACAGGCTTGAGCAAAGAAGAAATTGCCCGGATGAAAGCAGAAGCCCAGGCGAACGCAGATGCGGACCGTCAGGTGCGTGAACGTGCCGAAAAGCTGAATGCTGCCGACTCATTGGTTTTCCAGACTGAAAAGCAGCTGAAAGAATTCGGCGACAAAGTCCCTGCGAATCACAAGGAGAAAATCGAAAAGTCGCTGGAAGATCTGCGCGAAGCGCATAAGGCGCAAGACATGGATCGTTTGGATGCAGCCCAGGCTGCCCTTACAGAAGCCTGGAATGCGGCCAGTCAGGACATCTACGCTGCGCAACAAGCGGCCGGAGGTGGTCAGCCTGCCGAGAATCCGTATGATTCTGCAACTGGCGGTCCACGAGGTGGCGGCGGTTCCGGCAATGAAGCGCAGGATGTAGAATTTGAAGAAGTGAAAGGCTAATTTGACTGCCATTAGATACCTGGTGCCGCTTCCCACATGCCGGGAAGCGGCACTTTTTTTTGCACATATCAAGAAAGGATAAGTTCAGGTGGCGTCATAATTAAGACGATATATAAAAAGGGAAATATTGATGTTTTTCAAAACTTTTTCAATCCTTTTCCGTTCGTTTGGCAGGCAAAAGCGCTACATTTGCGCGTTTTTTGAACAAAATTATAACAATGGCCTCTACAATATTCGACATCAAAATGCTCAAGGCGTTTTACGCCTCCTTCCCCGACCGTGTGGATGCTGCGAAAGCGAAACTGAAACGCCCCCTGACCCTTTCTGAAAAAATCCTTTTTGCCCACCTTCATTCAGACAACAAGCTTGCTGATTATAAGCGTGGCTCGGATTATGTATTTTTTCAGGTTGATCGGGTGGCCATGCAGGATGCAACTGCTCAGATGGCGCTGTTGCAATTCATGACCTGCGGCCGGAAAAAAGTTGCTGTACCCAGCACAGTTCACTGCGATCACCTGATCACAGCAGAAGTTGGCGCTGAAAAAGACATGGTAGTAGCGCTGGATAAGAACAAAGAAGTATTTGAATTTTTGAGTTC
>JAEUUS010000085.1 GCA_016787545.1 Saprospiraceae bacterium
CCGACGCATGATCACGTTGGCCTGGGCGCGTTTTTCCGCGATCAGAACCTGGTTCATGATTTCTTTCACGTCGCCGGGAAGCACAATGTCTTTCACCCCGAAATCCATTAATACTACGCCCAGTTCTCGGGCTTTTTCGGCAGCATTGGCCAGCACCTGTTGGGCAATCTGGTCTTTGCTCTCCATCAGCTCGTCGAAGCTCAGTTTACCCACAATTTCGCGCAAGGCCATCTGCATCTGGGTATACAGCTGCTTATCGAAGTCCTTGTTTTCCACCAGGGCTTTCATGATATCGGTCACGCGGTATTGCGCGGTGGCATTGATACGCAACTGAGCTTTATCACGGGTCAGCACTTCCTGACCAAGGATATCTACCGTCATCTGGCGCATATCGGTTTTCACGCTGGACACGGAGTCCTGGTTTTTCCAGAAATAATAGCTGCCCGGTTCCAGGGCGCGCACTACGGCGCCGTTAATGAGCAATATACCTTTTTCAAAAGCGGCAATCTGCACCACCCGCAGGTAGCTGGCCAGGTTGCCCTTGGAGATCAGGTTCAGGTCGATATTCACCTCTTCGGTGCGGGTAATATCGGCCTTCACCACATGGTAGGCAGTGGCCCCTTTCCAGAAGGCAAACTTGCCGGCGGTGAGTACCTGATGGAACAAACCATCGCGGTACAGCAACGCAATTTCATGATCGGCTACTTCGAATACCTGAAGCAAGGATGCCAGTTCGGCATTTTGCAGCAGCACATTCAGCTCCTGTGGGGGCAAAAATGCCTCCGACATGTTGTATAATTCCGCTTTTTCGCCCGGCCACACCCATTGGAAGCCGTCGTGCAAAATGCGGGTCAGTTTTTCACGCTTGAATACCAGCGCGATGTGGTTGGTTGGAATAAGCATAGTTGAGTGTTTGAGTTTTTGAGTGTGGGAGTGTTTGAGTTGGCGTTTGGTTTGGCGTTTGGCTAAACCTCATAGGTTTTTAAAACCTATGAGGTTTAGGAACCGTCGAAATCATATCGTCCATCGTTCATCGTCCATCGTATCATCGTTCATCGTTCAAAAAACCTATGCGTCAGCGCTTCACGGCTTTCCAACGGAGGTAACCTTGGCTTGCAACAGGGCATTCGGGATAGGGCATGGATCAGGGCCGGGCGTTTGGGAACAAGTTCCGTGGGCCCTGTCTGAGCAATACTTTTTCCGCTTCATGCTGTGCTGAAAGCGATGGATACCTGCAGAGTCGGCTTACCGTTGTTGTTAGCGCTGCATCCACCGAATTCCCTATGAATTGACGGCCATATTTTCCGTTCATCTTCGTTTTTCGTCGGTTAAAATGTCCCGCATTGTGCCCTCCTCAAGCCTTGATGAACAAAAAATCTATCTCGTCAATTCATAGGTTATTCGATGGATGCAGCGCTAGGCAACGGAAGCGCTGCGCACAGATTGGTTGGGCATTTGAAAAGCGCCCTGCTTTGGAGAATTGGATCCACAGTCCAGTGCATAACCATTATGCTTCCGCTCACGCGGGCAGGATTCGAACCTGCAAAAAGGGTACTGCTCTAACCACTGAGCTACTTCCGAAGAAGGCGGGAATCGAACCCGCGACCGGTACATCAAAGGCCAAACAATTGCTCTGCATATGGATTCCCTACCGGGTCCATACATCGGCGCCATCAGAAACGCCCGACCAGGGAACAACCGCCGGCTTTATCATAGATAATCATCTTTGCTACCAATATTTCCGCCCCGCTGGGACTGGAGGTCTGAGGGAATTTGAAGAGCAACGCCCTCCCTCTCCCCTCATGTAATCATGTACTCTTCAATCATGTACTCCCTAGTCTTCGCGGCTGCCATCGTCGGCCATACGCACCATTTTGGGGGTAAATTGGGCTACGATGTCTACGAGGTTCGACTGGGCGGCCAATACCTGATGGATGTCTTTGTAGGCCATCGGGGCTTCATCACGACCGCCACCGATGAGGCTTACGCCGAGGTCTTGCAGGATCTGGCTCATCTGTTGTTTGCTCACGCTTTTGATGGCCTGGGTACGACTCATTTGTCGACCGGCGCCGTGGGAGGCAGAGTGCAGGGCAGAGGTTTCTCCTTTACCGCGCACCAGGAATCCCGGGGCGGTCATGGAGCCCGGAATGATGCCCATCACACCTTTCCCAGCCGGTGTGGCGCCTTTTCGGTGCACAATCACTTCTTCGCCGTTGAGGGTTTCTTTCCAGGCAAAGTTGTGGTGGTTTTCTACCCGGGCCAGCACCGTTCCTCCAATGGCTTTGGTAAGCTTTTGGTGTATCACCTCATGGCAAGCTGAGGCATAATCGCCGGCCAGGTTCATGGCCATCCAGTACTCTTGTCCGGCCTCGGTATTGAGGTCGAGATAAGCCAGATTGGCGGCATGCGGCGGTAATTTGCACAAGTCCTTGGCCAATCGGGTGTAATACCCGGCCACCGTTGCGCCAAATCCGCGGGAACCGGAGTGCGTCAGCAAGGCCAGGTAACGACCTTTTTGAATGCCCAGGGCTTCGTCGTTTTCCGCGAACTCGATGATGCCCCATTCCACAAAGTGGTTTCCACCGCCGGAGGAACCCAGTTGTGTGTAGGCTTTATCTTTCAGCGACTGGATGAACGGGGTCATTCCGAACTCCGGCCGGTCGAGAATATCGTGCTGGGCGCGGTAGGCGCCCTGGAATCCATTGCCAGCGCCAAAGGCGGTATGCGCAATGAGTTCGCGTTTGTAGAAGGACTTGTTTTCGAAAAAATGGTCCTCCGGAATATCGAAAACAGACAAAGCCATTCGGCAACCGATGTCTACACCTACGCCGTAAGGAATCACGGCATTGCGTGTAGCCAGCACTCCGCCTATCGGCAGCCCGTAACCCTGATGCGCATCCGGCATCAGGGCCCCGGCCACCGCTACCGGGAGTTGCATGGCGATGTTCATTTGTTTCAAAGCGCCTTCCTCAATGCCGTCTTTTCCGTAAACGGCA
>JAEUUS010000125.1 GCA_016787545.1 Saprospiraceae bacterium
CGGCCTGATGGCTTTGCGTGAAGAATTTGGCGCAAGCAAGCCCCTGAAAAACGCCCGGATTGCAGGTTGCCTGCACATGACCATTCAAACGGCAGTTCTCATTGAAACCCTGGTTGAACTCGGTGCTGAGGTATCCTGGTCCTCCTGTAATATTTTCTCCACACAAGATCATGCCGCAGCTGCTATTGCTGCAGCAGGCATCCCTGTGTACGCCTGGAAAGGCATGAATGCGGAGGAATTTGACTGGTGTATCGAACAAACCTTGTTTGCATTTAAAGACGGCCAGCCCCTGAACATGATTTTGGACGATGGTGGCGACCTTACCAACATGGTGTTGGATCAATATCCGGAACTGGCTGCCGGTATCAAAGGTATTTCTGAAGAAACAACGACTGGTGTTCACCGTTTGTATGAGCGTGTGGCAAAAGGTTCCTTGCCTTTGCCAGCCATAAACATTAATGATTCAGTAACCAAGTCGAAATTCGACAACAAATACGGCTGTAAAGAAAGCCTCGTGGATGCGATTCGTCGCGCCACCGACTTGATGATGGCTGGCAAAGTTGCTGTTGTTGCGGGTTATGGCGATGTAGGCAAAGGCTCAGCGGCATCCTTGCGCGGCGCGGGCGCCCGTGTAATTGTGACCGAAATTGATCCAATTTGCGCCCTTCAGGCTGCTATGGACGGTTTTGAAGTAAAACGTATGGAAAATGCTATTCCGCGTGCCAACATCGTGGTAACAGCAACCGGCAACTGCGATATTGTGCAGGAAAAACATTTCCGCATGATGAACGACAAAACCATCGTGTGCAACATTGGCCACTTTGACAATGAAATTGATATGGCCTGGTTGAACCAAAACTATGGCAATACCAAGGTAACCATCAAACCGCAGGTAGATCTCTACACCATAGAAGGCAAAGACATTCTGGTTTTAGCTGAAGGTCGTTTGGTAAACCTGGGCTGTGCTACAGGTCATCCATCCTTTGTCATGTCTAACTCCTTCACCAACCAGGTTCTGGCGCAGTTGGAGTTGTGGCAAAATGCAGGGAATTATGAAAACAAGGTGTACATGCTGCCAAAACATCTGGATGAAAAAGTGGCCCGATTGCACCTCAGCAAAATCGGTGTTGAACTGGAAGAGTTGAACAAACACCAGGCTGAATATATCGGCGTGCAAGTAGAAGGCCCATTCAAGCCGGATTATTACAGGTACTAACCCAGTCCTTATTCGAATACATTCGCGCCTTATCGACATTGGTTGGTAAGGCGCGATTTTTTTTGCGTAATAATTTAGCACCATTTAGGTAGCACAGACACTCGCTAACATGCACTTAAAATCAATGCCCTGCATGACCTGAATCATTTCGCCAGGAAATTTTGTGGTTGACTTTTGTACCGGCAAACAAAAAAGCTTCAATCATGAAAAAAATACTTGTCCCTTTTGACTTTTCATCCAACTCGAAAAACGCCCTCAATGTGGCGGCGCAAATTGCCTCAAAAGCAAATGCTCAGTTGGAGTTGCTCCATGTAAACCTGGCTTCCATATATTCTGCTCCGTTTGCAGAATATGCGGCTGCGGGAGGCTACGCCACGGAAGATGGACAGTATGACGAAACTGCTGCGTCCGAACTGGAAAAAATCAAAATGGAATTGATTGGAAAACCTGGCTTTGACAAACTACAGGTAACTATTCGGGTAGAGGAAGGATATTTACACAGTAGCGTGCGTAATGTTGCGCAAGAAGATGATGTGGATCTGGTGGTGATGGGAACCAAGGGTGCATCCGGGGTTACGGAATTTCTGGTAGGCTCCAACACAGAGAAAGTGATTCGCACCGCGCCATGCCCGGTGTTGGCGGTACCGGAACAAGTAACCACTTTTAGTCCGAAAATGGTACTCATGCCATCTACGCTAAAAACAGACCAAGCCAGTGCATTCCGAACTTTAGCCTCCTGGGAAAATCTATACGAATTTCACGTAAAAGTGCTTTACCTCAATAACCCTTCAGGTTTGGCCACAGACGGTTCAGCGGAAGCATTGAAAAACCGCTTTGCAGAAGCTGCTGGCTTGAAAAAAACTGACGTGATTATCACCTCCGGCACTTTGTTTGAAGACAACTCCATTCTGGTTGCCGCAGATATGTGCAATGCTGAATTGATCGTAATGGCCACGCACCAGCGTCAGGGCTTGTCACACTGGCTTTTCGGCAGTATTACCGAAGATACGGTGAACCATTCGCACATACCAGTTTTGGCTATTCCAATTGGCTGGAGAGCCTGAGGAATGTCCAAAGTCCAAGCGGTTGCCTGTTGTGCGTCAGCACAATGGTTTAAATTAAACCCGCCTGCCAGGTAAGCAACCTGGCAGGCGGGTGATTTATAGCCCAGTGGTTTTGGGGTCAACAAAATGGTTATTGGAAATCAAAACAGTCCTACCACTTTTCCGTTTTCGTCAATATCAATTTTCTCTGCGGATGGTACTTTGGGCAATCCCGGCATGGTCATGATATCGCCGCAAATCATGACAATAAACTCTGCGCCGGCAGCCAGGCGTACTTCCCGTATTTGCACCACATGGTTGGATGGTGCGCCCTTAAGCTTGGGATCAGTGGAGAAGGAATACTGGGTTTTGGCCACACAAACCGGGTAATGGCCGTATTCTTCCTGCAATTTTTTTATTCTGGAACGCACGTCGGAATCTGCAATGATGTCTGAAGCGCCATAGATTTTGGTGGCAATAGCCTTCATTTTGTCCCACAGTGGCTGATCATCGCTGTAAACAAATTTGAAATTATTCTCCCCGCTTTCAATGACTTCAACCACCTTTTTGGCCAGATTCTCCGAGCCTTTACTGCCCTCCGCCCAATGGCGCGACACCACTACCGGTACGCCATAAGGGGCCAGTTTTGCTTCCAGTAGTTTGATTTCTGCCTCCGTATCAAAGGTGAAGTTGTTGATGGCCACCACACAAGGCAGTCCGTAGTGCTCGCGTACATTGCGCACGTGACGTTCCAGGTTGGCAAAACCGCCTTCCAATGCGCTCAGGTTTTCCTGATTTAGCTCGGCGAGGTCAACCCCACCATGGAATTTCAGGGCACGCAAGGTAGCTACTAACACCACAGCATTAGGTTTGAGTCCTGCCTTGCGGCATTTGATGTCGATGAATTTTTCCGCACCCAAATCTGCGCCAAACCCTGCTTCTGTAACCACATAATCGGCTAATTTGAGGGCATTTTTAGTAGCCGTTACAGAATTACATCCATGGGCAATATTGGCAAACGGACCTCCATGAATAAAGGCAGGCGTATGCTCCAGGGTTTGCACCAAATTAGGCTTGATGGCATCCTTAAGCAATACCGCCATAGCCCCATGCGCATTAAGGTCGCGCGCCCGAACTGCCTTACGGTCGTGGGTATAACCTACAACGATATTGCCAAGGCGTTCCTTAAGATCGGCGAGGGAAGTGGCCAGACAGAAAATAGCCATTACTTCTGAGGCCACCACGATATCGAAGCCGTCTTCGCGGGGATATCCATTGGAGATTCCACCCAGTGCAACTACCGTTTGCCGTAAGGCCCGGTCGTTCATATCAACTACCCGTTTCCAGGTCACCCGGCGCACGTCGATTCCCAATGCATTACCCTGGTGAATGTGGTTATCTACCAGGGCGGCCAACAAGTTATTGGCCAAAGCAATGGCGCTAAAGTCGCCCGTAAAGTGCAGGTTAATATCCTCCATG
>JAEUUS010000128.1 GCA_016787545.1 Saprospiraceae bacterium
CAGCGGCAGCGGTAAAACCAGTTTTATCCGCAGGTTGCGGGAAAGCTTTACGGAAGCACAAGTATGTATTGTTTCACAAGATGATTACTACCTCCCGCGCGAACAACAACACAGGGATGCAAATGGGGAGTGGAACTTTGATCTGCCCAAATCGTTTAATAAAAAACAGTTTCGGCAGGACATCGAGAAGCTGATGACCGGTGAAAGCATCATCATTCAGGAATATGTGTTCAACAACCCCAACGCAACACCCAAAATCCTGACTTTTCATTCAGCGCCGGTGATCATCATTGAAGGGTTATTTGTTTTCCATTACAAAAAAATTGCCCGTCAACTCGACCTGAAAATATTCGTCAATGCCAAAGAAAACCTCAAAGTGATCCGCCGGATCATGCGCGATCAGGTGGAACGCGGCTACCCTTTGGATGATGTGCTGTACAAATATCAGCACCATGTGCTACCCTCCTACGAGCGATTTATCCTGCCGTATAAAGAGGAGGCCGATATAGTAGTCAACAATAACCAGGATTTTGAACGCGGTCTGGAAGTACTGGAAGGTTTTATCCGAAACAAGTTGGGTTAATCAGCCCCTGAATGCTCAGGCACTCACTCCGCCGTAGCAGCTGTCGAAGACGCAAACTACAGAAAGAAACGACCCCAAATAACTCAAAATGACCCCTAATTGCCCCCTAAATGACCTTTTAATGACCCCTAATTGACCCCTAAATGACCTTTTAATGCCCCCTAAATGACCCCTAAATGACCTTTTAATGCCCCCTAAATGACCCCTAAATGACCTTTTAATGCCCTCACCACTCTACACCCGGTCTTTTTTGCTGTTATGCTTGTCGCATGCGTTGTTTGCCGGGAGTTTTAACATGATGATTCCGGAGTTGCCGGCCTATTTGAGCAGTTTGGGAGGGGCTGAACACAAAGGGTTGATTATTGCCTTGTTTACCATTACAGCAGGCGTTTCCAGACCCTTTAGCGGCAAACTGGCTGATACAGTTGGCCGGATGCCGGTCATGTATATTGGAACATTGGCATGTGTAATTTGTAGTTTGTTGTATCCTCAATTAGCCTTTGTTGGAGGCTTTTTAGCCTTGCGGTTTTTTCATGGTTTTTCTACCGGTTTCAAACCCACTGGAACTTCCGCTTATGTTGCGGATATTGTACCCGATGGTCGCCGCGGCGAAGCCATGGGCACCCTGGGTATTTGTTTAAGTCTGGGCGCAAGCGCATCACCTCCTTTAGGTAGCTGGTTGGTAAAAGATTTTGGCATCAATGCCATGTTTTATGCCTCTGCAATCCTGGCAGTCATGTCCATGCTAATTCTCGCCAATCTTTCGGAAACCTTGCGCGAAAAACAGCGCTTTCGATGGTCGCTTCTCAAAGTAGGTCGTGAGGATGTATTTGATCCATTATCCATTCCGGCCGCCATCGTGATGATATGCTGTTATATCAGTTATGGCGTTATTCTGACGCTTGTTCCGGACTTAAGTGATCAGTTGGGCGTGGAAAACAGGGGAACCTTTTTTACCATTTTCACCTTAGCCAGCGTTTCCACCAGGTTCTCCGCCGGAAAAATTTCTGATCGATTAGGTCGGGTTCCGGTATTAAAAGCATCTGCCTGGATGATTGCTCTGGCTATGCTGGCTTTTGCATTAGCTGATTCCAAATGGATGCTCTATGTGGCCTCTGCCTTATTTGGACTTGGAAACGGCGTGTTTTCTCCAGCAATCAATGCCTGGACTGTAGATCTGGGCGATCCGGGTCGGAAAGGACGTGCCCTGGCCACTATGTATATTTCTTTAGAAATTGCCATTGGCGGTGGCGCCCTGTTAGCAGGCTGGTTCTCCGGGCATATCTCAGGCGTATTCTACTTTGCCGCCCTCAGCAGCATCCTTGGCTGGATTTACTTGATGGTAAGACACAAAGCGGGGTGACCGAAGGCACGAAGACGCAAAAACAGGAAGACACGAAGACACGAAGGGTCGGCTTTCAGCCGACCCTTCGTGTCTTCTTCGCAGCGAAGCTGCATCAAACTTTGCGCCTTCGTGTCTTTGCGCCTTTGTGCCTTCAGCCCACAGCTTCGTGGCTTAACTATTAAGCATGACGGGCATCACGAGCATGAGGATATCATGTTCATTGTTGTTTTCCTCCACAGGTGTGAGGATGCCTGCACGACTTGGGCTGCTGAATTCCATACGGACTTCATCTGAGCCGAGTACACCAAGCATTTCAGCCAGGAAACGCGCATTGAAGGCGATTTTCATTGGAGCGCCTTCATAATTGCAAGGAATTTGCTCCGTCGCTTCATTGGAAAAATCCAGATCCTGAGCACTGACTGTCAGACTTTTATCCGACAATTCAAAAACTACCTGGTTGGTGGTTTTATTCGCGTAAATGGCAATACGCTTCAGGGAATTCTGAAAATCTGTGCGATTTGCGGTCATGTGATTCGGGTTGTCAACCGGTATCACCGCATTGTAGTCCGGATATCGCGCATCAATCAAACGGCATACAAGTTTCATTCCTCCAAAAGCAAAAAAAGCATTCGCTTTGTTGAAAGAAATGGTAACGCCATCGCCACCTGAAAGTGCGTTTTTCAACAAATTCAGGGCCTTTTTAGGCACAATAAAGGAGGTGCTTACTTCACCGGCCAGGTGGTGGGTACTGTATTTAACCAACTTATGCGCATCGGTAGCTACACAAGTCATTTTGTCGTTTTCCACCTGAAAAAACACACCAGTCATGGCCGGGCGTAATTCATCCGCAGAAGTGGCAAATACGGTGTTGTTAATGGCATCCAGCAGGTATTTGCTGTTGATTTTTACGGTATCAACCCCATCCGGCTCCGGGATATTGGGGAAATCTTCTCCATTTTCTCCGGCTAATTTGTACTTACCGTACGAAGAGGTGATTTCGATGTTCCAGTTATCCGGGTTTACGGTAAAGGTGATGGGCTGCTGTGGTAACGCCTTCAGAGTATCCAGCAATATTTTAGCTGGAACCGCCACAGAGAAATTATCATCAGCCAAAACCTCTATGGTAGTGGCAATACTGGTTTCCAGGTCGGTAGCTGCAATGGTGAGCTTTTTATCTTCAATTTTGAATAAAAAATCCTCCAGAATAGGCAAAACAGGGTTTGACCCAATAGCGCCGTTGGCAATCTGGACTTGCTTGAGTAGCTCGGAAGAGGATACGCTGAATTTCATGATTGGGTAATGTATGTGTCAGGGGCTTGAGTGACGGCGCAAAAGTAGCGCCAAATGGCCGGCTATTTTTTTAAAGAAACTAACAAATTGTGGAAAAAACCCGAAAAAACTACCTTTGCCATCCCCAACATGCTCTCTTGAGTATTTATTACCCCCTTCCCCCAATGCTCCCCGGAGCGCCTGACCCCAATTTTACACCGTTTATGCTCCAACGCAAGTCCGCCCCTCCTATTCACGAAGTACGCCAGTTAACCTTACCCAAACCGGAACTGGTGCATCTGGACAATGGAATTCCAGTGTATATTTTGGATTTTCCCGGGCAAGAGATCGTCAAATTAGAAGCTGTTTTCCGTGCCGGCCGCCCCGAAGAGGAAAAAAGACTGGCCTCCCGTGCTACTTCCCGACTTATCAGGGAAGGCACCCTGAATAAAACTGCCGCAGAGCTGGCCGAACATCTCGATTATTTCGGCGCCTCCCTGAACGTACCTACCAACCTCGACACGTCCAGTTTCATCTTGTTTTCTGTTAAAAAATATGCGGAAGAAGTGATCCCCACCTTTGCAGAAATGTTGCTGCAACCTGCTTTCCCGCAGGAAGAACTTGATAACTTTTGTCGAAACAGTATTCAGGAATTGCTGGTAGAACTGGAAAAAGGGGAAACAGTGGCTTACCGGAAGGTAACTGAACTCATCTTTGGAGAGCACCATCCTTATGGGTACAATTCCATGCCAGATGATTATCAAGCCATTCAAAAGGCTGATATTCAGCATTTTTACCAGAAATGGTACACTCCAAAAAACTGTCTGCTATTCGCAAGCGGCCGAATAGATTCAGCTACAATTAAACTGATCAACCGCCATTTGGGTCAGCACAAAGGCCCTGATACGCCTGACAGAAAAACCATTATTAGCTCCTCTGAGCACCCTAACGGGAAAAAGATCAAAGTTACAATTCCCGGATCTTTGCAAACCGCCATCAAGATTGGACGGCGATTGTTCGATCGAAACCACCCGGATTTCAATGGATTGGTGGTACTGAATACCTTGCTCGGTGGATATTTTGGATCCCGACTCATGACCAATATCCGGGAAAAAAAGGGATATACGTACAACATATACTCTACCGTTGATGCTTACCTGGGCGACGGGTGTATGTACATAGCAACGGAAGTAAGCCCCGACAAAACATCCGCCGCTATTCGGGCTATCTTTTCAGAATTGAAAAAACTGCGGGAAATGCCCGTTCCGGAAGAAGAACTAAGCATGGTCAGAAACTACATTTTGGGCATGTTACTCAATGGTTTAGATGGTCCAATCAACAGTTCGGACATGGTGCGAAACCAGATTGTAGAACAACAAACTCCGGAGAAATTCGAAGCCCTTGTTTATACCGTACGAACCATTTCAGCAGAACAGCTTCAAGAGCTTGCACAACGTTATCTGCAAGACAACGACTTCTGGGTCGTTACGGCAGGGTAACCCAACCTACACAACCAGATTTTTTTTCAAAATCTATTGCAGATATTTAACAAGAAAAACCCAAAAAACTGCGTAGTTTTGCGCACTTTTTTTTCCAAATCCGATTTCGACTCACACATTTAAACAGACCATACTTTGTTCAACTTTTTTAATTTCTTCAAGCAAGAACTCGCCGTTGACCTCGGTACTGCAAATACGCTCATCATGGTAGACGATCAGGTGGTGGTAGATGAGCCCTCTATCGTTGCGATGGACCGTGCAACTAAGCAAACGATTGCCGTAGGGCACCGCGCCATGCAGATGCACGAAAAGACTCACGAAAATATAAAAACCGTTCGTCCTTTAAAGGATGGCGTGATCGCCGATTTCCAGGCAGCCGAAGCCATGATTCAGGGCATGATTAAAATGGTAGGCCGCCGTCGAAATATGTTCAGCCACCTGAAAATGGTAATTTGTATCCCCAGTGGTATTACAGAAGTAGAAAAACGCGCTGTATTTGATTCAGCAGATCACGTTGACAGCAAAGAAACGTACCTGATCCACGAACCAATGGCCGCAGCACTTGGTATTGGCTTAAATATCGAAGAACCCATCGGAAACATGATCATCGATATCGGTGGTGGCACCACCGAAATTGCAGTAATCGCTCTTTCCGGTATCGTATGCGACCAAAGTATTCGTATAGCAGGAGATGAGCTCACCAATGACATCATGAACTACATGAAGCGTGAGCACAATATCCTCATCGGAGAACGTACCGCCGAACAAATCAAAATCCACGTGGGCTCCGCTCTGCATGAACTTGAAGTGCCCCCGGCTGATTATGCCGTTAATGGTCGCGACCTTATGACCGGCATTCCAAAACAAATCAAGATTGGATATCAGGAAGTGGCATATGCCCTTGACAAGAGCATTAGCAAAATTGAAGACGCCGTATTGCGTGCGCTGGAACTGACCCCGCCTGAATTGGCTTCAGATATTTACAAAACAGGGTTGTACCTCACTGGTGGCGGCGCTTTGCTTCGCGGACTCGACAAACGTTTGGAACAAAAAACCAAACTCAATGTACATGTTGCCGACGATCCACTCCGTGCTGTTGTACGCGGCACCGGCATGGCGCTCCGCAACACGCACCAATATTCTTTCCTGATCGACCGCAAAAGCGTATAACGGCTTCCGATGTACGACGTTCGATATTAGACGAAGTTGTCTGATAAGTAATTTTTACAGCAGAGGCGGAGAGACGCAGAGGTGTAAATAATTGGTTATCAAACGCTCTGCGCCTCTCCGCCTCTGCAGTAAAAATTACTTATGAGCCAGCCTCCAAATCGCAAGTCGTAAATCGCAAGTCGCAAATCGCAAGTCGTAAATCGCAAATCGCAAGTCGTTCCTCCCATGGGCAAACTTCTTCAACTCCTGCTTCGCAACGGTGGCTTTGTCACGTTTCTGGTTGTGGAGGTGATTAGTTTTGCCATTATGGTAAATTTCAACACCCGTCAAGGCGAAATCTGGGCTAACACCACTGGCATTTTTGGCGGGAGAGCCCTGGAAAAACGCCAAATGGCGTCAGATTACTTTAACCTCTATGAACGCGCCGATAGTCTGGCGCATATCATAGACAGTCTTCAACTCCGGCTGTCAAACGCCCGACAGGTCCAAATTCCAGTTCAGGATACTTTTTTTCTGGTGAGCTACGACTCGCTTTCCAGAAACGATTCCATATTGCGCAAAACGGTGCGCCCGCTTTTTCAATCACTTACCGCCAAAGTGGTCAAAAATTCTGTTTCAAGTGCCAATAACTGGATGATTATCAACCGGGGCACTTCAGACGGGGTAAAGACGGACATGGCTGTATTGAGTCCGGAAGGCATTGTTGGAATAGTGCGACATGTCAGTCCACATTTTTCATTAGTGATGTCGGTTTTGCACCAGCAGGCGAAAATATCTGTTTCTCTGCCGATGCAAAAAAACGCATTCGGCTCTTTAACCTGGGATGGCGGCGATCCAACGATGATGACCCTTCGGTATATTCCACAGCATTTTGTTGTGAAGGAAAATGAGCCGGTGGTTACCAGTGGGTATTCACTCATGTTCCCACAAGGACATCCGGTAGGAAAGGTGAGTGGAAACCCGAAATCGGATCCGGAAAACCCTTATTTTTTGGAAATCAAGGTTAAATTGAACCAGGATATGAGTACCGTTAGGGATGTTTCCATTGTACAAAACTTGTTTCAGTCTGAATTGGACAGCCTTCAGTTAAAAGTCAAAACAAATGAACAGTAGTGCCATTACTCCACATGTACTGCGGTTCATTGGTCTGGTAGCCGTACAGTCATTATTGCTCAATCAAATGTCGGGCAGTATTGGCGCCTATTTTAATGTGCTGCTTTACCCCTTGTTTATCCTTTTTCTGCCACTTCAAATGGCAGCACCTTATTTGATCCTGCTGGGATTTGCAGTAGGAATCACCGTAGATATGTTTGTTCCTTCATGGGGCATTCATGCCAGTGCCGGTGCTTTCAGCGGATTTGCCCGAGGTTTAGCGTTGCTTCCATTTGCTCCAAAGGGTGGTTTTTCCTCCAAAGACCCCATTTTTTCGCCAGCACTCATGGGCTGGCAAACCTTTTTGCAGGGAACGTCGCTTTTTATTGCCATGCATTTGCTTTGGTATTTTTCTTTCAGCTATTTCTCCCATATGTTTATGCTGGAAATAGTCAAAAAGACAGCAGCAGCATGGGCGCTAACCATGATATTTGTAGCGTTATATACTGCCATGTTCAATCCCAAAAAGTGAGCATGGCCAAAAGCCAGGTTTCTTCATTATGAAAAACGGTATCCAAAGACAACGCAACATCCAAATCGTTTTTCTGGTTTGCGCCATTGCGCTGGCGCTGCAAGCCGCCAATCTGCAAATTTTTGACGGCTCTTATGCCAGGCTTGCAGATGCAACCGCCATTGAAGAATTAACGGTATATCCTCCCCGCGGTATTATATACGACCGAAACGGAGAACGGATTGTAAATAATGAGGCCACTTTTGATCTGATGGTTACCTACAGCCAATTGGATTTCAAAAAAATGGATGTGGTAAAATTGTGTGACATATTAGGTATTACAGAACCGGAGTTTAAACGCAATATCAACAAAGACTGGCGGAGTGGTAAGTTCTCCAAATCAGTACCGTTTGTATTTCTCAAGAAAATTTCCCCTGAAAAAAATGCCCGTTTCCTGGAAAGCCAATATGAATTCCCAGGATTCTTCGTGCAGGCCCGCAGTATTCGTGGTTACCCGTTCAACGCCGGCGCGCACGTGCTGGGCTATATCAATGAAGTTACACCGCGGGATATTGAACGCAGTAAAGGAAAATATGAAACCGGCGACTATATCGGTGCTGCCGGATTGGAATCTGGATATGAGGAATATTTAGGAGGTCAAAAGGGCGTTACCAACCTTCTCCGTGATAATTTAGGGCGAATTGTTGGGCGGTACAAACAGGGTGAACGCGACTCGGCAGCCATCGCTGGAAAAGATTTGGTGTCGAGCATAGACATCAATTTGCAGGCGTATGGGGAAAAGCTGATGCAAAACAAAACCGGAAGTGTCGTTGCTATTGACCCCAAAACCGGACAGATCCTGGCCATGATCAGCGCGCCTACTTATAATCCCAACTTATTGGTGATGACCAACGAGCGTGGACAGGAGTTCAGCCGACTGTTAACCGATCCGTTACGCTATTTCTTTGACCGCACCGTTATGGCCAAATATCCGCCTGGCTCCATCTTTAAAACGGTAGTGTCTCTGATTGGAATGCAGGAAGGCACCATTAACCCTAACGCAGGTTTTAGCTGCTCTGGCGGATATTTTTATGCAGGACGTTTGTATAAATGCCACCACAGCGGTCACTTGAATGGGGTTGTGGACGCTATTGCTCACTCCTGCAATACGTATTACATGATGAAATACCGGGATCAGGTAGATAAATACGGTTATTCCAATCCGCAGCAAGGATTGGATGAGTTTAATAAATACATGACCCAGTTTGGATTCGGGAAGCGATTAGGTATAGACTATCCAAATGAAAGTCCGGGCGGATTCCCTACTTCTAATTATTATAACAAGCTCTATCCCAAGCATTTGGGCGGATGGCATTCACCTACCATTATGTCTTGTGGAATTGGCCAGGGAGAACTTCAGCTCACCACCCTGCAGATGGCCAATCTTGCCGCTTGCCTTGCCAACCGAGGATATTGGTATGCCCCACACCTGATCAAAGAATTCAGAGATGGCACGGATATACCAGAGCGTTTTTTTGAAAAACATCAGGTAGAAATTGATAGGCGGCACTTTGAAACCGTAGTGGAAGGAATGGAGCAATGCGTGATCAGAGGCACAGCAAGAATTGCCCAGGTGCCTGGTGTTTCTGTTTGCGGCAAAACCGGCACAAGTCAGAATCCGCATGGCGACGACCACTCGGTATTCTTTGCCTTTGCGCCCAAAGACGATCCGAAGATTGCCATAGCCGTTTATGTGGAAAATGCCGGTTGGGGCGCTTCTTATGCCGCGCCAATTGCGGGTTTGATGATCGAAAAAATGCTCAACGACACCATAGCTGCCGATCGGATTGCCATTGAAGAACGTATGATCAAAGCAGATCTGACTTCCAAAATACTTGCCAACCGCGCACAGGAAAAAATTCAGGCCAAACTCCCTAAACCCAAGCCTGACTCCCTGCCCGATCCGGCCAAAATTCCTACAGAAATTCCTGATGCCGTAAAACCTTCAACTGGCGTCGTAGGAGGTACGCGCCCCGGGAAGAAGTAACTAAGATGGTGAAAAGGCGCGAAGGATTAGGCACGAAGGCGCAAAGAGGCTGTTTTTACCGTAGAGGCGAAGCACAAAGACGCTAAGGCACGAAGACCCAAAGAGGCTGTTTTTACCGCAGAGGCGAAGCACAAAGACACTAAGGCACGAAGGCGCAAAGAGGCTGTTTTTACCGCAGAGGCGAAGCACAAAGACACTAAGGCACGAAGACGCAAAGAGGCTGTTTTTACCGCAGAGGCGAAGCACAAAGACACTAAGGCACGAAGGCGCAAAGAGGCTGTTTTTACCGTAGAGGCGAAGCACAAAGACGCTAAGGCACGAAGACGCAAAGAGGCTGTTTTTACCGCAGAGGCGGAGAGACGCAGAGGACGGACTTGATTCCACCTCTGCGTCTCTCCGCCTCTGCGGTAAAAACAGCCTCTTTGCGCTTCGCCTTGGCGCCTTTTATTTAAGTTTGACCTTCGTAGCTACACCGGCTTTTTGCTTCT
>JAEUUS010000145.1 GCA_016787545.1 Saprospiraceae bacterium
CGGGTTTTGTCGGGCAGCACGCGCACATACGTGAGGGTTACCCAGCGGTTTTGCCAGTTATCGGTTAGTCGCAGTTCGGCTTCCTCCGGTTTGTAGCTGTTGTCTTTTGCCACCAGGGTTGCCGCCGATGCCAGGCATTCATACCCGATATGCGATTTGTGGGGCAATTTAGCGGCAATACCGGTGATGCGGAAAATGCCCCAGCCGCTCACGTCGAGCGTTTTGCCGATGGGGTTTTCCTGTCCGAAAAAGCGTTCTGCGGTTTTGCGGGTAATCACCATGGTATGGGGTTCGGCCAGGGCGGTAGCAGGATCGCCCTGTTCCAGCGTAAAGCCGAACACTTCGAAAAAAGAAGGTTCCGTGAAATAACCCGTGAGCGGCAGGGTGAGTCCGCCGGCCGTTTTGGTGTCGTTTCCATCAATACCCCGCACCAGTCGCGTCGATTTTTCTACGATGGAAAAATCCTGCTTCAGGGATTCGGCCAGCGGGAAGGGGGTGGTTGCGCTTTTTCCGGTTTCCGTCACCTCGTTTCCGGATTGTTGCTCCAGCACCCGGTAGGTGCGTTCACTGTTTGGGTGGAAACGGTCGTAACTCAGCTGATCCCGAATAATCAGGATCAGGGTTAAACAACCCGACATGCCCAGGGCAAGACCCAGGATATTCAGAAGGCTGTAAAATTTGTGGGCACGCAGGCTCCTGAAGGCAATTTTTAGGTTATTCTGAATCATAAGGTGGGAAGTTTACTGTAAGGCACTAAGGCGTAAAGGCACAAAAACACGAAGGCGCAAAGGTGGGAAAGTGAGAGGGTGAGAAGATGGGAAGGTGTTGAGTTTATGATATGGTGAATTTATGACGTGGTGAGGCGAAAGAAAAAGCGGGATGGGCATTTTACAGATACGCCGCTGGTACTGGTTAGTTCGTGTTTCCGGCCCCATAGGTTGAAGTTGATTCCATACAGGCCTGGTTCTGTTGGCAGGCCGCCGGGAATCAGGATTTTTAGTTTTTGGCCTTCAAAAAACAGGTTTTTACCTTCTTCCAGGGTGATTGTCCGAATCAGTTCCCGTTCTCCGTTAACCACTTTAAACAAACCGCTTTCCAAAACGGGCATTTTTTGAAGCGGTTCGGTAAACGCCACGGTAATGGGTTCTGCTGCGTTTTTAAGGGAAATCACGGTGGAGTCTGAGGCCAGTACAGGCATGCGGAGCCCTTGTTGCACAGCGGCCGACCAGTTGAGTACAGCCGGGTAGAGGTCTTTGAGGGTCTGACCGGGCTGGCGATTTTGGTATAGTTCGCGCAGTTTTTTTCCGAACAGGCTGGAGGCTACAAATCCGCGGTTGTTGTTCTGAAAATGCCAGTCGCGAACAACCTGATCTGCGTGTTCCGGGAAGTATTTCCAGGCAAAGAGGTCGTACACGGCCCAGGTCATGTACTCATTGAAACAATTGATTCCTGTGTAACCGGATTGATTGTCCCAGTATTGCGTTTGGAAATCGCGGGAGATCCGTTTGGCATACTTTTGAGAAACGGGATTCACGTAACCGTGGTCCATTTCGGTAAACAACAAATGGATATCTGAAGCCTGGCTGGCCTTGTCGGAGGGTATTTCGGGGTTGATGAGCGACATGCCCAGGGTAGCGAATTCTGCCGAGGTGTTTTTGTTGATATTGCGGTGACAGTTCATGCGGTTTACCAGGGGAGAGCATACCACTATGCTGCGTTTATTATCCCGGTATTTTCCGAATTCTTCCTGCAGAAACTGGCGCATTTCGTCGACCATGAAATAGGCTTTGTAGCGGTCGGCAATACCTTCGTAATAAGGGAGGTGTTGTTGGTAAAAGGCTCTGAAATCGGATTTTTCGTAGAAATCCTGGATAAGGGCCAGGTGGTCGTCGAAGAGTTTTTGTCCTTTTTGGGTGTGGAAGGGAAAAGCGCGGCGTATTTGGCCTTGTTTGGTTACTTCGAAGGCGTAGGCGTCTGTGCGGAAGCTCAGGTATTCTTCCCAACGCTCGCGGGAGTAATTTACTTTTTCAATGAGCGGGTGTGTGCGCATGTTTTTGAAAAAGGTCATCACTTCCTGGTAATAGGGGGTGCCTTGCTGTACCTCCCAGGGGTCGGTCATGCCATACGGGGTCAGGGCCAGGATGACATTGGCCAGTTCGTATGTTTCGGTGAACTGGATTTCTTTATTGGCCTGGCTGTATACTGAGGTTTGGGTAAACAGCAGTAGGATGAGCAGGGTGTGTATGTTTTTCATGTTTAGGAGATTTTTCGCACAGATTTTTCGCAGATTTTTGAAGCGAGTCCCCATTCACTCACTCACTTCTGAGGCTCTTGACCGGGTTGGCGATGGCGGCTTTAACTGATTGTACACCTACCGTGAGCAGGGCGATGAGGAGGGCTACCAGGCCGGACCCAACAAACATCCACCATTGTAGCTCAATGCGGTAGGCGAAGTCGGTGAGCCATTGTTGCATGACATATCCGGCAACGGGAGCTGCAATGAGGATACCCAGCAATACGAGTTTCAGAAAATCGCGCACCAGGAGCTGGGATATGTTGCGCACGGAGGCGCCCAGCACTTTTCGGATGCCAATTTCTTTGGTGCGTTGCTCGGCGGCAAAGGTGGCCAAACCCAATAATCCCAAACAGGAAATCAGGATGGCGATGCCGGTAAAACTACCAATCAGACCGGCCATTTGCTGATCGGATTTGTAGTTTTTCTGGAAGTCTTCGTCCAGGAAGGAATATTCCAGCGGCTCGCCGGGCACCAGTTTTTTCCACACACTTTCTATGCCTGCCACTACCTCCGGCAAGGTTACGCCTGATTGGGCGCGCGCAATGAGGTAGTTGAGCTGGGGCCGCGGACTCAATTCAAAAGCGATGGGGGCAATGGGGCTGTGCAGGTCTTCATAATGGAAATCCTTCACCACGCCTACGATTTCGTACGGAAACTCGTGTTGCTGGTACATGATCCGAATTTCTTGCTGAATGGCCGCTTCAGGAGAGGAAAATCCGAGTTTTTGTGCGGCTATTTCATTGATAACCACCTTCATCAGGGTATCGCCCGGGAATTCCGGCGTGAACAACCTGCCCGCCGCGGGCTTCAGATCGAGGGTTTGCATCAGATCGGTATCTACCCAATTGCGCCGGAGCATTACGCCCTGATCTGCCGATTGGCCTTTGCGGTAAAACCGGGAATCTGAATTATTCTGAATGCCCGGATAAAAACGGGTGGCGCCCACTGCTGCCACGCGACTGTCTTTCAGCCATTCGGCTTTAAGGTTGGCGCTGGCCCTGATGGCGTTTTCTGAGTGCAAGGGCACCACTATCTGTTGATCCCGCTGAAAACCGAGGTCGGTTTGTTGTAAAAAACGCAACTGACCGCCAATAACGAATGAGGCCAGGATGAGTCCGGCAGAAATGAAAAATTGGAAAACGACGAGCGATTTGCGCAGAAAAACCACCGAAAAACGGTTGCCAAAATGCCCTTTCAGCACTTCTACCGGCCGGAAAGAGGAGAGGTAAAAAGCGGGATAAATGCCGGCCAGCAAACCGGTCAGCAGGGTAAGGCCCAGGAAAGATCCCATCAATGCGGGGTTGCCAACGGGATCGAGTGTAAGCTTGAGGTCGGCGAAATTATTGAAAGCTGGCAGGGCCAGTTCCACCAGTATCAGGGCAATCAGGAAGGCAAACAGCGAGATCAGCACCGATTCGTTCAGAAACTGTTGCATCAGTTGTCCTTGTGTAGCGCCTACCGATTTCCGGGCGCCTACTTCGGCGGCGCGTTTGGAGGAGCGGGCAGTGCTCAGGTTCATGAAGTTTACGCAGGCAATCAGCAGCGTAAACAGGGCGATGGAGCCGAGCATGTACAGGTAGGTTTTTTTACCGGTGGACTTTTCAGTATCCAGATCAAAGAGGTGAACCTCCGGCATAGGCACGGCAAAGATTTTGCGTTTTTCTCCGCGGTCTTCCAGGTCGGCGCCCATGTGTTTATCCACAAAAGCCGGGATTTTGGCTTCCAGATCACTGCTTTTTACTCCTGGTCGCAACCGAATATGCGTATTGAACATATTGTTGCGGGTCATATTGGCTTGTTCGCGCAGGAACTGGCTCAGGTTGCCGCTTTGCATGGCCATAAAAAACCGGCCTTTGATCTGGGTTTGCGCTTCCGGTGTTTGAAACACCCCGCTCACTTTAAAATCCATTTCTCCGCCCTCAAACCAGCCGGAGCTTATTTTCAGAATGCGACCTTCGGCGGGTTGTTTGCCAAAAAATTTGTGTGCCAGTTCGTTTGAAATAACCACTGTACCGGGTTCGCGCAGGCAGGTTGCCGGATTTCCTTCCAGGAATTGGTAGCTAAACATCCCGAAAAAATCCGGATCGGCAAAATACCCCTTGGGTTCGTTGTAGGAAGCTGCAATATTGCCCCCATCCATTACGCGGATCAGGGTTTTGTCGTGCTCCATCAGCGAAAGCAATCGGGCGCAGGATTCAATTTCGCCGAATTCGTTTTTCAAAGCTTCTCCTACGCGTGCAGAGGTGCCAAAGGTGCGGAACTCTTTGCCGGCATCTTCTCCGTTCAGGTTGATGAATGTAGTGCCCAGCCGACACAGTTCGTAAGGTCGCTCGTGGTGCCGGTCGAAATGTGTTTCGTGGTAAATATACAGGGTAATCAGCATACAGCACGCCAATCCGATAGACAATCCGAGCACGTTAATGGCGGTGAACCCGGGTTGTTTGGCTAGACTTCTGAAAGAGATTTTGAACTGGTTCCTCATTTATTTTGAAGGCTGAAAGTTGAATGTACGAAGGCGCGAAGGCGTGGGTACACTAAGGCGCGAAGGCACAAAGGCGCGAAGACACGAAGGCTATAAGTTTTATATGATTAAACAATGAACCCGATCTCAGCACCAACGACTAAAACACCAAAACACTAAAACACTAAAACACCAACGCACTAAAACACCAAAACACTAAAACACAAAGCAAGTGCCAGTTGAATTCGCACTGATTATCAATGGTTTAGAATTACCAAAGTGTTCGATATCGGACATTATGGTGTACGTTGGTGGACAGGTGTGGGGCAACTATAAATACTCGAAGAAAGATATTACCAAATTTTTTCCCGCACGAGCACCGCCTTGCAGCTAAAAATTTTAATTTTGTCGGCTATTATGGTTTTACCGCGGAGGCGGAGAGGCGCAGAGAGGACGGTTTTCCGCGCATCTCCGCCTCCGCGGTAAAACCAGCTTCATTTTAATCCGTCTGTACACTGCAAAACGAACCCAATTTGAAGCAACTTCTACCTGTTATCCTTTCCTGGCTATTCCTCCCCCTGACCGCACAACCGCAGCCGGGCTTGGTAGGGTATTTCAGTTTCTGCAATTGCAACGCCAACGACAACAGCGGCCTCGGCAACCACGGCGTACTGATGGGATCGCCAGACTGCATGACGGGGCAGCGGGGCGAAGGATTTCTGTTCAATCAGGCTCCTGCCGGATCTAATGGTTGCGGCAAACCTGGCGGTGAATATATCCAACTGCCTGCCTTTGATTCTATTTGGGCCGATGGCATCACCATTTGCGCCTGGGTGCGTTTCGACGAACAATCCTATTACGAACGCATCATTGATTTTGGCAACGGCAGCGGAGATAGCGGCGGTATGCCCATCTGGTTCGGGCGGGAAGGCACTACCAATAACCTGGCCCTGGAAAGCTGGATTTCCAGCAACGGCAGCATTAACCGCAGCCTGGGCAGGCTCACCGCCGTAAATGCCATTACCCACGGCAGTATTGAATATTACTGCGCTACCATTCATGAGGATACCATGCGCATCTACGTAAACGGGGTACTCAAGGCAGAAAAGAAGGGGCACCCCGTTTTGAACGTTCCACGCACCAAAAATTTTATTGCGCATTCCAACTGGTGCGCCAACGACCCTGATTTTAAAGGTTTTATGGATGAAGTACGGGTGTACAACCGGGCGCTTTCTGAACAGGAAATCAACAACCTTTTTGTTCAAACACCTTCCTTCGCCCCTTACCAGTCGCCGGTTTCGGTTGGACAGGCCGTTCCATTGCAGGCGCAAGGCGGAGTAGCCTATGAATGGTGGCCCACCGCCCGACTCAGCAATCCCAACTCGGCCAATCCAGTGGCAACACCCCTGGAAAGCACCACTTTTTACTGCAAAATAACCCTGGAAGACGGCTGCTATTACACCGACTCACTCCGGATTGAGGTCCAGCTGTCCAATTGCATCAGCGGTTGCAAAGGCACTTTGGGCGAGAATATTTACCCCAACGGCGATTTCGGGTCGGGACTGCCCAATGTGGTGCCGGTAGATCCGGGTCTGGCTCCGGGCTATATTTACCAAACCAATCCACCCCCCAACGACGGCTATTACACCATTTCCAACAGCACCACACCCTGGGGCTGGTTTGCCTCCAATGTGTGGATCAATATCGAAGACAATGGCCCGGAGCCCAATGGCTACATGATGGTGGTGAACGCCACCTATCCGCCGGGTATGTTTTTTCAAAACACGGTTCCGGTTTGTGAGAACACGCTCTATGAATTTTCTATTGATGTCATCAACATCTTTGAAGCCAATCAGCCCGCCTCCATCAAACCCAACCTGACGTTTATCATAGACAGCGTGGCCTATTGCGAAACGGGCGATATTCCCATTGATGCCCAATGGCATACGGTGCGTTTTTCGTTTACCACAGCGCCCGGGCAGACCTCCGTTACGCTGGGCATGCGCAACAACGCGCCCGGCGGTTATGGGAATGATTTGGCACTGGATAATATCTCTTTCCGCGCCTGCGGACCGGAAATCATAGTGCCGGATACCGTCTGGTTTTGTGCCGGTGTGGCCACCGATATTTCGGCACAATTAGCCTATGCGCCTTATGCCAACCCCGCTTTTCAATGGCAAATCCTGGAAAACGGCAATTGGCAGGATTTGCCGGGCGCCAACACGCTGTTGCTCCACGTAACCAATCCACTGCCCGGCGCAACATACCGCCTCCTGGTGGCTTCCGCAACGGCCAATCTGTTGCTGCCCAACTGCAGGGTAGCCTCAAAAATTGTTCGCCTGGCCGAACGTCTGCCACTCCAGGTGCAAGGCGCCGTCACTGATGCGCTTTGTGCCGGACAAAGCAATGGCACGGCACAGGCGGCATCGCTCAGCGGCGTGGCGCCATTTGCTTTTGTATGGAATACCGGCGATTCAACCATGTCTGTTTCCGGGTTAGCCCCGGGGCAGTACACGTTTACAGTTACGGATGCACAGGGCTGCACGGGCCAGCAAACCCTGTCGGTTTCAGCGCCTGCGCCAGTGCAGGCGCTCGCAAGCGGACAAGCCGCCAGTTGTTTTGGCGGACAGAATGGCAACGCCCTGGCTACGGCTTCAGGCGGTACAGCTCCCTATACTTTTGTCTGGAGCAATGGAGAAAACGGACCTGCCGCAAACAGCCTGGGAGCCGGTGTCTATACCGTTAGCGCAACCGATGCCAACGGGTGCACCGATGTGCAAACCATTACCCTCAACGATCCTCCGCAGCTTGCTGCAACCGCTTCGGGCGGGGGCATTTCCTGTGCCGGAGGCAGCAACGGCATCCTCAATGCTGCTGCCCAGGGAGGCACAGGAGGCTATGATTTTCAATGGAACACGGGGCAAATTGGTCCACAACTGGGAAATGTTCCAGCCGGAACCTATACTGTTATCACCACCGACGCTCAGGGTTGTACGGCAACTGCCAGCGCTACCCTGAGCGATCCGCCGCTGTTGACAGCCGGCGCTACGACCACAGCCGTTTCCTGTTTTGGCGGTCAAAATGGTTCGGCGCTGGCTACGGGCGCGGGCGGTACGGGCGCGTACACGTACCTGTGGCATTTGGGGCAGACCAGTCAGCAGGTGGCAGGGCTTTCAGCCGGGCCTTTCAGCGTTACCCTTAGCGATGCCAACGGCTGCACGGCCGTAGCGAATGGCATGATCACGGAGCCACCCTTGCTGACATCCACTGCCAGCGCAACCGGGGTTTCCTGCTTTGCCGGCAGCGATGCCAACGCCCAGGCAGTTCCTCAGGGCGGGGTAGCGCCTTACACCTTTGTGTGGAATAATGGGGAAACTGTCAGCCAGATCAACAACCTGAGCGCCGGGCAATACCAGGTAACCGTTACAGATGCCAACGGCTGCAACACCATCCAGCAGACCACTGTGTCGGAACCGCCCATCTTGCTGGTAACAGCCGGCGCAGACACCACCGACTGTTTTGCCGGGGCCAATGGAACAGCCTGGGTACAGGTTAGCGGCGGCACTGCGCCGTACGCCTACAGCTGGCAAACCGGGGAAACCACGGCTGAGGTGGCCGGATTAAGCGCCGGCGCTTACGCGGTTACCGCCACCGATGCGCATGGCTGTACTTTTGCCCTTGCGGTAACGGTAGCGCAGCCGGAGATGCTGGAATGGACCCTGCAATCCGGAGCGGCATCTTGTGCGGGAACGGCAGACGGCTGGTTGAATGTGCAGGTAACAGGCGGTACCGGACCTTACGATATTTGGTGGAGTACCGAGCACAACGGCCCTTCGGTGAGCAATTTGCCGGCCAGCGATTACAACTTCATCATTACCGATGCCAACGGCTGCACGGCCACCGCCAATGCCGATGTGACCGAACCGGCTGCCTTGCAAACAGCCGTGACGCCCGTGCATACGTCCTGCTTTGGCGGGACCAATGGAAGCGCCACGGTTTTGCCGGCAGGAGGCACGCCACCGTATCAGTATGTATGGAGCAATGGCCAAACAGGAATCATGGCGCAAAACCTCCCGGCGGGCACTTACCACGTAACAGCCACCGATGCGCATGGTTGCAGCCTGAGCGCAACGGCCCAGGTGCTGGAACCCACGGCCGTGTTGGTGAGCACCAGTTCGGTATCTGCCGATTGCCACGGAGCAGCCAGCGGGACGGCTATGGCCGGGGCCAGTGGCGGCACCCCGCCTTACAGTTATCTGTGGCATACGGGTCAAACCACGGCCCAACTCAATGGACTGGCTTCGGGCTGGTATTCTTTGAGTATAACAGATGCACAGCAATGTTTACATACTGCCCAGGTGTGGGTGGATCAGCCGCTGCCCCTGGCGCTGGATGCCCTGGCTTTGCCGGTATCTTGTCCGGGCATCACCGATGGCAGCTGTACGGCCAAGGCCTCCGGCGGAGTGGGGCCGTATCAGTATGTGTGGAGTACTGGAGAAAGCGGCGATTTTATTGACGGACTGGATCAGGGCGAATATAGCGTTACGGTGCAGGATGTGCATGCCTGCACGGCCACGGCATCAGAAACGGTGACGGTGAAGTTGTATCCGGAAGTGAGTCTGGGGCTGGATCAAACCGTACTGCTTGGGGAAGAGATACTGTTGGTGGCGCATACGAACATTCCGCCCAACGAGATCTTAGATTACAGTTGGAGCGGTGATGGCCTGACGCAGCAATGTGTTGATTGCGATCAAATTCAGTTTTTACCGCTGGCAAATGGTTGTGAACGGGTATTGGTGCGCAGTGTAAAAGGCTGTATCGCGGAAGATGAAATGTGTTATCGTGTCACCTTTAAGCGGCGGATTTACGTGCCCAATGTGTTCACGCCAAACGATGATGGAGAGAACGATTATTTCACGATCTATTCAGATGCCTCGGTGAAGGAGATTCGGTATTTAAACGTGTTTAGTCGTTGGGGTGAGCATTTATTCCAGGCATTTCATTTTCCAACCAACCTGGAATCTTCCGGCTGGCACGGCGATTTTCGGGGAGATCCTATGAATCCCGGCGTGTTTGTATGGACTGCCGAGGTGGAGTTCATTGACGGTCAGGTGGTGTTTTTGAAGGGCGATGTGACGTTGTTGAGGTGAGGTAAATGAGTTTAAGGAGTTTTTTACCGCAGAGGCGCGGAGACGCGGAGGGGTCGTGACGTTGTTGAGGTGAGGCAAATGAGTTTAAGGAGTTTTTTTACCGCTGAGGCGCGGAGACGCGGAGGGATGAAGGGCAGGTTTTTATGTTTCAATATCTCAAAGGGCGATATGATGTGATTATTGTGACAAAACGGCGTAGCCGTGACATTCCAGTAGCCCAAAGGGCGATATGATGTGATTATTGTGACAAAACGGCGTAGCCGTGACATTTTGATTACCCGCGCGTCCTACCAGCAGACTTTACCATGCTTAACTTCCTCAAATCATTACTTGCAGGCGGCGCCCAGCCCGTCAGGATTTTCGATAGCCTGGTGGCGCTGGAGCCTAATTTCAGCATCATGGTCAGGCATGTGCGGCAGGGTAAAAAGGCCCGGAATTATCAATTGGCGGATGCTGGCAAATTCCCTGGCATAGTGGAAAAGTGGTGTTTCACGCCCGGAGATACTGTTGGCAGGTGCGGGTATGATTTCCAGTTGGTTTTAACCAATGGGGAGCAGGTAATCACTGCAGATATATGTTTTTCCTGCAAAACGTTGGTGTTTCAACACCGGCATGTGTATGCTATTTCTCCCGGGGAAATCATGCGGCTGCTCGAGGAAGATTTTGTGCCGCTATAATGTAGAGCATGTTGGGGATGTGCTTAGCTGAATAACTTATCCCAAAGCGCCGGAATATTGTGCATTTCTGTATGGTTAGGAATATCGACAGATTCCAGTGCCGACAAATTTTTCATGCTGTCGGGCAGCGCGCTGAGTGATGGATTATCTGCCAAATAGAGGATTTTCAATTGGCTCAGATTGCCCAGTGTTTCGGGCAAGGTTGATAGCCCCTGGTTTTCGCTGATATTCAAAAACTCCAGCGCTGATAGATTTCCGATAGCATCCGGGAGGTTTTCTATAACAGATTCCTTGATGATCAATTCTTTCAATCCTTTGAGCTGACCGATGGAATCGGGTAGTTCTGTGATTCTGGAAAGACTGATATTCAGCGTTTTCAGTTGATCCATACTGAATAAGGTATCCGGAAGTTCCAGGGGATTATCCGTTCCAGCCCAGATAATGAGCGTATCTATTTGTTTACATAGTGCAATTTCGGCAGGGATGGCGGGAAAGTTGATTTCAATAGTTCTGACAAGTGGCATCTGTGCGATGACCGACATTACTTGCTGATAATCACGGTTTTCCTGGCTGCCAAAAATGATGGTATCCACTTTTGGCATATTAGCCATTTCAGGGGGGAGTGTAGTAAATTGACTATGTGTGAAATCCAGCTGCGTCAATTGCGTTAATTGGTAAAACTGGCCTGGCAGGTTCCATTTGCCGGCCCGGATATAACAGTCCTCCAGTGCAGTTAACGACGCAAAAGATTCCGGCAAAACCAGTTCGTAATCTGTTTGGATAAAACAATACCGTAAATTTTGCAGCCGGGAAATACTATCCGGAATCATACAGGGAGCATCCGGATTATCTATTTCTATATGCAAAGACTCCAGGCTGGATAATGCGCCCAGTGTTTCAGGTATAGATTTTTGGGTAGAGAATTCAAGGGTCTTAAGTCCCGGCAACATGGCCAGCACTTTGCATGCCTCCTGCATATCCAACGCAGGATTCCCGCGTAGTTTAGCCGTTTCGAGCGCCGTCATTTCAGCCACGTAATCCGGCAGCATCCGAAGATTTTTACCTTCCAGATTCAGGTATTTTATAGTGCTGTAATCTTTTCCGGCAGCCTGTTTGTGGGTAACAGAGCCACCCATGAGCTTGATTTTTTGGCCAAAAATACCCGTTAACACCTCCGCAACTTCTTTGTAAAGCGCTTCTTCGGCATCAAACCGGACGTGGAAAAACGCCTGCCCGAACTGTGCGGCAGCCTCAGGTACCAACTCGAGGGTTATGTCGTTCCGGGTAAGCTGAACGGCTTTTACCGCATTAATGTGTGCATTGGACTGGTCGTTCCATTCCAGATAATGGTTGGAGGTATCTGGTACGTTAGATAGCAATAGCGCCAGTTCCTCTGCCTCATTTCCGAAGAAAACGGTTTGCACTTTTCCTTCAACCCAGTATTCAAGATTTGTTGCCTGAAATGTCATGATGTCTAATGGTTTGAACGACCTTCCACCACAGGAATCCACAGGTAATCTCCGGTGCTGGGGTCTGCATACAAGGTCTGTCCGGTTTCCAGATTTTTGATGAGGTTAAAATCATGGTCCCTGAAAAACGGCGTGTCGAAATACGGATGAATATCCACGCCGCAAACATAAAGTTTACCGATCAAGTGCTTGCACTGCCATTGTTGCTCCAGGTGGTATTTGTGTATGATGTATTGCACCACCGATTGAAACATAGCGGAGTATCCAACGCAGTTTGCCTGATGCGTTTCAATCAGTATGTTGGGGTCGGAAGGCGCCTGAGCAAAGGTAAACTGCAGATGATCGCAGGTTATGTCCATGGCTACCGACATCAACTGTTCGGCATTGGAGGGTTTGTTTAGCGACCTTCGTTCTATCGCATCTACCAATTTCGGGTTGGTAATGGCAATATTGGGCCTTTGTCCTATGGCTTCATAGGTTACCAGGCAGCGATATACCTGGCCTCTGAACGGAATCAGAAGCACCAGAAAAAGGACGAGGCCCTGGAAGAGTTTTTTGAGCATGGCACTGTGTTTCTATAAATCAACTATTTCATCACAAATCCAATCGCATCAGCCAATCCCGCTGCCTGTCGTCTCCCAGCATGAACTCACGTTGCCCGAAGGTAACGAAGCCGTTCCGTTCGTAAAACCGGATGGCATTAGGGTTGCCATCCCACACGCCAAGCCAGATGTATTCCGCTCCGCGTTGCCGGGCTATAGCCACCGCATGTTCAAACAAAAACTGTCCGATCTTTTGTCCCTGAAATTCCTTCCACACATAGATCCGCTGTATTTCAACAGAGGCATCATCCTGAATATCCGTTTGTGCAGCCCCAAAATTAAGTTTCAAATAGCCAAACGGCTCCCCATCAATCAGGGCGAAATAATAAGCCATATCCGGATGGGACAGTTCCTCAGTGAGTGCCACTTCTGAAAAACTTTGATCCAGATAATGCTGCATGTTTTCCGGAGTATTGACTGCGGCAAAAGATTCGTAAAAGGTTTCGCAACCTATTTTTTGCAGGATACGGATATCATTCAAATCAACCCGTTGAAGGCTAAGATCGTGCATGGCATAGATGGAATATGGCGGAAGATAGGTAGTTTGTAATATCTTTATAACGTCAAACACCTTAACTATTCACTTAAAATACTAAACAATGCGATTCAATCTCTTTCTCGCCGCTTGTATCTTTTGGTTTATTCTTGCGTCCTGCAAGGATAAAAATAAATCCATCTATGAGGGATGTTGTGGATCTGAAGCTACGGTGGACTCAATAGAAATTACAGTCAAGCTATACAATGAACAAAACATAAAAGTAGATTCTTTAGTCAAGGCCAGGATTTACATAGCCAATGTTTTCACTCCCGATTCTGTCCACTATGAAAATGGCATTTTCCCGATCTTCGGGGAATATGTTGCAAGAGTAGTTTCGGCGAAATATTTTAGCGAATCGGGAGAAAAATTATTTGAGCATCACAATTTTCAAGTGTACGACGGGAGCTCGGCTTGGCAAGGGAAAAAATTCAACGGAGATTTTCACTATGGCCTTTTCGATTATGAAGTCGAAATTGAGTTTTACAATGGGGAAACAAAGACCTACTTGGGTCGAGCTTGTTCCTATAAATGTGGGGCAGATGGTTTCAATGCTAATAACATCCCTAATTGCCTTTTCCCGAGCCAAAACAATGGTTATGGAAGCCCTGCTCCAAGTCTGCCAATCCCTGGTGAATGCTTTTGAATAAGTGATTTCCGCCGTGCATAATTTTCAAGCTACATAGTAAGCAGGATTTCAAACGTCGCGCTATAAAGTAAGTGTTTAAGTTGGCGCTCGGTTTGATGGTTCACGAGAACATTGGCCAGAATTCCGTTCTAATCCCCAGCCGAACGCCAACCAAAACACTAAAACACCCCAACACCCAAACACATTATTTTAAAACAATTCGTTTTTTTATTGCATTCTCCGTAATTTTGCCGATTCCGGAAAGCAGCTCCCCAATTTCGTTGTTTTCCCGCTTGAAATGGCAAAAACAAAAAATACGGCAAACGACTTACGGTCGATGGTTGACGGTGAACGACCAACGGTTGACCGTGATTTTATTGAAGTAATCGGCGCGCGGGTCCATAACCTGCGCAATGTTGATGTGCGTATTCCTCGCAACCAACTGGTGGTGATTACCGGCGTGAGTGGCTCAGGTAAATCCAGTCTGGCCTTTGATACCATTTATGCCGAGGGACAACGCCGTTTTATGGAAACCCTTTCCAGTTATGCCCGCCAATTCATCGGTGAAATGGAGCGCCCGGATGTGGAACAAATTACCGGACTCTCTCCCGTTATTTCCATAGAACAAAAAACCACCGGTCGCAACCCACGATCTACGGTGGGCACGGTAACCGAGGTGTATGATTTTCTGCGCCTGCTCTTCGCGCGGGCGGGCGAGGCTTATTCCTACGAAACCGGCAAAAAAATGGTGAAATACACCGAAGAGCAAATCGTGGAAAATATCACGGAGCGCTTTTCGGGACATAAAATAGCCTTGCTGGCACCCGTGGTACGCTCGCGCAAAGGTCATTACCGCGAATTATTCGAACAAATCCGCAAGCAAGGATATACCCGCGTGCGCATCGACGGCGAAGTGCAGGAAATCACGCCGGGCATGCAGCTGGACCGCTATAAAATCCACGATATTGAAATTGTGGTAGACCGGCTAAAAGTGGGCGACGACCGCAATGAACGGCTTACGGAAAGCCTGGGCACAGCCCTAAAACTTGGCGACGGGTTGGTGCAGGTACTTGACATGGATCAGGACGATCCCTTAGCTGTTTCTGCTTTCTCCAAAAACCTCATGTGTGCCGATACTGGCCTTTCATACGACGAACCCTCACCCAATACCTTTTCTTTCAACTCGCCTTACGGAATGTGCCCGGCCTGCAAAGGACTCGGAGAGATCCACGAGGTAGATATGCAGCGGGTGATTCCGGATTATAGCAAGAGTATCAATGAGGTGGGGATTGTGCCCCTTGGCGATGTGCGGGAAAACATGCTGTTCAAACAATTACGCGCTCTGGCTAAAAAACACAATTTCTCTTTTTCCACGCCCATTAAAGACCTGCCGGAAACGGTACTCAACGCTATTTTACATGGGGGCGACGAGATCAAGGTGGATATGACCTGGGGAAGTGAGGAATGGAGTTACGATATGGCCTTTGACGGGTTGATCAATGTGTTGAAACGGCAGTTTACAGATTCTACCAGCGAAAAAGCCCGGCAATGGGCAGAAGATTTTATTGCCATTGTGCCTTGCCCGGATTGCGGAGGTTCGAGATTGAAAAAAGAAAGTCGCTGGTTCAAAATTGCCGAGCACAATATCGCCGAGTTGTCGGATATGGACCTCAATGAACTCTATGGCAAGCTGGAAAATGTGGAAGAGCGCATGAGCGAGCGGCAGCGCGTGATTGCAAAGGATGTATTAAAAGAAATTCGATTCCGACTAAAGTTTCTGCTCCAGGTTGGCCTGGATTACCTGGCGCTAAACCGTCCGGCCCGCTCCTTGTCGGGTGGGGAGAGTCAGCGCATTCGTTTGGCCACTCAAATAGGTTCTCAGCTCACAGGTATCACCTATATTCTGGATGAACCGAGCATCGGCTTGCATCAAAGGGATAACCATCGCTTGATAGTGGCTCTGAAAAATTTGCGTGACATTGGCAATTCTGTATTGGTGGTAGAGCACGACCGCGACATCATGCTGGAATCCGATTATCTGATTGATTTGGGCCCTGGAGCAGGCAAACACGGCGGTATGATTGTGGACATTGGCAAGCCCGCTGATTTTTTAAAAAATCCCACGGCTACTTCAGATTATTTAGCCGGCAGGGTGAAACTGGACATTCCGGCTCGGAGGCCCGGCAGTGGTAAGTGGTTGGAATTGAAGGGCTGTGCAGGTCATAATTTGAAAAACACCAATTTGCGCATTCCACTGGGAACCTTTACTTGTATTACAGGTGTGAGCGGCTCGGGTAAGAGTTCCTTGGTAAACGAAACCCTCTACCCTATTCTTCAGAGCCATTTTTACAATAGTCTGAAACGTCCGCTCAAATATGAACAAATAGAAGGGCTGGAACATTTGGACAAGGTGATTGAAATAGACCAAAGCGCCATTGGTCGTACTCCCCGATCCAATCCGGCCACTTATACCAATGTATTTGGCGATATCCGCAAGTTATTTGCCGAAACTCCTGAGGCGAAGATTCGGGGGTATGCCAACGGTCGTTTTTCTTTCAATGTGAAAGGCGGCAGGTGTGAAGTATGCGAGGGCGCTGGTTTGCGCACCATTGAAATGAACTTTTTGCCCGATGTGCAGGTACACTGCGAGCGTTGTCAAGGCAGGAGATACAACCGTGAAACGCTGGAGGTGCTGTACAAGGGTAAATCCATTTCGGATGTGCTGGACATGACTATTCAGGAGGCGGCAGCGTTTTTTGAGCCCATTCCATCCATTTACCGCAAGATCAAAACTTTGCAGGATGTGGGTTTAGGATACATTACCCTTGGGCAGCAGGCCACTACCCTTTCCGGCGGCGAAGCCCAGCGGGTGAAACTGGCGGAAGAGTTATCCAAAAAAGACACCGGCAGAACCATTTATATCCTGGATGAACCAACCACGGGATTGCATTTTGACGATATCCGGCAATTGTTGATGGTGTTGAATCAATTGGTGGAAAAAGGCAATACAGTGGTGGTCATTGAACACAACCTGGATGTGATCAAAATGGCGGATTACATCGTGGATGTTGGTCCGGAGGGTGGTTTTCGCGGCGGAAATATTGTGGCGGAAGGCACTCCGGAGGAGGTAGCTAAAGTAAAAGGGAGCTGGACCGGACAGTTTTTGGTGGATGAGTTGGCTGTTACGCCTTCTCCAAAATAAAGGCTGCATCAATAGACAAAACGGAATAAAGTCGTTTGGCCAGGTCAAGATTGACTTTCCGTTTGCCCTGCATTACCTCGGAAAGGCGTGTGGCTGAGATTCCTAATAACTCAGCTAGTTCTTTTTGCCGAATTTTCCGTTCGTACATTTTAAGCTCCAGCATTTCAATCAGCGTTTTAGGCTGCTTGATTGGCATCAAAGGGACACCATCTTCCCAAGCTTCAGCCATAATCGAAAGTTGCTGTAATTCTGTTTTTTCTGTTGGAGAAAGGGCATTGAACCCTCCTTTTGCAGTAGATTTTTGAAGATAAGATTCAACCCGATCCATGACCTGGCGGTATTCTTCTTCTGATTGTATGGAATACTTAATCATGTTTAAACAGCTGTTACGTCTATTTTGTCGTAATCGGAATGCGTTCCAACAAAGCGAATAAAAACGGTTCGGATGTCAAAAAAGATCATGACGACAAGCCGGTATTTGTTTCCTTTGATATTAAACACAAACCTGTCATTCCCAACATAATCCACTGAGTTGAAGGATTCCCGAATTTGTTGCAGGTGATCCCAATCGGCAGTTTTTACGATTTGATACCATTTATTAAGTGCATCAATAGCATCCGGATGATTCTCCCCAAAGTCCCGAAGAATGGTTTTGCTAATGATCACCATAGTACTTGCAAATGTATAAATAAAATTACACTTTTCGAAATTTTTTTCTCAAAAAAAATCCAAGCATTCTGATTTTTTAACCGTTTTTAGCTAATAATATGAAGGATTAGAAAAGTTTACCCTAACGCTTGTTTAAAAAAACAGAATTATCTACCTTTGCCGCCCGTTTTGAAAAACTGCTGAGCCAATGGACGCATTTGTCGCGTATTCCCTCCCGATCCAGGGTTTAAAAACAGGAGTACATCATTACAAGTTTGAGATAGACAATGCGTTTTTCGCTCGGTTCGAGGGTTCTCCTGTTCAGAACGGGAAAGTTCATTTTGATCTGGAACTCGACAGACGGCCCGATATGATGTTGCTTCAGTTCACGCTGGAGGGTTATATTCAGGCTGAATGCGATCGGTGTACTGCCAACATCAATCTGCCGATTGAGGATGAGCAGCATTTGATTGTTAAGTTTGCTGAAGAAGACATGGAGACTGAGGATGAGGAAGTTGTATTCCTTCATCGGGATGCTCCGGACTTCAACGTTGCCAAATTTCTGTATGAGTTTGTGGTGCTGGCTTTGCCTATTACGAATACATATGATTGCGAGAACGATGCCAATCCGCCTTGCAATTTCGAAGTACTCAAGCACCTCGATCCGGATCAGGACGGACCATCAGGCGGCTCCATTTGGGATAGTCTGAAAGATTTGAAAAACGATAATTAATTGAATCATAATTGGTTGTGGAAACAACCTGTAACTGAATAGCGTCATGCCAAATCCAAAATGGCGGCACTCCAAGCGCCGCAAGCGCGCACGCCGCACACACGACCATGCTGCAATGCCAACCTTGGGCACCTGCAAAACCACCGGTGAAGTTCACATGTTCCACCACGCATATAAAGTGGATGGCGACCTGTACTACCGTGGTCAGGTGCTGGTTCCGGGTACAGCCCGGGCTGCAGCCGAAGAATAACCTGCCTCTTTCAGCAGGCACATAAGAGGCTCCAATCCCGCTCGTCGGGGTGTGTGGGGCTTTTTTTGTTTGTATTCATTGGCGTTAATTAGGGGTCATTTAGAGGTCATTTAAGGGTCATTAGGGGTCATTTAGTGGTCATTTGGGGTCATTTAGTTGAATGACCGAATAGCCCAAATGCCCCTTAAATGCCCCTTAAATGACCCTTAAATGACCCTTAAATGACCCCCAAATGACCTCAATGACTAATAACTTCCATCATGAAACAACTCATCAACACTCCCAATGCTCCGCTTCCGATTGGACCATACAATCAGGCTACCAGTTTGAATGGTTTGATTTTCATCTCTGGCCAAATTGCCATCGATCCGGCCACCAACGAATTGGTGCTGGAAAATATTGAGGCAGAAACCCACCAGGTGCTCAAAAACCTCAAGGCAATCCTCGAAGCAGGTGGAAGCAACTTGGAAAAAGTGTTAAAGGCCACCGTTTTTGTTAAAGACATGAACCTTTTCGGTCGGATAAACGCTGTGTATGGTGAGTACTTCAAACCTGAGTTTGCACCAGCCCGCGAGTTGGTTCAGGTTTCGGAGTTACCCAAATTCGTAAATATTGAAATATCTGTGATAGCTAGTGTTTGAGTGTTTGAGTGTTTTGGTGCTTTAGTTGGCGTTCGGCAGGGGATTTAATTTGAATTTAGGCAACTTTTTTACCACGAGCCATTCAGGACACAATGGTTTTGCGTTCTTTATGTTTTAAGTGGTAATGCCCAGCCGAACGCCAACTAAAGCACCAAAACACTCAAACACTCAAACACCAAACCACTCAACATGAAAAACGTTCTCTCTTGCGTTCAGCCAACCGGCGATCTCCATTTAGGCAACTATTTTGGCGCTGTCCAGAACTGGGTACGCATCCAGGAAAGCTATAAATGCTTTTATGGAGTGGTAGATTACCACTCTATGACTATGCCTTACAACCCTGTACAGCTGAGAGAGAACACCTGGAAAATGGCGTTTTACCTGCTGGCCTGTGGCATCAAACCGGAAAACGTGTTTATCCAAAGCCAGATTCCGGAACATGTGGAACTCTCCTGGATCCTGAGTTGTACCACTTCCTATGGCGAACTGACGCGCATGACCCAGTTTAAGGATAAAACCGACCAGCTGCATGAAGCGGATAAAGACGCTTTTGTAAGCTTGGGCCTGTTTGCCTACCCGGTGCTTCAGGCGGCCGACATCCTGATTTATCACGCTGATTATGTGCCTGTGGGCAAAGACCAGGAGCAACACCTGGAGTTATCACGCAACATTGCCCAGCGCTTCAACCACCAGTTTGGCAAGGAATATTTCGTTCACCCGGAACCTTTATTCACCGAAACGCCAAAGATCCTATCCCCGGCAGATCCTACCCGGAAAATGAGTAAAAGCCTGGGGGAAAAGCACTACATCAACCTCTTCGGTGAAGAAGACCGCATCCGTAAGCAGATCAAATCTGCCGTAACGGATACCGGCGAAACCGCTGCGGGCGAAATGAGTGCGGGGGTTAAAAACCTCTTCGAGCTGCTGCGCGCCTGCAACAGCATGGAAGCCCACAACTCGTTGATGGCCGACTACAATGCCGGTGCCCTGCGTTACAGCGACCTTAAAGAAGCCGTAGCCAATGCCGTGGTTGGATTAGTCAATCCCTTCCGCGAGCGCCTCGCCGAACTACAGGCTGATAAAAAGAATGTAAAAACTCAGGTACTGGAATCCAGCGCCGAAATCCGCAAACGCGCCCAGCAAACGCTGAAAGAAGTGCGGGAGATGACGGGGTTGACATCGGGGAGGTAGACTCAGTAAAGTTTGGTTTATTCGTCCAATAGGTTTAAATTATTGTTTTCTTGGTTTTGCTACCCTGAACCCTATTTGGTTATAAGGATAGTTTTCTGCTGCGTCTCGTGATGAATTCCGACAATTTTGCCAAAAGTCGCCATAGGATCCACCTTTATACACATGGGCATATTGTTTATTCGGAGATTCCGGGCCAAATGGGTTGGTCGCAGGGGTTTCACTAAAGTTTTTGTAGTAATTTTTGTCATAATAATCCCAAACCCATTCAGACAAATTTCCTGTCATGTCAAATAATCCATAACTGTTGGGTTTTTTGGTTGCTACTCTTTGCGGACGCATTCCAGAATTCTTTGCATACCATGCAATTTCGCTGATATTATTTGTCTCAGCATGAACAATGGTGTCGACATAAACCCCTCCACGAACAGCATATTCCCACTCAGCTTCGGAAGGCAGTCTGATACCATCACTTTGAGGCAAAATATTGTGTCTGTTGTTTTTATCGAGTTTAATTGAGGTGTCATAGCCGAAACGTGTTGACAGCCAGTTTGCATACAAACATGCGTTGGTCCAATTAACATGATTAACAGGATAATCCCCTTTGCCATCAACAGGCACAGTATTACCTTTTTCAAATCCTGGTCTGTCTGTCGACATCCAATAAAGATTGTATTGCCAAAAAGTAACTTCGGTTTGAGATATTTCAAAATCGGATAAAATTACATCATGTATTGGGAGTTCGTCAGGAGCATATCTTCCTTTGGCTATGATATTAGTATCCGTACCCATTCTGAACCTCCCACCTTTAATAGGAATCATGACAGGGTAGTAACGATTTTGAAGGATAGAATCCAAAACGGGATTTGCCGTTTTAATGGCACTACGTGCAGCCTGTCGGCTATTTCGGGGCACAAATAATGGGCGATTTAGTTCCTTATAGAGTGTATCTAATATGCCGAATGCTCTGTCAAGCTGGTTGGTTTCTGTATACCAAAAAGCCAGTTCAGTGAGTATATTATTTATGGTTTCTCCTTCAGCATTGGTTAGCAGGGCTGCTTTAATTTGTTCCGTTGCATGATCATATTTAATTTGATATATAAAGTCCTTTGCCTGATTAATATATAATGCTATTTTGTATTCTTTTTCATCATACAGTGACCTATAAAGGATTGAAGACTTTTGTCGCTCCATTTCGGATTCCTCATTTTTCAATTTTGCAATTATACTGAGGCTATCTGCTAGGTTGCGTGCTATACCAAGATTATGGGCCTCTCGCTGGGCCAACTCATGTGCTTCTCGGGACTGTTTTTCGTGTAATTCAGCCATTTTAGTTGCCTCCCTAGCCTTTTGTTCAGCCTGCTTAGCCTGAAAAAATGCGTAGATGGAAAATGCCAGCAACAAAACCGCCAAAAAACCGGCCAACGCATTTCTCCTTTGCCTTTTTCGTAATTTTTTTTCTCGTTCTTCCAGCGCCTGAGCTTCTTTGTGTAAATTTTCTTTAATCTCAGCAGCCTCTTGCTCTTTTCGCGCTTTGAGCATGGGTGCGATCAGAGTATCATGGCTAATTTCATAGCTATACCCTCCAAGGGTATTCAATTCTCTCCGGATGAGGTAGGTCCGTTCCAGATTTTCTAACAGAGATGCCGGAACCTGAAATGCCTGAGCCAACTCTCCAACATCCCGACTAAGGCGGCGGGCAGATCCTGTTTGAGGATCTATAAGTAATAAACCTTGTTCTAAAACCTTTCTGGAAGCAGCTTGTTCCTCACCAGGTAATTCAGCAATCCTGCCTTTGTAATAATCCTCATAGACAGTATTAAAGTCCGGTAAATCTTCAGCCCGAACACAATTGAGATGGCGTTCAATGACTCGTTTTTCAGTAGAAAAACACACCATTTGCAACTGAAAAGCCTCAATGCCCTTTTCCTTCGCACCTTGCCTTCCTGAGAGTTCCTCCAGCAATTTATCTAAAGCGTCTTTTTCATAGGAGAAAGCCGGGCTAAAAAAGGCATCCTGATCGCCGCCCTGTTTTTCAAGACCTACTGCTGCCGGTAATGTAATTGCTTCGTGCGCCTGTTCTAAGTCAAGCGCCTCCAGCTCGTATCGTTTCAACAAAATTGCAGGAAGGTGATCTTTCATCCGATCAAGATCACTTAACCTGTCGGAGCGTATGGAGAAAATAACCCGAACATCCGTTTTTTCAAAAAGATATGCCTCCTTGGTAGAATCTAATGAGTCCTCATTATCTTCCAGGTATTGAGGGAAATCACTATAAATTAGTTCAGCTAATTGTTGTTTGAAATCTAATTGTTGTTGAAGCGGGTATGAAAAGAATTCTTCAAACTGATCAAAAATAAACACAAACCCTGATTTTTCATCGGGCGTCCATTGTTTAAATGCTCCCCAAAGGGTTTTGGGAAGGACTGGTGATTTTATAGAAGATCGAGGTATGGCTGCCTGTTCCATTGCCTGATCAAGTCGAAATACAAATTTGTCGTAAAGCGATTGCGCGTCCGAATTTGTCCAGGTGTTAAATCGAAACACAATTGGTTGATACCTTCTTTTACTTTTACCACTCCAATCCTCCAAAGCTGGAATAAGCCCGGCCTGTAATAGGGAGGACTTACCATGCCCGGATTTGCCGTAAAGCACACATAGCTTTTCTTGCAAGATCATGGATAAAAGCCTTACCGTATCTGCTCCTCGTCCGAAGAAGATATTTTGCTGCCCTTGGCTAAATGGCTGAACGCCTGGGTAGCGATAACTCTTTTCTGGTAATAGAATCATGACCTTTTTAATTGGTGAGCAAAAGTGAGCAGGGCATAGCGAATTTTATTTATTTCTATGTCCAGGTCTCTCGTGTCAGCCAAACCTAATTGTTTATTATTTAGCCAGGTAACATATCGCGAACGAATTTGTATCAGATCAATTTTTTCCTCGGTGTTCTCAAAATTTTTCTCTATCATGTCCATCGATTCCTCAAATTTCCCTGAAGTAATGAGTACCCTTATCTGATCTTCAAGCGTGTCTGAATGATTCTGAATTTTTCTGAGAATTCCCTTGCTTTCGCAGGCTTTGAATAAAAGTTCAAATTCTTGTCTGGTGGGTGCAATGTGTTGAATATTGAACTGCTGCATCACAAACTCTTTCGTGTCTCCACTTACGGTACTTAAGAAAGGGAAATTTTGGGTATGATTGCTAAAAGGATCAGTATCCAATTTATTTAAATAATGCAATAATAATTGATAATACCATTTTTCCAGATCGAAACCAAGCAAAATAAATCTGTCAGATTCCTGAAGTTTTCGAGTTATATGCTCTGAAACACCATGATCTATCAGCAGGTTCTTCAAGAGTTCAAATAAGTCATAATAATCTAAAATAACAGAGTCATATTTATCCAAGGTACTGCCACAAATGTTGAATATCAGGGGATTGTTATATCCATCAGGATAAACTAAATTGGCTTGAGCGAGTTTACCTTTAGTTGTATAAAAATCAAATTGTGGCTCCCGAAAATAGTTGCAAAAGGCATTAAAAATATGTTTATCTGGATTGAAATTCAATACCAGTGGAAATGGAATTGCAACAATTTGCCTTAATAATTCAGCGTCTGGGATCCAATTTTCATCCCGTGCTGTTGTTCGAATCTCCTTCATTGCTTGCTGCTTAGCAGCTGCATTTCTGAACTGAAATAGGTTGTCCTTTCTATAATAGAAGTTAACATCATTACCTATTTGATTAAAGATTCTTTCTTCAATCAGTTCGTTAAAGGTTTTTTCTTGTTTGGTTCCATCTGTCGAATAAAAAGGTATAGCTTCCGGTCCAAGAACCAGAACGGCTTCTCCATCGGCAATGCTTTGTGCAAGTTTATCCCAGGTTTCACTCCTTTTATCCATCGAGTTATGGCGTTTATTTGGTTATAGTATTCCTGGAAAGTACATAGCCTAAACCAAAATTGACGAAGACCTGATTTTTACCCAGCATTCCAATTCCGGCATCAAGAATCAGGCGTTTCAATTTTGCATTGACTCCTGCTTCTATCAACCAAGTTCCTTTACTTTGTTGATTTTCTTCGTTTACCGTAACCCAAAACGTGTCGCCGGAAGGGCTCAAATCACCGTCAAGTGCTGTTATCTCCCAAAAAGTTCTATCTATTCCATATCCAGCACCTGTATATAAATATAATTCAGGTAGAAGCATATGAATATATCCTCCTGACACACAATAGCTTTGTCTGACGGCAGAAACATACTTATAAGGCTTTTCAGCATTTAATAAACCTGAAGTCAGGTCTCCAGAATGGCCGATTGACTTAGGAAACTGAAAATTAAGCACTTTACCTCCCAGATAAAATCCATTTAGCCCCAAATATTGATATTTAAGTCCAACAGGCGCCAGCGTGTTTCCCGAAAAAGAGATAGCATGAACTGCGGGTACTTTCCACGCTGTTTTTAGATCAATTTCGATCCTGAAATCCGGTGGAAGGCTTTTAACATCCTTATAGGCATCCCAAACGATTTGTTTCCCTCCATTTTGGTTAATGATCAAACCTGTATCTCCATCCATGCTCTTCATAACAAGGTAGTCAATTGGCGATGTGCCTATTACTAAACCTGGTTTGACCCATAATTTTTTATGCGGAGAGGCTCCTGTCAAGTCAAATGTGATAACAATCTTATTGCCTTCTGCCTCCCACTTTACATTGGATATTTTTTGAGCATTGACGTTCAATATAAAGCAGAAGATGGTGAAAAGCGTAATTATGGCGGTGCTTCGTTTCATGGTAATGAAAAGCTAGAGAAAACAATAAAGGTTTTATTCTGGATTGAAAATCCAACATTGTGAGGTCAGATTCCCACCATTGGTTTGGGGGCGGCCTCCAACAACCATCCCACGATCGCCGAGGCTAACACCTGTAGAAAAACTTAATGTTCCCATTGGCAGGTTGCCAAATTTCACCCATTTTTCTGAAGCATTTGGCGTGAATTTCCATAAATCTCCAGGGTTGCCAGATCCTCCTCCAATATAGGCAGAATTCCCAATAACAAATACAAAACCACTACGTCGAGCAGGCGGAGTAGCTCCACCAGTTATCTTGGTCCATGGATTATCCAGTTTGGCAGGGTCAAATTCATATAGATCAGGAATTCCTGTGTTATTTTGATCAACGCCAAACCCAACATAAGCTTTATCACCTATTACGAAGGCTAAAGCCTCGGTTCTATCCCCTCCCGGGAAATCTGGAATAGAAAACCATGAATTAGTGCTTGGGTTATATCCCCAAAAATCCCTAGTTTTTCCTGTTTGTATGTCACCGAGACCGATGAAGCCCATACCCATCAATCCAAAGCCAACGGCAGCCGCTCTTGCTTCTCCAGGAAAGTCAGGCATTTGTTGCCATCCATTTGGCTTTGAAAAAGACCAGAAGGACTTAGTGTGAATAAATGTTCCTCCGCTCAGATAGGTACCTGTGCCAAAGTATCCAATATCATTAATTGGAAACCCCACTAGCCCATTTAATCCTCTCATTGGTTCAATAATTGCTGCTTCTCCAGTCCATGTTTCTGTTACCGGATTAAACTGCCAGAAACCGGTTTTATTTAAAAAACCTCCCCCAACATAAATTTGATTATTAATTGTAAATGTTGCGGTATTAGAAACAGTGCCATCCGGATAAGGACTAGACAATAATCGCCAATGCGGCTGAGTTTTAAACTCATATGATGATGAGTATACGGTATCTACAGAAGTAACAATGTACCCCCGCACAAAATAAGTGGTGTTATCTGTTAATCCTGAAAACGAAAATTGAGTTTCAGTATTCATAGCCCCTGATCTTATCAGATTATTGGAATTATTGGAAAGATCGGGATCAGTAGAAGTATGTATCAGACATCCATAGCTGCGTACAGTCAAGTTCCCAGGCTCAAGCAGTTGAACAAATACCTCTGCTTTTGTCGCTTTAGGTTGTACCTGATTTACCTTCAATTCCGGCAATTGGATACCTTGCGGTTGGTTGGAAGGAGTCGGGATTGGCTCGCGTGAGCAGCTTAAAATGCAGAATAACAAAAGGAGCTTTAGAAAAGTAGTGGTTTTTATCATAAGAATACCTTGTTTAATCATTGGGTTGGTTGTGGAAAATCTGTATGTTTCCAGTAGTCTCAATTAGCTGGAGCTCAACCGTAGTTAAATTTAATTTGACCTGATTTTATCACTTAAAACAGTTGGAATCAGGATCCCCTGATTACCAGCAACATAAATATCTTTTAGGTTCTTTAACTCCAATAACCACTCAGGCAGTTCTGCTATTGAATTGCCTGCCAAATTCAACTCCTTCAATCCTTTCATGTGCTGAATACACCCCGGAAGCTCCACTAATCTGTTATAACTAAGGTCAAGTATTTTTAACTGCTCCAATTCTGCCAGTGATCCAGGTAGCGAATCAAGCCGATTTCTGCTTAAAAACAGGAATTCCAGCATGTGTAGTTTACCTGTTGAATCGGGCAGGTGATTTATTTCATTGGCGCTGAGGTCTAAATATCTTAAATTTTTTAAATTTTGAATTCCATCTGGTATAAATTGAATCCTGTTTTGGCTTAAAATTAAGGTATTTAATCCTCCTAATGCCAACAATGGTTCGGGCAAAGATGATAAAAAATTATTACTTATATCTAGTATTTCAATATTTTCTAATACAGAAAGTTCAAATGGTATTTTTTTTAATTTATTATAACTCAGGTCCAGTACACCAATTTTGGGAAAATGGTTAATACCCTCAATGTTCCTTAACTCATTTGATCTCAAATTCAGATAATCCAAAGAAGAAGAATTCAACAGCCATTTTGGTATCGCGGTAAACTTATTTCCTGACAAGTCAACTTTAGTAAGGCTTGACCATCGAAACTCCTGCCTTGCCTGGTTACGCAGTTTGTTGTTTGACAGCCAAAGAAAGTTAAGCTGCTCACACTGCCCAAGTTTTTTAGGGATCTTTATCAGTCCCAAATTACTTAGGCTCACAGACCTTGTTTCGGAATTAATCAAGGTAACTTCTCTAACGTTTTTATACTCATGACTCAATGTATCCAGTAAGTATTCATCGTTACGGTCTTTAACCGTTGAGAGGCCAGTGTTTTCATTAAATGGAAGTGCTTCATCATATTTATAGTCAATAACCACTTCGCCTTCCTTGTTTATAAAACCATATTTATTCCCTTTATAAGCCAATGCGAACCTATCTTTATAAAAATAAAAAGCCTCAATCAATTTGTCTGCCTTGGCTAGAGCTATCTCCGTATTTTTTTGTGCAATTTCTGCTTCAACCCTGGCTGTGTCGGCTTCAAGCCGAGCTTTTTCAGCTTCCATTTGTTTTTTTTGTGCCAATAACTTAGCCTCCAACGCTTCAGTTGCATTGCTATCGGCCCGCACCTTTTCTTTCACTGCCACCTCTTTTGCTTCTTTCGCAATACTGGCAGAAATTATTGCATTGTCTCTTTGCGACTTAAAAACAGCAAATACTCTTTGTATGGCAATGGCAGGCTCATCCGTGTTAAGGCCACATTCCCTTGCTGCAATTTGTGCTGCCTGAAATTCAATAAGCGCCTCCTCTGCTTTATTTTCAATTTTGAGAAGTTTATTGCCGTTTGCCATAAACCGTTCGTAACGTAGGCATTGACTACTTAATGTAAGAAGACCAGTAAAATAAAAGAAAAGGCTGCAAAGCAATAGTTTATTCATGTTTCTTCATTTTAAATTGACACCGTTCAATCTTTTTCTTTAACTCCTGAATCACAGCCGTGTCAGGCGTTTCCGCTACTGCTTTTTGATAATTTTCCTGCGCTTCCTTGAATTTGCCAAGACTCATATAACTATCTCCAAAATTTTCCCAATCCTTGGCTTTTGATCTTTTTTGCTCATCCTGTAATGCCTGCAAGGCATCCAGTGCAGCTTTTTGAGAAGCAATTGCTTCATTCTTTGCTTGTTCAGCTAATCTCTGTTGGGATTTGGCCTCTTCAGATTTAACCCAGGCAAGCGCTGCTAATCCGAAGCCTAAAGCGGCAATTCCTACAGCTCCTGCAAGGCGCAGTTTTTGCTTGCGTTCCTGCACTCTTCGTTTTTTTTCCTGAAGCGCACGCTCTATAGCTCCCTCTCTTTCTTCTCTTTGCTTTTTTTGACTAATGATTGCGCCGATCAGTGTATCATGACTAATTTCATAGCTAAAACTACCTAACGAGTTGACCTCTCTTCTAATCAAATAAGTTTTCTCTAAGTTATCAAGCAACGTTTGCGGCGCTTTAAATGCTTGCATCAACTCTCCGGCATCCCGGCTAATACGCCTTGACTCTCCTGTTGAGTCTTCTATTAATAAAAGACCCTGTTCTAATATCTTGCGTGCCAAAGGTTGGTCAGAAGGTGAAAGGTCCATTATCCGACCCTTATAGTAGTCCTCATAAACGGTATTAAAATTGGGCAAATCTTCCTTATTTATCAGCTCCTTTCCGGTATCCACTATCCGTTTTTCAAGGGACGAACAAACAATTTGCAATTGAAAAGTTTCAATCCGTTCATCCTCTGTATTTTTTCCGGACAGTTCTTTCAGCATGGTGTCTAATGCTGAGATACTATAGGTAAATGGCTTTGAGATATACTCTGTAGTGAATGAATTAAATGCAGCAGGGTTAACAATAGCCTCCTTAGCCTGTGTATAATCCATTGCTTTCAATTCGTACCTCTTATGTAAAATAGCCGGCAAGCGGTCTTTTAACTTATCCAACTCACTTAACCGGTCTGATCGAATGGAAAAAACAGCGCGAACATCAATTCTTTCGGATAAGAAATCCAATTGAGTTTTTGATAAATGGTTTTCGTTCTGATCAATAAATTCAGGGTAATCTGCATATAATAATTCAGCCAGTTCTATTTTAAACCTTTCTTGTTGCTCGATAGGATAAGAAAAAAATTCTTCAAACTGGTCAAATATTAATATTGGTGCAATTTCTGTTGGAAGCTCCCATCTTTTCATATACCCCCAAAGAGATAATGGGAGCTCAAGTCCTTCAAGATTTTTATTATTGAATCCATTGGCCTCAAATTGCTGCTTAATAAAAAACTGAGTTTTTTCATATATGGATTGACCGCTTTGAGCGCCCCAATTATTAAGCCTGATATTAATTGGAAATAGAAATTTCTTTAATTTCTTATTTTTATTCTCTAATTCAGGTATTATGCCGGCATTAATTAACGACGATTTCCCATGCCCTGAACGACCGTACAATACACATATTTTTTCTAGTAGAATAAGTGATAAGAAGTTTCCGGTGTCGTTTGTTCTACCGAAAAACAAATCCTGTTGTTCTGTGCTAAAGGGCTGCAATCCAGGATATCTAAACTTTTTTTCCCGGATCTTCATGATGTATGAATTTGGCTTGAAAAGGTTATAAGCGAATATTTGATTCTATTTATCTCCTGACTATAATCTGTGTCTGAAACTTCTTCATTCCTTTTTTTCTCGATGCAGGAATAATATCGACCCTTTAAGTGTGCAAGTTCAATCTTTAGGTCAGGATTTGATATCAACCCTTCAAGCAATGTAAAAAGTTCTTCAAATCGACCTGCTCCCAAATACGCCCTGGCTGTTGACTCGGTTGGTGATCCACCCTCATTGATATCGCGGAGAATACCACGGGCCTCACAAGCTTTGTATAAAAGTTCGAATTCATAACGTGAAGTTGCAATATGTTTTATGTTGAATTGATTCATCACAAACTCTTTTGTGTCTTCACTTACATTGGCTAATATTGGAAAGTTGAGGTTAGGGTTGTTAAAATATGAACTTTCTAATTTGTTTAAGTAATGCAATAACAGTTGAAAATACCATCGCTCAAGTTCAAAGCCAAGCAGGATAAAACGATCCGCTTCCTGTAGCTTTCTAATAAGCTGCTGTGGAACGCCATTATCCATTAAAAGATTCTTAATTAAATCCAGCAAATCATTATAATCTAACACAACTGAATCCAATTTATCCAAAACGCTACCACATAGATTGTATATAATTGGCTGATTTAGGCCATCAGGGTAAGTTAATTTTGTTGGATTCGGTTTGTCTTTTGTTGTAAAATAATCAAATTGCGGCTCTTTATAGTATGCTATAAAAGCATCGTAAATGGTTTTGTCGGGGCTAATATTGAGAATAACAGGAAATGGCATAGAAACCAACTGGCGGAGTAACTCCTTGTCAGGGTGCCAGTCAGTTGAACGAGCTACGGATCTTACTTCTTTTAAAGCACTTTGTTTCGCTGAGGGGCTTTTGAATTGAAACAAGTTATCCCTTTTATAATGGTAGCTGATGTCATCTCCCAATGAATTTATGACTTGAAGTTGGACCCTTTGGGCAAAGGTCATTTCTTCATAATCAGTGGTAGATACGGCAGAATAAAAAGGTATGGCATCAGGGCCAAGCACTAAAACAGCTTCACCATCTTGAATACTTTGGACTAATCCATCCCAATTAATTCCAGCATTTGACATGTCTATAGTTCTAATGTAAGGTTCAAAAATAAGGCAAGGTTAATCAATGTAGGTTACTCTTTTCCCTTTGGGGTCCACTCAGGCATAAAAAAAGCCTGCCGGAATGCTCCGGCAGGCTTTTTTTATCAAACAGCAAACAAAAATTATTGCTCTTTCTTGCAAGCAGCAGCTGATTTACCTGCGCAGCAAGCTTTGCCTTCTTTGGCTGCGCCACCTGCACAAGCTTTAGCTTCGCTGGCAGAGCAAGATTTTTTTACCATACCCTCAGAAGCGCCTGCGCCCGCTGTAGCAGATTTAGGAGCCACGTTTACGAAAGCGTTGGAAGCTTCGTCGTACTGAACGCTCACAAACTTAACGTTGCCCTGAGCATCAGATTCTTTACGAACATATGAGATAGAGCCGTCTTCAGCAAGACGCTTTTCGATGGAAGCATCAGCAGAAGCAGCTTTAGCAGCTTTGTTGGAACAGCAGGCTTTACCTGCAGAAGCAGAAGCACCCTGGCACTGAGCATTGGCAGAAACAATACCTACTGCGAGGAAGAATGCGAAGAAGAAAATCGCTTTTTTCATGAGTGAAAGGTTAAGACTTTTTAAAGTGAATCTTTTAGTTGTGACGTATTTCAGGTTCAAAAGTAATGCCTTGTTCTGTTAGTACGGGCCTTTTTTGAAAACCTTAACAATGATTAATGTGGGGAATGGGGTTAATGTGGTTAATGGGGGGAATGTGGTTAATGTGGGGAATATGTGGAATGTGGGGAGGTTGGGCAGGAAATGGGTTAGGTAATTCCACGATGGAAACCCACATTAACCATATTCCCCACATTCCCCACATTAACTTTTAAGGATTGCCTGATACCTGGCCGGATCATTCAACAACTTTACGGCCTCTTTTACCTCCGGATCATTGACCAGGTTTTTGCGCACTTTCCCGCGATGGAAGTAGTAACGGCCCACAATTTCCTGTTCAATTTCATGCAGGATTTCCTCTTTCTGCCGAAGCATCTCGCCTTTTTTTTCTGCTTGAATTTTTGCCTCAAGCGCTTTTATTTCAGCATCAAGCTGCCAGTTTTCCTGCTCAGCTATTTTGCGCAATTCTGCCAGTTTTTTTTCTGAATGGGTCTGATAATCAAAGTTTTTCGTCTGAACAAAGGTTAAAAACCCATCGAAATCCGTAAACTCGAAAACTTCAATGGAGTCAATACTTTCCCTGCTTTGCACGTACTGAGTTACGTAGTCAAAAACGATGTTTTGATCCAGCAAAGCCTTCCAGGCGCCATGTGCCGTATCGTGAGGCAATACTACATCCGGCTTGATCCCTCCGCCATCCAAAACGGTCCTTCCATTGCGGGTTTTAAACTGAGCGCGTTCAGTTTCAGGAATATCCACCGGCTGTCCGTCCTTATAACGTACGCTCTGGATGCACCTCCCGGATGGGATATAATATTTGGCCGTGGTGAGTTTGATTCTTGCATTGTACCCAAGTTCTTTGGTGTTCTGTACCAAACCCTTGCCATAACTTTTTTGACCCATAATTACGGCGCGGTCAAGATCCTGCAAAGCGCCGGCAGTCACTTCACTGGCCGAGGCACTCATTTTATTCATCAGTACCACTACCGGAATATCCTTATCTGTCGGAGAATGTTGGGTGCGGAGATTCAGGTCCCATTCAGGTACTTTGCCACGCGTGCTGGCCACGAGCTCTCCTTTAGGTACAAACACGTTCACCAGATTCACTGCCTCATTTAACAAACCTCCCCCATTATCGCGCAAATCCAGAATAATGCCCTTCAAGCCCGGATTTTTCTGCTTCAACTTGGAAAGCGCATCCGCTACATTTTGACCGGCATTTTCTGTGTACGTTGTCAGATTTACATACCCGATCCCATCTGCTACCAACCCGGAATGAGGCACATTTGGAATGATCACTTCACCGCGTTCCAAACTGATTTTCAAGTCTTTAGCAGCCCCTGGCCTACGCACCATCAGCTCCGTTTTAGTGCCTGGATATCCCCGCAGAAAATCCTGCACCTCTTGTTCTGTGCGTCCCTTGGCGCTTTGTCCGTCTATGCTGATCAGGGCATCGCCAACTTTCAGACCGGCCTTATGCGCCGGACTGTTTTCAATAATCTCTACCAATACCACATAATCGCCTACCCGTTCTCCTGTAGCACCTAAGCCATTGTATTTACCATCCACCTGAATACGGTAACTTTCAATATCAGTTTCAGATATGTAATTGGTAAAGGGATCCAAACCTTCCAGCATCGCATCCATGCCCCGGCGCATTACCTGATTAGGATCCAATGCATCTACATAGGAATGGTTGACTTCCCGGTAAGCGTTGGCAAAAATTTCCATGTTTTTGGCAATATCAAAGTAATTGCCCTGTGCATACATCCCTGCACTCAAAAACAAAGCAGGCAGCACGAATGTCAGTTTGAAGTTCATTTTTATGTGATTTTATGGCAACATAAAGCCTGTTTGATTGGTGGGTGGGGTAGTGGGGGGGGGGGGGGGGGGGGGCCCCACACCACCCCCCCCCCCCAAACACAAAAAC
>JAEUUS010000624.1 GCA_016787545.1 Saprospiraceae bacterium
CGCAACGGATTGCTCCAGCAACTGCGCCGCCTGCCGGCCGGAGCTGATATTGAGGAAGACCACATGCGTAACCGCCAATTGGTAGCAGCCTGGGCAGTGGAAAAAGGAAAGGCAGACAATGTCATTGTCAAGGAAATGCGCAATGGCAAAACGTATTACGATATCCGTGATTATGCCAAATTGCGCGTATTGTTCGGGCAGCTATTGGCTGAAATTCAACGCATTAAATCTGAAGGCGATTTCAAATCCGCTGAAGCATTGGTTGAAACCTATGGTGTAAAAACAGATGCTGCCACTGGCAAGGAAGTTAAGTCACGCTACGCCGCACTGCCTACCAAAGCCTATTCTGGTTTTGTTCAACCTCGTTTAGTGGCTGTGAAAGATGCGAACGGTAACATCACCGATGTAAAAGTGGAGCGCGAACTGGATTTTGTGAAACAAATGCTTCGTTACGGCAAGGAGTATTCGTTTTTACCGGTGAAAAATTGACGAGGAACGACGGGACGATGAACGATGATTTCTAAAGTGAGAGTCTCACTCTGAGTGAGACTCCCACTTTAGAACGATGAATGATGGGACGACGGGATTGCGTGGGTAATTGTAGCAACGTGGGTCGTCATCCCGGGAACCGAGACCTTCACAAGCCTGGGTTACCGGCAAACCATCTCCCAAAAAATACCGCATAGCCTGGCTTGTGTAGGCCCCGGTTCCCGGGGTGACAACCTACTTAACCCTAAAACCCCACGTAAACCCATCGTCCGTCGTCCCATCGTTCATTCCTCACCAGCGTCCAATTTGTAAAAATATTCCGGCCCCGGCTTGTATGCCAAGGGCCGTTTTTTTTACGGTAAAATAGTCTTCCGAAGAAGGGAATATGGCTGATTCTTCGCCAGACAGGTAGTCCAGGTTATACCAAACGGCCATGCCCCTGACATGGGCAAAAACACCAAACCAGGGTGAGATGTACCGGCACACTCGTCCGCCCAAAAACAAGGTTGGCGCCAATGGAGGTGAATTAACTGGCCTGTATTGCACCACCATGATGTCGTGATTTCCGGCTTTTTTAAGTCTGACATGTGCATTTCCTGATGAAATTTGGGAGCCGCCGTACATGATTTCCGGTTCCAGCCAGCCTTTTTTTATGGGAAAAGCATAAGTAAGTCCAAAAGCCACCTGAAAGTCCATTGGATCATTGAGATCATCGTTGGAAATATAATCTGCATAATAGCCCGGATTTTGGGCTTCCAGTTCTTTTTCAAATGCCGGTTCCAGATCAATGGAAGGGATTCCCCCAATGAGCAGTTTCAAGCCCAGGTGATTTCGGAGTGCAATTCCTCCTTCAAGCTGAAAGCCGGGTCCCTTTCCGGGTACTCCTACATAAGGCGATACTTCTTTGCGCAAGGGTTGTTGAAATGCGCTATAATGGGCGGATACGCTGCCGAACAGGCCCGGCGCCCATTGTTTTTGCTCTTTTTGTGCCATTCCTGTCTGGAGGGTGAACAGACCAGGCAGCAGACATAAGCATATTCTTGTATTCATTGCAGCGTAATGGTTGGTAATGCGAACAGGGTATCGCGGTTTACGACAACGCTGGTCGTGTCGAATTTTAATTGCACAGAAAACCGGTAATCACCCGGCTGGGTGGGAGGTTCCACCATCAGCAGATCAAATTGGAAAGCATCATCCGTTAATTCCCAGAAAAAGCTCAGGGTATTGACTGCTTCATTCAGGGTTACGTATTCCAGGTTGGTTTTGGTGTTGTACCGAAGCATAAACCTGTCTGAAATATCTGTTTGTGCCGGAATAGTATCGAAGCTGTCCAGGGAAATCAGCCGTATTGAAGCGAAAGGCTGGGACAGCGCTGCATAGCATACATCGGAAGCTTCAATACTACCTGCTGCTGTTTTAATGGCCTCGGCCTGTAACCGAATGCCAAAGGCATTTTTGGGAATAGGGCCATCAGCAGCAATCTGGGGTTCCCGGCCACTGTTGTTAACCCATTTTGCCGACCAATTTTGCAAATTAACGACGTCGGAACACTCAGATACACAGGTGAAATTGGATGTAATGACGATCATGCCGATCGCAATAAGTAGTTTCAGGCTGTTCATTTTTAGGTGGAATTTATGATGGAAAGTGTTTTTGTGAAATGCGATTCATGTGCTGTTCAAATTGTTCTAGTACTTTTTGCTGAAAATGAAGGGGATGATGTTTGGATACGCCGCGTTGGGATTTCAGGGCCAGATTGAAGGTCTGCGCATCGAGGTGTTTAAATTTTCGCCTCCAATACTTGACCGTTATTTCCATGGATTTTTGGTCGAGATATTTGCCGAGTTGTCCTTTCAGCAACCATTCTGCTGTTTTTTTGATCAGGTTTCGGGAATATGGAGGCGTATGGGTTGAAGGTCTTTCCGGGAATTGCGGATAAAATTCACGGGCCCAACCGTTCCTGTTTCTGAATTCCAGATACCCCTCCCGGCCCCAAACCGGCAACAGGGTGACCGTTTCAGTAGCGGTGAACAGGTTTTTTTCCGCAATTTCCAGGTGTTCGGTATCCACAAAATAGTTGACGCAGAAATAGCGGTGAGCGTTGAGTAAAAATACCTTTTTAAATAAAATTAATAAAGTACGAGCCAGCCAAAGTCGCCCGGCATCCGTGATGATGAAAAAATCCACATCGCTTTCAGGCGCCATTGCGTGTTTGGAAAGGGATCCGGAAATAAATACGCTTCGCACAAAAGGGAACTGTCCAATAAACCTACCTATTCTTAATGCCAATGGCAAAATGTTGTCTGCGCGTTTATTCAGCTCGGCTCTGCGTATTTCCCAATCGGGATCATTTTCCAGTTGATAGGTTTCTCCAAAACGATAAATAATTCCTCTTTTTACCCATTGATCCAGGGTGGTTTGCAAGCTTTTCACATCCATGTCAGTCCGGGTGCAATAGGAATGTATTTCTTCCAGGCGCAATGGATACCGGAACACAGCAAAATAGGCCAATGGGCGCATGATCATTTGCTCCATAAATGTTATCCGGGTGGCATCGTTTGACACTTGTTCAATCGGGTTATTTTTTCGGAAAGGTATAACAAGCCCCATTGATATAAGCTTTAAGCTACGAACAAACAGGTTTTTATAGGCAATTATGACCAAAGCGTATAAGTTTCTTTGGGGCTGAGGAAGCGAATTGGCATTAAAACTTATCTTTGTCCGATTACTTTACCTGAACTACAATTTTTAATCAAAATTTGGCTGCCCGCAGTATTTCGCGTGCACAAAAACTGTTTCCCATGAGAATAACTGTACAATCAGCTCTTCACTCCTTTTTTTGCCTGATTTTTCTGCTGCCTTCCTTTGGTGTCAAGGCAGAAAGTTTAGCCGCCACTCCTTTCCTGCCTAAATCTGCCATGGATTGTTTTTATTGGGCAGATAGTATGCTGGCTTCCAGAACACTTTCCGATCCGGATTTTAAGGGGGCCATGGTTGCGCCCATGTTTACAGTAACCCCCGATTTATGCGGCATGGGTCAGGGGGCAATCAACATGACGCCAGACCCCAACACACCGGGTCCATGGGTACAGTTATGGTCTAATGGTGAAACAACTGAAGACATCAGTGGTCTTACGGCTGGCTCTTATCAGGTTACCATCATTGATGCCAATGGTGTGCCGCAGATTGGGCAGGTGATTGTGGGAGATCTCCCTCCAATTGGGCCTACGCTTATTGATGGTGTTGTAACCGGCAATACCTTATGTACAGGCTCCAGCAACGGAGCCATTGACTTAACGGTTGAGCCATTTCCGAATTCCTGGTCCTATGAGTGGTCTAATGGCGAAACAACGCAAGACTTGGTTGATATTCCTCCTGGTGATTACTCTGTTTCGATTACCTGGGGTGTTACCTGTACTACTGTAGTGGATTATACAGTACCAAACCTGACCAACGCCCCTGGTTTGATCCCTCCATTGGGCGGCTTCCCGCCGGATTTTTGCAATCAAAGCAATGGCAGTGCGCTTATTCAAGCCGTTGGCGGCGTGCAACCCTATACCTATGAATGGTCTAATGGCGGCACTGATCTTCAGATTTTGAACCTTACCGCTGGTGAATACACGGTAACAGTGACGGGCGCCAACGGATGCACAGCCACTTATTCCAGTGAAGTGCCGGCCATGGATTTGCCTATTATCGTTGTGGAAGATTATGAAAATCCTTCTACTACCTGTATCGGAGGCAATGGCAGCATCGGCATTTCTCTTTCTCCAAGCGGCCTGTGGCAAAATACCGCAACTTATTTGTGGTCAAACGGAGCCACTACCCAAGATATCTCCAACCTGACGCCTGGTACTTACGTAGTAACCGTTACCCGGGCAGGCACCTGTACTGACCTGGCCGTATTTTTCATTGACGATGAGCCAGTGCTACCAGCTTTGTCTTTTACACCTTCCAGCGCCTCATGTGGCATGAATAATGGCGGTGTCAACATGACGCCTTTGCCAGGTGGGGTGCCTCCTTATACTTATTTGTGGTCTAACATGGCAACTACGGAGGATTTGACGAACGTGCCGGGTGGAAATTATTCCGTGACCCTAACCTCTGCCAATGGATGTACAACCTCAGGGAGTGTGGATGTGGAAGATAATCAGGCGATATTCTCGTATAGTGCCACTATACAGGATAATACTTCGTGTGATACGATAAACGGCCGAATATCACTCTCGCTATTTCCCGCCAACCTGGCCTATACCTGGTCTAACGGCGCTACAACAACCAACCAAAGCCCCCTCGCTCCGGGAGATTATACCGTCACTATAAGCGCAGGCGGCACCTGTACGGCTGTGGAAACATTTAACGTAGGAAATCAGGTGGAATATCCCAGCATTCCTGCTTTGGTGGATACTGCTACTTGCGGACTCAATAACGGCGGAATCGATATGAGTATTAATGGTGGCGCCTCGCCGTTTGCCATTATGTGGTCTACCGGAGATACCTCGCAAGACCTCACGAAACTTACAGCAGATACCTTTTTTGTAACAGTTACTACAGCTGTGGGCTGTTCGGTAACCAATACGGTTATTGTGCCCAATGTAAACCAACCTATTGGCATACATGAAGTAGTAGCGGATAATATCTCCTGCGCACTTCCAACTGGCGCCATCGATCTGAATGTCAGTCCAATGGATACCAGCTATGTGTACACCTGGTCGTCCGGACAAACTACTGATAGCCTGACCAACCTGACTGGGGGCATCTATTTAGTGACGGTAACGCTCGGGGTCAGTTGTATTGCACTGGATACTTTTTCGATCATAGACCAGGCTTTACCCCCTAATTTAGCCACTTCGACGAGTGCCGCAACCTGTGGATTTAACAACGGATCTGCTGATCTGACGGTCAATGTGGGGGCGCCACCGTTTACCTATTTATGGTCGAATGCTGCCACCGACGAGGATTTGGTGAATATGACACCAGGTACGTACACCGTAACGGTTACCGGTGTTAATATGTGTACAGCGGTAAGTACAGTTAATATTCTTAATAATACCCTCCCGGTTGGCATAAGTGGCTTGCCCCTGGAAAATTCCTCCTGCGCAACACCAAACGGTTCATTAGACATCAGCATTAATCCAGCCGGCGCCTATACCTACGCATGGTCGAACGCTGAAACCACGGAAGACCTGAGCGGATTGAGTGCAGGAACCTATACCGTTACAGTAACCTTTGGCACGTGTACCGGATCTAATACCTTCTCTATTGCCGACAATGCCGTTTCACCAAGCCTGGCAGTGTCAGGTGTAGCATCCAATTGTGGACTTGCCGACGGCGAAGTAGACCTGAGCGTGAATGCTGGCGTTGGACCATATACCTATGTTTGGTCTAATACTGGCACCGATGAAGATCTCATCGGGCTTACCCCGGGCACTTATACCGTTACAGTAACTGGCGCCAATGCCTGTACAGAAGAAAGTACGGTGGTAGTAACCAATAACAATATCACGCTTAACCTCAATAGCAACGCCACGTCCAATAGTTCCTGCACAGCCTTTAACGGAGCACTTGATTTAAGCGTCACCCCTGCTGGAGCCTACACTTATCAATGGTCGAATGCCGGAAATACAGAAGATTTGAGCGGATTGGATGCCGGAAATTATACGGTAACCGTTACCCTGGGCACCTGCCAGTCTACCGGCACCTATGTAGTGGCCGACAATACCCAAACACCTGTATTGACTCCGAATATCACCGCTTCTATTTGCAGTGTTAACAATGGCGCCATCGACCTGAATGTAAGCGGCCCTGCCGGTCCATATACCTATTTGTGGTCCAATGCCGTAACTGATGAAGACCTGACGGCCTTGTTGCCTGGCACTTATACGGTAACGGTGACTGCCAACAACGGCTGCACGGAAATATCTACCATCAATGTTCCCAACAACTCCAACACATTTAGTGTAGCCGGTGCAGCTGCTCCACTCACCGATTGCGCGACCAATAACGGCGCTATTAACCTCAATATCACACCAGCCGGATCATATACCTATCTCTGGTCTAATGCCGCCACTGATGAAGATTTAGCTGGATTGGCGCCAGGTACATATACTGTATCTGTGACAGAATCAGGTAGTTGTACGGCTACCGCCTCCTTCTTTGTGATTGATCAGCGTACCAATCCAATCACTGCTCAGGCGCTTACGCCGGAATTGTGCGGACAAGCCGATGGCGCTATTGACCTTACGGTATCGGGAGGTGCAACGCCGTATGGATATGCCTGGTCCAACACTTCAGTCACAGAAGACCTGAATAACCTCACAGCAGGCATTTATACCGTTACGGTAACGGATGCCAACAACTGCACGGCAACTTCTTCGGCGACTATCCCCGGCAACACCATTTCTTTTGCATTATCCGGCAACGCCACAGCAAACAGTTCCTGTGTGCTAAATACGGGCGCTGTTGATTTAAGTGTTAACCCGGCAGGGGCTTACACCTTCACCTGGTCAAATGCCGAAGTAACGGAAGACATCAATAATGTGTCGGCGGGTACGTACACGGTAACTGTGAGTGCCGGAGGAAACTGTACCAATACAGCCGCATTTAACATTACCAGCAACGTACCAACACCAGCTATATCTCAAACTACCACCGCCGCCGAATGTGGCGCAGCCGATGGCGCCATTGATCTGAGCGTTTCCGGCAGCCCTATGCCATATACCTACCTTTGGTCAAATATGGCTATTACGGAAGATTTAAATGGTGTTTTGTCCGGAAGCTATACCGTTACGGTTACCGCCGGGAACGGCTGTACTTCAACTCAGGCTATTACGGTTCCTGAAAACGTATTTGCTCCGGCCATTGCAAGCGCTCCAAGTCCAAGTAGTTCCTGTGTAGTCAATAACGGGTCAATTGACTTGACGGTTACGCCTATTGGTACCTACACCTACCTGTGGTCGAACACGGCCATTACGGAAGACTTAAACAATATTGCTGCAGGTATTTATACGGTTACGGTGAGTGCCGGTGGTGCATGCACCAGCACCGCTGTCATCACCGTTGGAAGCAACGTACCTACACCTGCCATTGCCAATGCGATCAATAATGCAGATTGTAGCGCGGCTTCCGGAAGTATTGACCTGACCATTACCGGCAGTCCGGCACCATATACATTCCTGTGGTCTAATATGGCTATCACTGAGGATTTGAATAATATCCTTTCCGGAGCTTACACGGTAACGGTAACAGGTGGAAACGGATGCACTACCTCACAAACATTTACGGTTCAGAATGATGTGTTTACACCGGCAATCACGTCTAACCTTACGCCTTCTACCTCCTGCGTAGTGAATAATGGAGCCGTGGATCTGACTGTTACACCGGTGGGCGTATACACATACCTGTGGTCGACCACTGCCATCACCGAAGATCTGAGCAATTTGGCGCCTGGTACCTATACGGTAACGGTAAGTGCGGGAGGAACCTGTACCAGCACGGCTTCCGTAACTATATCTGCGAACACCCCGGCGCCGGCATTATCCAATGTACCTACCCCTGCCGCCTGTGGTTTGGCAGTGGGCAGTATAGATCTGACAGTAAGCGGCAGCCAAACACCCTACACCTTCCAGTGGTCAAACAGCGCCATTACAGAAGATCTGGCCAATATTACAGGTGGAACTTACACGGTTACGGTAACGGCTGGAAATGGCTGTACTTCTACACAAAGTATTGTTGTTCAGGATATTACAGTGGCGCCTTCGCTTGCAAGCACTGTTACGCCAAATAATTCCTGTGCTACAGGCAACGGAGCTATTGACCTCAATGTTACACCTGTTGGGGCTTATACTTTCAACTGGTCAAACGGCGCTGTAACGGAAGACCTCAGCGGACTTGACCCGGGCACTTACACCGTTACGGTAAGTGCTGGCGGCGCCTGCACGGGTACGGTTTCCGTTCAAATTGCCGATCAGTCAACCAATCCTCAGGCAAATATTACTTCTGTAGGAACAGCGCTGAATTGTGATATCACCAGTATTGTCTTGAACGGCGCTGTTACAGGCACCAATAACCCTGTAAATCTACAGTGGAGTCTGAACGGCAATCCATTGGGCAGCAATGCTACATTGACCGCCACTGCGCCTGGCCAATATGATTTTGTAGTGGTGGATAATGTAACAGCCTGTACGGCTACTGCATCCATTACGCTGACGCAAAGTCTCAATCCGCCGCCAATCAGTATTGCCAACCCGGCTTTGCTTACCTGTGTATCTCCAAGTCAGACGCTTACCGGAAGTTCCACCTTGAGCGGCATTCAATTCTCCTGGGCCACTATTTCCGGAACGGATACCACTATCCTTGGCTCCGGCCCAACCTTGAATGTGAACGCTGCCGGTAATTATATTTTGATCGGTTTTAACCCGGCTAATAATTGCTTCAATGCGGTTCCGGTGAATGTACAGGCAGACCAAACGCCACCGGGTGCAGATGCAGGGTTATCATTTACCCTGGATTGTGCCGGAGAAACACTGCCGCTAAACGGTAGCGGTAGTGGCGCTGCGAATCTGGGTTATCAGTGGAGCACGCAGGATGGTCATCTGGTTTCGGGAGCGAATACCGCTGCCCCGCTGATTGATAAGGCGGGCACCTACACGCTAACAGTAACCAATCTACTCAATGGCTGTACCGCAACGGATAACGTAATCATCACGCCAGAGGTGCCAGTGGCTCATGTTTCGGTGATTCAGCCAACCTGCGATAACCTGAAGGGTAGTATTGTCATCGATTCAGTAACAGGTTTGTCGAATCCAATATTGTATGGCTTGAATGGCGGCGGTTTGAGCAGTCAAAATCAGTTTATTAACCTGGATCCTGGCGCTTACAATATTATGGTGGAAGGCGGTAACGGTTGTGCAGCCACCGCGGTGGCCAACATCAATGCTGCCGACCAGGTAGAAATTTCCCTCGATGCACTTGCAGAAATCCGGATGGGCTATGGCTATCAGATTAATGCATTGGTTGACATTCCATTGAGCGATATAGCCTCTATAACCTGGACGCCGTCAGATTCGCTGTCTTGTGATACTTGTCTGAGCACCTACGCTACACCGACCAATACTACCCAGTATCATCTGCATGTGGTGTCGGAGGCTGGTTGCGAGGCACGGGGAACCATTCAGATCCGGGTGGATAATGCCCGCAATGTGTATGGGCCCAATATTTTCTCTCCTAATGAGGATGGCAACAATGATTATTTCACCCTTTTTGCGGATCCGGTACAAGTTACCCGTATCAAGTCGCTGCAAATATTCTCGCGCTGGGGTGAAGCCATTTACGAACGTCTGGATTTTGCTCCGAATGAATCTTTAGGCTGGGATGGTACCTATAAGGGACAAAAACTCAACCCGGCCGTGTTTATCTGGCAGGCCGTAGTAGAATTCGTAGATGGACAGGAAGAACTATTTACCGGCGATGTGACGTTGAAGCGGTAATTTAAGGTCGTTTAGGGGGCATTTAGAGGTCATTTAGGGGTCATTTAAAACTCAATGACCTCTAAATGGCCCTTAAATGACCCAAATGACCTCTAAATGGCCCTTAAATGACCCAAATGACCTCAAAATGACCCTTAAATGGCCCCAAAATGACCTAAATGTCCCCCAAATGTCCCCCAAATGCCCCATCTCACCTCCCACCGCTCACATCCAGAATGGCTCCGGTTACATAAGAGGCTTCGTCTGACAATAACCAAAGTACAGATTGTGCTATTTCTTCCGGCTGACCGCCGCGCAGCATGGGAATTCCCGATTCCAGGCGTTTAACACGGCCAGGTTCTCCGGCTTTTGCGTGAATATCGGTGTACACCAGACCCGGTCGCACCGCATTGACACGAATGCCCTCAGCGGCCACTTCTTTGGATAATCCTATAACGAAGGTTTCTACGGCCCCTTTGGTGGCTGCATAATCTACATATTCAAATGGTGAGCCCAGGCGGGCTGCAATGGAGGAAATTTGCACAATAGCGCCCCCCTGCCCGCCTTTGGATAAAGCCATTCTGCGTACAGCTTCCCGGGCGCAAAACATGCTGCCAAAGACATTCACCGCAAATACTTTTTGCAGCCGGGCAGCACTCATATCCATTACCTTACTTTGTGACTCAATAATGGCCGCGTTGTTAACCAGGGCATCCAGGTAGCCGTATGTTTCCTGAATTTGATCCATCATGCGCAGTACCGCAGACTCGTCAGACACATCTGCCTGGATGGCTATGGCATCGCCGCCTGAACCCTGGATGGCACGAACAACGTTTTCCGCCAGCTGACGCTGTTGAGCGTAATTGACCACCACTCGGTAGCCTTTTTCTGCTGCCATCATTGCACAAGCCCTTCCAATTCCCTGAGAAGCGCCGGTAATCAATACTGTTTTATGTGTTTGCATGACAAGTCAATTTCAAACCCTTCAAACCCCTCAAACCCTTCA
>JAEUUS010000179.1 GCA_016787545.1 Saprospiraceae bacterium
TTAAAAAACGTATCTTGCATGTTGTTTTACGGTGCGTAAAGCGTTGTCTATGAAAATCTATTCTGCTGCCCAAACCCGTGCCTGGGATGCTTTTACGATAGAAAAAGAGCCGATTAGTTCTTTTGAGCTCATGAACCGCGCAGTGCGGGTGTTAACGGATTGGTTTTTGCAAACCTACCCCTCGTTTACCCGACCAGTGTGGATTCTTTGTGGTACCGGGAATAATGGTGGCGACGGCCTGGCCCTGGCCCGACACCTGAGCTGGGAAGATTATGATGCGAAGGTACTGGTGTGCGACTTCTCAGGGAAGCACAGTGAAGATTTTGACCGTCAGATGGCTGTTTTACCAGCCCATGGGCAGATTTCGGTAACTACCTGGCATAAACCGGAGAGTCTTGACCTCATTCCGCCAGATGCCCTGGTGGTGGATGCCTTGTTTGGGTCTGGTTTAAATCGCTGTCTGGAAGCCCCCTGGGCGCAACTTGTGGCACAAATCAACCAACTCCCAAACGAGATTGTTGCCATTGATTTGCCCAGCGGATTGCTGGCTGATGCGCACACCCCGGGTGAGGCAGTGGTTCGGGCTACCAAAACCTTTTCTTTCGAACGACCCAAACTGGCTTTTATTATGCCGGAAAATGCCGAAAGGGTAGGGCAGTGGAGTGTAGGCAGCATTGGTTTGTTGCCGGAGTATGAGGCAACTGCCACTTCTCCATACGGACTGATGACCCCTGAAAAGCTGCGGCAGTTCATACATCCACGCGCAAAATTTTCCCACAAAGGCACCTACGGTCATGCCTTGATCGTGGCTGGAAGCTATGGCAAAATGGGGGCTGCTGTGCTGGCTTCGCGGGCCTGCCTGCGCGCAGGAGCCGGCTTGCTAAGTGTACACAGCCCGTCGAGTGGTTATTTAGTGTTGCAAAGTGCTGTGCCGGAAGCCATGTTTGTTCCGGACAAACGTGCCAGATATTGGTCGGCAGTTCCGGATGTGGGTCAATACTCCGCCATTGGCGTAGGGCCAGGGATTGATAAAAAGCCGGAAACAGCTATTGCTTTTGAAGGATTGCTGCAGGCTGCTAAATCACCGCTGGTGCTGGATGCGGATGCACTCAATTTATTAGCAGAAAATACTGGATTTTGGGCTTTTGTACCTAAAAATACCATACTCACACCCCATCTAAAGGAGTTTGAACGCTTGTTTGGCAAGGCAGCGGATGATTTTGCCCGACTGGCTTTATTGCAGCAAAAAGCCATGGAGCACAAGGTGGTCATTGTGTTAAAAGGCGCCCATACGGCCATTGCCCTGCCATCGGGCGAATGTTGGTTCAATAACAGTGGCAACCCGGGTATGGCCACTGGTGGCTCCGGCGATGTGTTAACCGGAATCATTACCGGTTTGCTGGCACAGGGATATTTGGCGGCAGAGGCTGCCATGCTGGGTGTTTACCTGCATGGGCTTGCCGGCGATCTGGCCGCAGAACAGCTGGGGGAACAGGCCTTGATAGCCGGCGATCTGGTTGCTTTTCTGCCGGCTGCCTGGAAGGATTTAAGTAAGTCTGGCTAAAAACGCCAACACATCCACGCCATCCGGGTAATCGTTCAGGGTGGGCTCCTGTGTTTTGCCAAATGGAATGGTGGTAAAACCTTTAACCGGCGTTTTTCCTACCAGACATTGGATTTCGCTGCTTTTCCCGGCCAGCATTTCGTCCAGCTCCTGAAGATCGCTGTAATATTCATAGTGCACAGAAGCAATACGAGCCTGTAGCGAAGGGCTCTCCGTGAGCAGCAGGCAACCGTTGTTCAGGTGTGGAATCTTGTTCAGGATCAACAGGGTGAAGTTGTAGTCAAAGTTGTTTTTGTACTTGTCGTGATGTGCCAGCTCACGGTATTCATGCAGTGTTTCTAACAGGAAGTCGAAATGGTACCCATGCGGCACATAAAGTTTGCTCACGTTTCTGCAGCCCAGTCCAAAATAGGTGAAAATATCCCGCCCTAAAGCCATCAATTCTTCCTGAGTTTCCATGCCGGTCAAAACGGCCACAGAGTTGCGGTTGTGCCGGATAATATGCGGGTATTTGCCAAAATACTGTTCAAAATACCGCGCGGTGTTGTTGCTTCCAGTGGCAATAACAGCGTCGAAACCTTTGAGGTACTCGCCTTCCTCCACAAATTCCGTGGATGCCCAAACTTCATGATCCCATTCGGCCATTTTTTTTACCAATAAGGGCAGCAAGCGTTTGTCTTTGTCGCTGAGCTTTACCTTAGCGCGATACCCCATCATAAATACGCACAACCAATCCTGAAAACCCACGAGCGGCAGATTGCCAGCCATTACAATGCCAATGGATTTGGAGAATGGCGGGATATCTTTAGCCGGATTTGGATGCTGATTCCACCAGGTATATTGCTCAAGCCAGTTGGTTAATTTATTGGCATCCAAAAATTGTTCAGAAATGCTGCCCAATGCCTGTCTGACGTTATCTTCGGTAAACCATTTGTTCTCCTGATAGGATTGGGTAATGGCCAGATCCAAAGCAGCGTCGCCGCCGGAATTCAGGTAATGACCCAGTTCTTGTAGAGCAGCAATTCTTTGTGCAAGCGTCACGTGATGTAGATTTTGAGGTGTAAAGGTAAGTGCTTCTTAAATGGACAGCTTAGCGCTTTGGCAAATTTTCGTTGCCAATAAATAAGCAATTTTTCATAGTACTTGACATTTTTGGTTTCAGGTCTAAAGGTTTCCAAAAAACTTACAGGTCTGAAACTAGTTAAAAAAAAATAGTTAAGCGGTTCTTAATAATAGTAATACTATTAAACAATCCAAACCAATCCTTGTTTCGGGGCAATTGATCCTATGGCTACAATCACTCAGTCTACACTCAGCCCTGTGCAGCGCATACTGCGGTTATTTGGGCAATATCGAAAGGAAATCCGCTTCATTATTTTGTATGCTGTGATTTCCGGACTCATCAATCTTTCGCTTCCGCTTGGCATTCAAGCCATTATCGGACAAATTGCCGGTGGTGGAATTAATGCCTCCTGGGGCGTTTTGGTACTATTTGTATTGGTGGGTGCAGCATTAACAGGTGTGCTTCGAATCATGCAACTTTCGGTAGTTGAATATATACAGCGGCGGATTTTTACAGAATCTGCACTGGAGTTTGCGGTACGCATTCCAAGGTTGAACCTGGAGTCCCTTCGCAAGGAACACCTGCCCGAGTTGGTCAATCGTTTTTTTGATACCATTACCTTGCAGAAAGGGATGCCCAAGGTATTGATCGACGGTATTACGGCCATTCTGCAGATTATTTTCAGCTTGTTATTGTTGTCGGTGTATCATGCTTCCTTTTTACTGTTTTCATTGCTGCTTTTGGGGGTGTTGGCCGTTTTATTTTATTGGATAGCTCCATGGGGCCTTCAATCCAGTTTGCAGGAGTCCAAATACAAATACAAGCTGGTGTTTTGGCTGGAGGAAATGGCGCGGGTAGCTGTGACCTTCAAACTGGCCGGGGAAAATGATTTCCCAATCAGGAGAACCGACGAAATTACGGCAAGTTATCTGGATGCCCGATCCAGGCATTGGCGTATTCTGATGGTAAAATTCATTAGCAGTACCGTCTTCAGGGTGCTTACGCTGGGTAGTTTTTTAGTGTTAGGCAGCTTGCTGGTGATGCAAAACGAGATCAACATTGGACAGTTTGTAGCTGCAGAGATTTTGATCTTATTTGTCATAGAATCTGTTGAAAAACTAATTGTCCTGCATGAAACTGGCTATGACGTGCTCACGGCAACCGAAAAACTTGGGCAAGTGGCTGATTTACCGCTGGAAAGAGAAGGCGGAATTCGGGTAGAGGAATTTTGCGCCATTGGACAACCCATGGCGGTAGAACTGCGCAACCTGAGCTATCAGTTTGCAGATGGCGATTCCAGGATATTGAAAGATATCAAGCTGAAAATTTCTGCTGGTGAACGCGTGGCGGTTTCAGGTTACAATGCTTCCGGTAAAAGTACGCTCATGCAGATTCTTTCCGTAGTTCGGAGAGATTTCACCGGTTCCTTACTCTTTAACGGCCTTCCCAAACAAAACCTGGATCTGCGCAGTCTGCGGGAGCATATTGGCGACCTGTCGTCGCAGGAGGATATTTTTAAAGGCACCATTTTGGAGAATATTACCATAGGAAACAGAAAAATAGGTCTGCCGCGTGTGTTGGAAGTAGTGGAAAGTCTGGGTTTAAACGATTTTGTGCGGGAAAGCCCAAAAGGCCTGGACACAGAGCTTTTGCCTGGCGGAATCAATATTCCACGCAGTACCATTACCAAAATTTTAGTTGCTCGTGCCGTTGTAGCCCGTCCAAATCTGTTGGTTATGGAAGAACCATTGACAGCCCTTAATTTTAAAGACAGGATAAGTATTGCCCAGTATTTGACCCAAAAAGAACAACCCTGGACCCTGATTTGTGTCACGGAGGATCCCGTTATGGCAGCTGTTTGTGATCGTGTGCTACTTTTGAAAGAGGGTGAAATTATTTTCGACGGCAACTTTGAAACTGCTCAACAAACCAAAGATTTCACCAAGGTTTTCCGGTCAAACCTGATTTAACCCTAACCCTTTTATGCTGAACATATCTGAAAATAACCTGCCAGTCTCATCTTACCCTGATACGCTCCAGTCTAAACTTAAAAACAAAATGCCTAACTGGCTTTGGTCGTTCCGGCGACTGCTGCTGGGCCTTTTGGTCATCTTTTTGGTGTTTATGTTTCTGCCCTGGACCCAAAACGTGCGGGCCGATGGGCGGGTAACCACCCTGCGCCCGGAGCAACGGCCGCAAACGGTGCATGCCACCATAGCCGGTCGGATTGAAAGATGGTATGTGGCTGAAGGTCAGGCAGTTAAACGAGGAGACACCCTGGTTTTTCTTTCCGAGGTAAAGGCAGAATACTTTGACCCGGCTTTGGTGGAACGAATGGGAGACCAAGTTACTGCCAAAAAAGGCGCCATTGGCTCTTATGGTCAGAAGGCAGAAGCTTTACTGGATCAAATTGACGCCATGCGCAAGGAGCTTGACAGCAAAACCAGTCAGATTCGCAACAAAGTTGAACAGGTCAGGCTCAAAATTGTGAGCGACAGCATTAAAGTAGCGCAAGCTGATATTGATTTGCAGGTGGCCAAACGTCAGTTTGAAGGCATCAAAGTGCTGTACGATAAAGGGTTGGAGCCTTTAACCAAATTTGAAGAACGCAGGTTGAAATTGCAGGATGCGGAGACCAAGCGTATCGCTGCGCAAAACCAGTTGGCTTCCAGTAAAAACGATCTGGCCATTTACCAGACAGAATTGCGCCTGGTGCAAAATGAAACGGCCAACAAAATAGCCAAGGTAGAAAGCGACCGGTTCAGTACCATCAGCGAGCAATTTGATGCAACAGCAAGTGTTAGTAAATTACAGATTGAACGGGAAAACTATGCCCGGCGACAGAATTTCTATTTCATTTTAGCGCCACAGGACGGGTTTATCGTTCAGGCCATCAAACCGGGTATTGGGGAAATAATCAAAGAAGGCGAGCCATTGCTCAGTATACAACCTGCTGATTATCAATTAGCTGTTGAAATGTACGTAAAACCGCTGGATTTGCCGCTCCTTCATTTAGGCAATGAGGTTCGGTTCATGTTTGACGGTTGGCCGGCCTTTTTCTTCAGCGGATGGCCGGGTGTTTCGCTGGGTACATTTGGTGGAAAGGTGGTGGCCATTGACCGCAATATCAGCGCCAATGGAAAATTCAGGGTGTTGATTGCTCCCGACCCCAATGATCACCCCTGGCCTAATGCGTTGCTTCCGGGCGGCGGGGCAAAGGGTATTGCCTTGTTGAACGATGTACCCGTTTGGTATGAATTGTGGCGAATGATTAACGGTTTTCCGCCTGATTTGTATCAGGGTTTGCCAGGCGGAATCTCAAAGGAAAAGGAGGCTAAAAAGTGAATAATTCAAGCAATTTGATCCG
>JAEUUS010000225.1 GCA_016787545.1 Saprospiraceae bacterium
TTCAATGAGTTTGGAGGAAAAAGTCATGCGACAAAATTAATATGGGTACTTCACATCCGTTAGAAACAAACCATGGGCAGGCACACTCAGGCTTTTTTTCAAGGATTTTTGTTGCTCCAGAGCCTGCTGAATATCCGCTATCTGTAATTGCCCTTTTCCCACCTGTAAACAGGAACCAACAATCAATCGAACCATACCACGCAGGAATCGGTTGGCGGTAATGTGGAATACCCATCGGTGATCTTCCGGATGTTTTTCCCAACTGGCTTTTAAGAGGTTGCAATGGTACTGCTCTAACCCGCTGTCGGATTTACAAAATGGATAAAAAGCGTCAAATGATAGAAGAAGTGCGCCAACCGCCTGCATTTTGTCGAAATCCAACTGGGAATGCATAGGATAAAACCAGGCAGTTTGTGTGGAAAACGGATCCTTCCTCAAACTCAGGTGGTATTCATAACTGCGTTCAAAGGCATCATAGCGCGCGTGTGCGTCTGCATGAACGGCTTGCACCTGATGAACAGCAATATCTGGCGGTAACAAACTATTTATACCATTCAGGAAAGTTGGCGGCAATGGCTCCTGTGCATCAAAATGAGCCACATAATAGCGTGCATGAACCCCTGCATCTGTTCGGCCACAGCCGGTGATTGCTATATCTTCACGCAAAATGGTACTCAATGCCAATTCTATGGTAGACTGTATTGAAATCGCATTGGGTTGTACCTGCCAACCGGCATATCTGGCGCCTAAGTAGGAAAGTGTAAGGAAATACCGCATCGGGGGCCAAAGGTACAGGAGTTGGGTGGTAACTCGGGGATGGTGGTGCGTAAAGGATGTTTTCGGGTAGATATTTTCCCGCAGGTTTCGGGTAGATATTTTCCCGCAGGTTTCGGGTAGATATTTTCCCGCAGATCATCACAGATGAACCGCAGATTTTCGCAGAAGGCGTTCGGCTTGGGTACTCACGTGACATTGCTGCAGCAGGCAGCCTCAAAAAAATCCGCGTCACCCGCGTCATCCGCGTTCCAATCAAAAAATCCGCGTCACCTGCGTCATCCGCGTTCCAATCAAAAATCCGCGTCACCCGCGTCATCCGCGTTCCAATCAAAAATCCGCGTCACCCGCGTTCCAAATCCATCAGCGTTCCAGAACAAAATGACGAAATTTGCATTTCATGTATACATTTACCTATCGGAATCATGGATCTTCAAGAAGGCAAACAAAAATTTATCGAGTCATGGGGCAAAATGGCCGGCGGCTGGGGTATTAGTCCTGCCATGGCTCAAGTACATGCCTTATTGCTCATCTCGCCCGAACCGGTTAGCGCCGAACAGGTCAAATCCGAATTGGATATTTCTACTGGCAATGTGAGCATGAACCTTCGGGCATTGCTGGATTGGGGATTGATCTACAAAGAAACTGCTCCCAACTGCAGAAAAGAACTGTATTATGCCGAAAAAGACCTCTGGACTGTGATTCGGCAAATCATTATCAATCGAAAGAAGCGCGAGTTGGAACCGGTGCTTCAGGTACTCGATGAATTGGCCGGAGTGCAGGAAAATTGTCCGCAATCCCAACATTTTTGCAATGTGGTAAACGATATCCGCAAGTTTACCCATAAAGCTAATTCTACGCTCGATGCGCTGATTAAAGCCGAATCTCATTGGCTTGGTGGAGCATTTTTAAGCATGGTGCGGTAATCATTTCCAAAACAGAAAAAGATTAATAAGGCAGCTTTTGGGTTAGGAAAGAATAATTGGTTACACTAATAGCTAAGTCTACTACTGAAAAGGCTATTTTTGAACCAAAGTGAATTATTCTTTTACCAAACCCGATGATCATGCGTAATCTTTTTATCTCTTTTTCATTTCTCTTGTGCTGGTGCGCCCCGGCTTGGGCCCAAATCAGTCCCAACAACCTAATGTTGTTCACTACCGACCTGAACGGCGGTCAGGAAGTACCTGCTATCAATACCGATGCCCGGGGGATTGCTACGCTTTTGCTTTCGGAAGACCGGACAGCCATGCATTTGCACGCCGTATTCAGTGGTCTGAGCGGCCCGATTACCGGTTGTCACATTCACGATGCAGCTGCAGGTACCAATGGACCGGTCCTGATTGATGTTACGTCAAAAGTGGAAGGTAACAGCCTCACTGCACATTTAGCGGTCACCCCGGGATTTCTGGCAAAAGCCCTGAAAAATGGTTTATACCTCAATGTACATACCGCGGCAAATCCGTCAGGAGAAATCAGAGGTCAACTTGAAATAAGGACAGAACTCCAATACGCTGCCCTTTTGCTGGGTTCAAAGGAGGTTCCTCCGGTTGCCACCAATGCTTCCGGTGTGGGGTATGTTGTTGTTACCCCGGGTTATTCCATCCTTCGATATGTATTTGCCATAAACGGCCTTTCCGGCCCGATAACTGGTGCGCATATCCATGATGGTGCAGCCGGCGTATCCGGGCCTGTTATTGCAGCCCTTGCCACTGGACTGCCTAATATTCTGGTTGGAGAGCTGCAATTAACCAGCTTGCCGCCAGATTTTTTACCCAAACTGGAATCTGGACAACTTTATGTAAACGTTCATACTGCAGCTAACCCCAATGGAGAAGTTCGCGGACAACTCACCTACAATGGTCCGATTGCCTTTGAAACTTTCCTGAATGGCGACCAACGGGTTCCGCCATTGGCAACTTCTGGTAATGGTGTCGGCCTGGCTTATTTGTCCCCAAATCTCGACTCCATTTCCTATATGGTTGCCATAAACGGGATGACTGCCACTGGTGTGAGTTTTAATTCAGGCGCAGCCGGAACAAATGGACCGGCCTTATTGAATCTTACCGCTGCCGCTCAACCCAATCTCTACGTAGGGAAATCTCTCATTGGCGCCAATACCCTGACCGATATGCTTAAAGGAAAATTTTATCTGAATGCAACCAGCGCCGCCCAACCCAATGGTGAAATACGTGGGCAATTTACTTCCATCTTACGACGTGTTTACGCATTTGATCTTTGTGGAGAGCAGGAAGTGCCGCCCACCAATTCTACCGCAAAAGGCGCTGCTTATATAGCAGCCAACTATTTGAACACACATCTGGAATACCGTTTTATTGCAAGCGGATTGAGCGGCCCTGCAACAGGAGCCCATATCCATGATGGCGCGTTTGGCGCTTCAGGACCTGTTTATATATCACTATTCAATCCCAACCCTGTTGGCAGTGGACAGTTCCAAATCACGGGTAACGACATACTCAAGCTGGAATCGGGGAATACTTATCTGAACATCCATACCTCCACCCATCCCAACGGCGAAATCCGCGGACAAGTATTGAGAAAGCTCTCCTGTTCTGAAAATACAACGACCCTGGAACCTCTTCTTGATAACATCACAATAGTCCCCAACCCGACATTCAATCAGGCCGTGCTCACTTTTGAGACACTCAAAGCCTGCCAGGCCCGTGTATTGCTGGCGGATCTCACCGGTCGCATATTGTATCAAATGTCTGACAACTATGCACAAGGGCATCACATCATAAATTTGGATTTGAGACAGACACCTCCAGGCATGTATTTCATTCAGGTTTTGCCAGAAAACAGAGCTGGTGGATTGGTGTATAAGTTGGTGAAGGGGGAGTAATTGGGTCATTTAGGTGTCATTTAGAGGTCATTTTGGTCATTTGAGGTCATTTGAGGTCATTTATGGGTCATTTAGAGGTCATTTTGGTCATTTAGAGGTCATTTGGGTCATTTGAGTCATAATAGGTCATTTGAGTCATTTAGAGGTCATTTAGAGGTCATTTGAGGTCATTTAATCAACATGGGTTGTCATCCAGAGCGCAGCGAAGGACCTTCACAAGCCAGGCTATTCGGGTGGATTGGATCAAGGCATTTCGAAAACCGGGCTTGTGTAGGTCCTTCGCTGCTAATGACACGCTGTGTTATTTGGTATAGATCGCTGCCCAAAGGCTGCCTGCTGGCCTCTGGATGACAACCCACGTAGGGAAATGCCCCAAATGACTAACCAATGACCCATAAATGACCCAAATGACCCATAAATGACCCAAATGACCCATAAATGACCCCTAAATGACCCAAATGACCTCTAAATGACCTAAACGCCCCCAAATCCTGCTTCCCCTGTTCACGCAACACACTACATAAGCCATAGATAGGTTCACCAACCCAATGACTTATGAAAAACACTGTGCTTGCACTCATCATGCTCACCCTGCTCGCATTATGCGGCTGCGATTCCTGCGAAGTAGTTCGTGTTGCCGACGGGAAACTGCATTTTTCTGATTACCAAACTAAAGACATTCCGCACTGGAACGATCCGGAATGGACCATTTTCTTTTTTGTACGCCATGCTGAAAAACTGGACCAGTCCAACAATACCGACCTGTCGCCTGCCGGATATGAGCGGGCTGCCAGACTGGGCGGAATCATGGAAAATGCAGGCCTGAACCTGGTTTTTGCCACCCAATATTTGCGTACCCAAAAAACCGCCGAAGCTGTGGTTGTACGCGCGCATACCCCCCAGTGGATTTTATATCCAACAGAAGATGCCGCTGAAACAGTCTGGCTTCAAAGCCAGTTAACCGAACATCGCGGTCAGCGTTTGATGGTGGTAGGCCATTCCAACACCGTACCCCGTATGATTAATAAGCTCATGGGCCCGGGTACCAACTTACCGGAATTGCAGGAGGATAATTTCAGCGCCTTTTTTGTAGTGGCCAGCAGAGGTCTTGGACAATCGGAGTTTTTATGGAAGCGGTATTAGAGCATATTGGGGATGATTGAAAATTTTATCGCCTGCCCAACTGTTTAATCCGGCATTTCGTCATGCTGTTGGATCTTTGAATCTCACCCAACAGAAACGCC
>JAEUUS010000230.1 GCA_016787545.1 Saprospiraceae bacterium
AAAAAACGGTGATACTAACCCTTTCTACCGCATTGAATACAGGAAATTACAACTTGCAAACCAATGCAATAGAAGACATAGCCGGCAATGAGAGCAGTCTGCAAAGCACCTCATTCTCCTTTGTTAAAGTAGAGCCCGCCACAGCCTTCAATATTATCATCAGTGAAATCATGTCCGATCCGAGTCCGGGCGTGGGGCTTCCTGAAGTTGAATGGCTTGAAATTTATAACCGCTCTTCTAAAGTCATTGATCTGGGCACATTGCGGTTTTCAGATGCTACCAGTAGTCCGATCCCCTTGCCAACACACCTTTTGTATCCTGGCACTTTTTTGGCCCTGACTTCCCTGGCCAATCAAACCACTTTACAATCTGCTACCAGTGGTGTTGTACTTGGCCTGAACATCAGTTCGAGTGTTCTGAACAATGACAGTGATGTGATTACCATCAGCAGCGCATCAGGAGATATCATAGACAAGGTAAATTATTCCATATTTTGGCACAGCGACCCAGGAAAAGAAGATGGAGGTTTTTCTTTGGAACGAATCAATCTTGGGTTACCTTGTTTGGGTGCTGAAAACTGGCAGTCCAGCCCGGCCACCATTGGTGGAACCCCCGGCGCCGCTAATGCAGCCAATGCTTCCGACCCTGACACCTTGCAGCCGCGAGTGTTTAAGGTTTTCCCGGAATCTGGCAACACCCTTTTAGTGCAGTTTTCGGAAGGCATGGACCTTCAAAGCGCCACTGATGCTGCAGCATATCAACTAACCCCACCTTTGGCCGTTGCCTCTGCGGTGTTATTGCCGGATGATCGCTCAACGGTTCGTTTAGAGCTTGCTGCAAACCTGCAACCTTCCACTTTATACCTGCTTACCGTTGATAATTCCGTAATCGATTGCAGTGGAAATCCAATATTGTGGGTAGACTCGCTCTTTTTCGGATTAGCAGAAAAGCCAGAACCGCAGGACATCATTATCAATGAGATACTGTTCAACCCGGCAACTGGCGGCGCCAGATATCTGGAATGTTACAACCGCAGCCAAAAGATTTTCGACTGGTCGGATTTTTTCTTCGCCAGCAATTCCGACAGCAGCACCAGCGTGGTGCAGATTTTCCACGAGCGGCTGTTTCTGCCAGGAGAATATTATGTATTCAGCAATGATGCCGCATATATCCGGGACCATTATGCCAGTATTGTCAAAAAAAACGTACTGCAAAATGCATTACCTTCCTTAGACGACAGGGCAGACAGTATCAAGGTGTATTGGGCAGGGAATGGCCAAACTGTGGTTGTTGATTCCTTTTTTTATTATCGGGGACTTCATAATGCCTTGTTGAGCACATCAGAACAAGAAGGTGTTGCACTGGAGCGATTGCGCATAACCGGCCCGACTCAGGATCCCTCTAACTGGAGTTCCGCCTCTCCATTGATTACTGGCGCCTATGGAACACCAACCCTGCCAAATTCCCAAGCCTTAACTGAAATAGCACCCGATTCAGATCTAATCAGTGTTCCATTAGGCCGTTTTTCTCCGGATGGTGATGGGCGGGAGGATTTTCTGGAGATTTATTATCACTTGCCAATGGAAGGATATGCAGCCGGATTGAAAGTATTTGATTCTGATGGCAACCTGGTCAAAACGCTTGTAAAGCACAACCTTATTGGCGCCACGGGCGCAGTACGATGGGATGGCGACTCCGACAACGGTACTAAAACCCGACCAGGAATCCACATCCTTTATATGGAACTATTTGGTCCGGATGGAACCGTCAAACGGATAAAAAAAACAGTGGCCCTGGTTCGCTTGAACGAATAAACTGTATACGCTCAAGCCTTTATTAGCAAGTAATAGAAAATAGTGGCTAAGGTTAATAAACCAATGAAGCCCTGCATCCAGGTAACCCATTGATTGGAGGTCAGTGACTTGACAAGTGGTATAGTATGCAAGGTTGGACATACGGCCCGTATAGTTGCCGGGATCAAGACCTGCGCTTCAGCTATTTCCCGGGGTAATAACACTTTGAGTTCAGCCCGAGATTTGACGGCATAGGTTATATTCAAAACCTGGCTCAAATGCTGCAATACAGAAGGTAATAAAGTCTCTATGGTTATAGGCTTTACGGTTGAAAAGGCTGCTAATGCCTGAGTTAACACCTCCCTATCTGGTAAAACTTGTTCCAATTGTGTTGCGGATACCGGGGAACTTAGGTCAAATGATGGGTTATCCTTAGCATACTTTTGATACCACAATACCAGCACAAGCGGCGCCAGCCCTTGAATGGCCCACAGCATAGCCCGATCCGTTTCCCGGAATTGTTTTGCCCACGCTTGGATTTGTTCCGGTGGGAAATGATGGTTGAAGCGTAACATTGCAGTTAGTTTAGAGGTAAGGGCATATGGTGGTTGTCTAACCACCAAAGGTCGAAAAATATACACAAAGCATTCAAAATGCAGCAGCTCCATTTAGCTTTTTTTATAATGTCCGGGATCCTGTTCGGGTTGAGATGCAGCGAATCTGTTGCTGTACCAGAAACCCGGAAATCGTTCAGGTATAACCAGCACAACCCAATTACTTCTTTGGACCCGGCATTTGCAAGAACGCAAAATAACATTTGGGCAATAGACTGTTTATTCAATGGCCTGGTTCAGTTAGACCAGCAATTACTGGTTCAACCTTGTATTGCAAAACATTGGACTATTTCTTCAGATGGGCTAACCTATCGTTTCCACTTAAGGACGGACGTATATTTTCATCCTGATCCCAGTTTCAAACCGGATGGCCAGGGAAGGCGACTGGTTGCTTCAGATGTAGTGTACAGTTTTGAGCGACTCATGGATGAACAATGGCCAAAGCCAGGCTCCTGGATTTTCAAGGGTCGCGTAGCTAAGGATTCTGCCTTTATCGCCGAAAATGATTCCGTATTTGTGCTGAGGCTTTCCCAACCGTTCCAGCCTATGCTCCAAATCCTGACTATGCAATATGCCAGTATAGTCCCTGAAGAAGCCTGTTCGTATTGGGGACGGGAATTTCGAAGGCATCCTGTGGGTACAGGGCCCTTCCGGTTTAGAATCTGGGCTGAAAATCAGGCCCTTGTGGTACTTAAAAACGACCGCTATTTCGAAAAGGATTCCAACGGCCGCGCCCTACCCTATTTAGATGCTGTGCACGTTTCGTTTATCACCGACCGAAAAACTGCCTTTTTAGCTTTTAAGCAAGGGAAACTTGATTATTTTTTCGGATTGGAAAGCGCCTATATCCATGAGTTATTGCGTGCTGACGGGCAAATTCAACCTGAGTTATCCAATGAAATCCAATTTACCAAAAACCCATACCTGAATACCGAATATTTGGGCGTCCGGATGGCAGATCATGACCAACGGGGTCAATCATTGGGACCATTGCAAATGAAAAAAATTCGGCAGGCCTTAAATTATGGCATTGATCGGGGTCAAATGTTGCGCACTTTGCGCAATCAGGTGGGACGGCCTGCTACTGCCGGATTTGTTCCTAAGGGGCTGCCTTCCTTTTCAGATGAACTGGTAAAGGGCTATGATTATCAACCAGGCAAGGCAATGGAATTATTGGCAGAAGCGGGATACCCAAAAGGCAAAGGCCTTGCCCCTATTACCCTGCTGTGCAACAATGAATACCTTGATATCTGCACTTTTTTAACACGTCAATGGGAGGATATAGGGATAAAAGTTACCATCGAATTGCAAGAGACAGCCCTTTTGCGCGAGCGCATGCGTAACGGTCAGGCACCCTTTTTCAGGGCTTCCTGGATAGCTGACTACCCTGATGCCGAGAGTTTTTTGACCTGTTTTTACAGTAAAAACCCTACGCCACCCAACTACACGCATTTTTCAAATCCGGAATTTGACCGTTTGTATGAAGAATCCCTTCAGGAAACGGATCAGGCAGTACGGTTTTCATTATACCGGCAAATGGATCAGATTCTGGTTGAGGAAGCGCCGGTAGTATTTCTATTTTACGATGAAACAGCACAATTCTACAGGAAGAATGTGCACGGAATTTCGGCAAACGCAATCAATCTTTTATCCTTGAAAAAGGTTCGAAAAGAGGATTAATCATTTCCATTCATCCATGCGCATGCACCACTCCTCCCCTATTGCGCGGCATTTATCTAATATAAAAGGACATGAGCGATAGTCTCTTTGTCTTTGTATCCTGAAAAGAGGCTGGAAAACAAAAACAACCCATTGGCAGAGTAGCCAATGATCTCCTCCCAATGCCAAACATTTAATTACAGCAGTATGAATCAGTTTGTAAAATTTCTTTTCGCCTCTTGCCTTGGAACTGCTCTTGCCCTTGGTCTGCTATTTGTCATCGGCATCAGCTGGATAGTAGGCATGGCTGAGTCGGCCAATGAGCAACAGAAAGTTCATGTCGGAAGAAATTCCGTGTTAGAGCTTGATTTTAAAATGCCTATTACGGAGAAAACCAATAATCTTCCCATGGACCCATTCGATCTGGATCAGGAAGATGTGCTTGGGCTTTCTGATATGGTAGCAGCCATTAAACAGGCCAAGGAGGATCCGGACATCAAAGGAATTTACTTGAATTCATCTATTGTGATGTTGGGCAAAGCTACCTCAGCTACCCTTAGAAACGCTTTGGAAGATTTTAAATCCTCAGGTAAATTTGTTGTATCTTATGCGCACTATTATACTCAGGGCGCCTATTATCTGGCTTCTGTGGCAGATAGCGTTTGGATGAGTCCGCAAGGTGTGGTCGATTTTCGCGGATATTCCAGCACAATAACCTACTACAAAGGCTTGTTAGACAAGCTTGATGTGCAGATGCGTATTTTTTATTGTGGCAAATACAAAAGTGCCACAGAGCCTTTCCGCGCGGATCGTATGAGCGATGAAAACAGGCTTCAAATCCGGGAATACCTCACCCCATTGTACAACATTTTCATCCGTGATATAGCTCGTAGCAGAAATATTCCCGAAGCTGAGTTAAGGCAAATAGCCGAACGATTTGATGGTTTTGATGCTGCAAAAGCAGTTCAATCCCGATTAGTTGATCGTTTTGCCTTTGAAGACGAGGTATTTTCCATGATCAAACAAAAAATCGGATTGGAGGAGAAGGAAAAATTGAATCGGGTTGGTGTGGAAGACTATTTCAAATCCAAGGGTAAAAAGTCCAATTTTTCCATCAAAGACAAAATAGCCGTGGTGTACGCTGAAGGGGAAATCCATGACGGCAATATTGGAGAACCAGGCACCATTCTGGACGGAAAATATGTCAAAATGCTGCGAAAAATTCGCAAAGACCCACAAATCAAGGCGATTGTGTTGCGTGTAAACTCACCAGGCGGCAGTTCACTTGCTAGTGAAAACATCCTCCGCGAGCTGGATTTGTGCAAAAAAGCAGGCAAACCGGTAGTGGTAAGCATGGGTGATGTAGCTGCCTCTGGTGGTTATTATATCGCTTGTCATGCCGACAGTATTTTTGCGGAGCCTGCCACCATTACCGGATCCATTGGCGTATTTGGCATGATCCCAATTTTGGAAAAAACCATGCGCAACAAATTAGGAATAACCTTTGATACGGTTAAAACACAGAAATACTCGGCTTTTGGAAGTACTGTATATGATTTTTCACCGGAAGAAAGCCAGATTATTCAAAGCAGAGTAGACTGGATTTATCAGGATTTCCTGAAAAAAGTGGCTGAGGGTCGCAAACGCAGCCCCGAACAAATTCATGAAATTGCACAAGGACGCGTTTGGTCGGCGGATAAAGCTAAAGAAATTGGTCTGGTGGATGATTTGGGCGGCCTGGATCGGGCTCTGGCTGCTGCGGCCAAACTGGCAAATTTGGAAAAATACCGGACTTCCGAATATCCACAAACCAAATCCGGACTGGAACAATTTATAGAGCAGATAACCAAGAAAAAAGAGCGCGACGACAGTGTGCGCGCCTGGGCGCTTAAGCAGGAACTGGGCGAGTTTTACCCCTTGTACAAAACGGTGAAAGGAATACGCCAAAACAATGGAATATTGTTCCGAATGCCATACGATCTCAGTATCAATTAATAGAAAGGCGCTAAGCTGGGGTTTGAAGGCACAAAGTTGCGAAGGCACAAAGTCGCAAAGAGGCTGTCTCATAAGTCGCTTTTTTGATTTTACCGAGACGAAGAGAAGCAGAGAGGTTGATAATCAATTGTTTACACCTCTGCTTCTCCCCGCCTCGCGATAAAAACTACTTTTGAGACAGCCTCTTTGCGCCTTTGCGCCTTTGTGTCTTAGTGTCTTTGCGCCATAGTGTTCAGCCGGTTATTCTTTATACCTTACATACCCCATCGTGTCTTTCAAATTAAAGTATCTGGAAGGTAATTGGTCAAATGGGTAATTTTTAAACGAGCCAAGAAATAAAGTGGGTCTTGACATCAGGGAATCATACCTGGCTGGCTGATCTGTAATGATGAGACATCTGGCACTATCAGGATGTTTTAATGCAGATAACATCAACCATTCATATGGACTTCCCCACGACATTTTCAGCAAATCCATTGGGACTTGATCTTCGGTGAGCAGCATTTTATTTGCGGGGAGTTTCGCTGTTTCGTTCAACAACTGTTGTTCCCAGCGAACCCGCAAATTCCAATCAGCACCTGCGTCTATGATTCGATAAAAACTAAGTCCAAACACCAGAGCAAGCAGCCATTCACCGCGATTTCCTTTCCAATAGTCCGCCTGTAACACTTCAAACAGGAGTGGGACAGCAGCAAATACTGCCAGCGGCAGATACAGGTTCTCCATGTAAAACTGCTTTCCAATCGAATCATGAAAGGGAACATTCACTAACAAAACAAATCCCAATGGCCAAAGGGTCATCAACATTGCCCTAACCAGGTTCCTTTGCCAGATCGTCCAAAGTATACTCCCGAAAAGGACTATCCATACCAACCAATAATCCCGGAGTGACCATTCGAGAAACTGGTGATTACTTTCAATATTCAGCCAATTTGGCCATAGTTTGCCAAATGCCTCCTGTTTTTTTAAAGCTGCAGCATCATACCAGTCTAACTTCAATACCTTATATTTCAATATGGCCAAGCCTATAAAAACGCCTATCGAGGTCATATGCATCCATTTCCAGTTACGCGCTTTCCCCGGTTCCAATAAAAAAAACAGTCCAATAAATACATTGGCATAAAGTACCATTGGATGAAAATAAAAAGCTGTCCAAAGGGCAAGCAACCAAATCAGCCATTCCCACCAACGAAACTGTACTATTCCTCCTTTATGATGCATCCATGCGTATATGCCACACAGAAAAACCAATCCCTGCGGCATTTCTGACAACCAGAAAAACGTATGCGTGGTCATCAGGGTTGCGCAGAGTAAAATGACCAGCGACCAGCGCCATTGGCCCCATTTCCAGGCCAATGCAGACAACAGGATCGGCCAGGCAACATGTCCAATCGAATAAGCGCACAGGACTCCTTTTAAAGGGAAACCCAACCATTGAGCTGCCCAGGCCCAAATCTGAGTTACAGCAGCGCCAAATCGGCCGCTTTGGATTTCAAGATGTCCGCTTTTCAGGATAAGAAAAGTTTGGAACGCCATATCCAGATTGGTCATTCGTTCCAGATAAAACCAAATACCCAGGCCCAACAGCACTGTTGATACCAGTAGAACCAACCAAAGAGTAGCCCGGGATGGATATTTCATGTTCAGAACATATCAAATTTCTGATAACTACATTCCAGCGCTCCGTTAAAGAGTGTTATCCGCTGAGCAGGGCGCAACCCTATATGTTTCATCGCTTCTCGATTGGATGAAATAATCCAGGCACTCCAGCCGGGCCAGCGTTTTTTCAATATATCGCCAATGCTCTTGTAAAAAGCTGCTGTATCTTCTACTTTTAGTCGTTCATCATAGGGTGGGTTCATGATCAGCGTTCCGGGAACTTCTGGAGCTTCCAGTTTGTCAAACGACATTTTCTCCACGGTAACACTTTTCTCCAGTTCGGCCGACATAAGATTCAGAGCAGTAGCATTACGGGCGCGGGATTCTTTATCCGATGCCAGAATTGGAAACTCAAAAGGCTGTACCCGGGCATCAGCGGCAGATTTTACCGCTTTCCAGCACTTTGCATCAAAATCCGGCCATTTAAAAAAGCCAAATCCTTCCCTTTTATACTGCACAGGTGTTTGGGTGGCAATCAAAGCGGCCTCAATGGGTAATGTTCCGGAACCACACATAGGATCCACAAACGGACCTTTTCCATTCCATCCGGAGAGCAAAATCATGCCGGCGGCCAACACCTCATTGAGTGGCGCCTCTACTGTATCACGTCGGTAATTGCGGCGGTGCAGGGAATCGCCGCTGGCATCCAGAGAAATGTCTACATGTGTACCTTGAACGTGCACATTGATTCGCAGGGTTGGAGAGATGGTATTGACGTTAGGTCTTCTGTTAAACCGGTCGCGAAACTGGTCCACAATAGCATCCTTGGTCAGTAGCCCCAGATAATGAGAATGGCGAAAAACCTCTCCCTGCGTAACGGCATCAATGGCCAGGGAATCATTAACACCCATCATTTGAATCCAGGGAATATCCCGTATTGCGTCGTAATAGCTGCGTTCATTATAAGCAGAAAAGGACCTTAAAGGGATTAAAACCCTCAGGGCTGTACGTAGCTCATAATTGGCGCGATACATTAGTTCCTTGTCACCATCGAACGCAACAGCGCGTTTGAGCTGACGGATGCCTTGGGCGCCCAGCAGGCGCAATTCTTCCGCTAAAACAGGTTCAAGTCCTGCAAGCGTTTTAACAATAATTGATTGCATGATATAACAGGGCGTAAAAGTAGCGGTTTATCGCTTCACTTTAATGCCATCCAAAAACTGGAGTGTGCCAGGCAACCCGTTCAACACGCGGGCATTGGAAGGTAGATTAACCGGCCCAACAAAAAATTGCTGGCCAGTCAGGAGAATTTCGCTGCCTGAAACAGATTTTGAAACCTGGTCAATATAGGACTGAATAGGTTGTCGGGGAAGTGGTTCCTGCAAAATAGTAAACACGTAGGCAGGCTTGAGGGTCTGGCAGGCATCCTTTAAGTCGCTCAAGGCAACATTTGCGCCCAGGTACGTTACCCGCATCCCTCTGGAGCGCAGCAAGTATTGTAAAAACAACAAAGTAAGTTCTTGTGCTTCACCTTCCGGCGAGTACAACAAGAACACCGGAGTATCGTGGCGAGGTATACTTTTATCCACGGCACACATCAACTTTCGGCGAATAATTTGTCCTACAAATTTCTCGTGGGAGGGGCTGATACTATTGGTTAGCCAAAGCAAGCGGAGCTTATCCAAAAAGGGATACACCAATTCCAGCATACATCTTTCAAAACCATGGAGCTGGACATACTCTGCAAAAACCTGTTCAAAGGCAAGTTCATTCAGGTCTATCATGCTCAGCGTAAGCGCATCAATCTGGGAATTTGGATTGGGATTATTCTGGGCGATGGCCGCTCCTTTCGCGGTAATTTCATCCGCCGACATCTTGGCTAACTTACTGATTTTGATACCATTTCGGTTCAGCAGTGCGATATTGAACAGGTGCCGGAGGTTTTCATCTGTATAATACCGGATATTGGTATCTGTTCGTGCAGGTGAAATCAAGCCATACCTTTGTTCCCATATACGAATAGTATGGGCCTTTATGCCTGTTAGTTTCTCCAAATCCCTGATGGAGTAAATGGCCATGTACGTTTGCTTGTTTCCCACAAAGGTGAAGAAACAGGTGATCTTGTTAAATGTTTATGGAAAAAACTTCAACAAAAAAATTTTAGCCCTAAACAGGCTGGCAATTTTAAGCGCATTCCAGCAACCATTTCTACAAATCATGCCGCCACAATTGCCGGATTGCCGACCGTTCTCTTAAATTTTGCCCCATTCTCTTGTTTGTTTAAAAAAAATAATTACCTTTGACCTGATTTTCACCTTATTTATTCCTACAAGCTTCTGTAATCATGTTCTCAGCTTTCAAAAAGAAAGAGGATCGTCCGCAAAACGGGCAAGAAAAGAAAAGCATTTCCTTAGAAGACTTAGAATCTGAACTCAACGTATTGAACAAATCAGATTTGAGCAAGGTTGAGGGAGGTAAGGACACCAAAAAATCTTTGACCGACATTTCCGGTCTCCGTAATAGTATGGGCGGCACCATACCGCTTTGAACAAACTACACACTCAGTATTATGGAATGAGCCACCTTGCATTTTTGCAGGGTGGCTCTTCTGTTTAGCGCCTGTTGGGAAATTTAGCTCTAATTCTTTTTGCGCACTTCCTCGTGGATGACCTTACCTTTTTTCTTTGCCTCCTCGTACTCTTTTTTTCGTTTTTCCTTAAATTCAGTGGCTAATTCTTTAATTCCAACAGGTTTAAGGTTCTGTCTGCGGTGATACGCCAAAATAAGGAAATCAGCCATATCGTCCGGAAACGTCACGCCCGCGCTGCGGAGGTAATGCGATAGACGGGAACCTCCGTAAAACCCCCAGTTGAGAATGATCCATTGTCCGAGTCGGCTGTGCATAACCATACAAACACTGTCTTCGGGAATGGATTTGAATTTTTCTCTGGATTCCACGCTGATCCGTTTGTCTAATTCCAGCATGGCATCTTCCAAATTTTTTGGAATATAAACGCCGTTTAAAACTTCTTTGCGGATGTTTTCTTTGTACTGAAGTTCGAATTCCGCTTCAGAGCTTGGCGGTCCGCCTTCTGTTTCAGGGTTTTGGGCCACCATAGGGAAGTGGCTAATGAACAACAGGGCAGAAAACAATAAACAGTTTTTTTTCATACTTAAATCATTCGAAACAAACATGTTTCGCCTTTCTTTATTAGAAATTTTCCTTTTGGAGCTGGTAGTTTGGTTGGGGTTGTGGTTGGCCAACGACTACATAGCAACGCTGTTAACGTTAATCATAGCTGCAATCGTATCAGCGGTGCTCATTATAGCCCTGATTTCTGAATCTATGGAACGTTCCAAGGTGCCCAAAAAGTATTTTTACGTAATGGCGATCAGCATCGTGGCGCCTTTACTCAGTGCGGCATTGTACGTTGTATTATTTCAGGGGCAACTTGATTTTTTAAACAGGAATTAAATCGTCACCTGTGTTTGATCATCCATAATTTCTTCAAACATACCGGTTTGACGGTTTTTCCGCACCCGGTCCCAGTTGAAGAAACGGCCGTTCATGACAACATAAACTCCTGGAGGGAGTACCTGGGCAAATGCCAATGCACTGCCAAGATTGAAAAAGCCGTCGGAAGAGTTCCCAAAGGCATAAGGTACCATGGCGCCGGTGAGTACAATAGTTTTATTTTGAATATCTGCTTCTGCCAAATGGCGCGCGGTTTCTACCATACGGTCGGTGCCATGGGTAATCAAAATCCGGTTGGAAGGGTTTCTATGGCAGCTATGAATAATCAGGGCCCGATCTTCGTCCCTCATTTCCAGGGAATCCACCATCATCAGCGTACGAATATCAATATCTACGCCACAACGCCCGAGTTGAAACATTTCGGGGAGATGGGTGTCTTTAAAAAAGAGTTCACCTGTGAGGTAATTGTATTCTTTGTCGAATGTGCCGCCGGTAACAAATACTTGTATCATGGCTGCAAAGGAAAGGAATTGCTGTCAAGTGCCCAAACCACTTTTGCATGAAGTCTATTCAAATTTGAACCCGGTCCAAATAATTGGAATTACGCTTTAGTTTTCCAAAACGTTTTTACTTTTGCCCATCAAATCAAGAATCGCACAACATGAAAAAGAACGAAGAATACGTTGATAAACCCGGCCGCGACTGGATCATGTTCATCGTGAGCACCATTGGGATGATCGCATTGCTGATTTGGCTTCCTGAATGGATCTGGGTGGCTTGGCCATTCCAGTTCACCGCATTGGCCGGTGCACTTGGCCGCTTGTAATTACAGGCGTCAAACCCTTTCAATACACCTTATCTCAGCATAAACATGAGTCATCCCGAATTTTGGGGGGTGGCTCATGTTTCGTTTAGACCCGTTTTTGCATTATCCAAAGCGTTCTTGTTTTGAAAATTCTGGTCCTTCGTTTTTCCTCTATTGGGGATATCGTCCTAACAACCCCGGTTATTCGTTGCCTGAAAAAACAACTCGGCGCCGAGATTCATTTTTTGTGCAAAAAAAACTTCGCCAGCATCCTGGAAGCAAATCCATATTGCGACAAAATATTTGGTTTTGACCGGGAGATTGACTCGGAGTTGGTTAAATCATTAAAGCAGGAAGCATATGATCAGGTCATAGATTTACACCATAATTTGCGCACATTCAGGCTAAAATGGTCGTTGGGGCGGCCAACGCGGTCTTTCAAGAAACTCAACTGGGAAAAATGGCTGCTGGTGAACACCGGCTTGAATCTCCTTCCAACTGAACATATTGTAGATCGATATCTGGCCACTGTAGCTCAACTTGGCGTACAAAATGATGGTGCAGGACTTGACTATTTTATCCCTGCCGGCACTACCCTGCCCATAGACACGCTACCCGAAGTCCCATTCATTGCTTTTGCCATTGGCGCCACCCATGCCACGAAAAGATTACCTGAAGCCAAAATACTGGACATTTGCAGCGCCATTCAGCAACCGGTTGTGCTACTTGGAGGGAAACAGGAAGAGGAAGAAGGGATTCGAATTGCCGCTGCCGCAGGTCCGCATGTTTATAACTTGTGCGCAAAACTAAGTTTGCATCAATCTGCCCTTGTAGCAAAACTGGCAGAAAGCGTGATTTCACATGACACCGGACTGATGCATATAGCAGCAGCCCTTCACAAACCCATTACTTCCGTTTGGGGGAGTACCGTTCCAGCCTTCGGGATGTCTCCCTATTACCCAACCAGTATGGACTTGAATACGTCCATAGAAGTAACAGGGCTTTCTTGCCGGCCCTGCTCAAAAATTGGACATTCCCAATGCCCTAAAGGACACTTCAGGTGTATGAAGGAGCAAAGTATAAGTGCCATTCTACAATCGCTTCAGTCTTAAACATTCACTCGTTGAAATGCCACGTACAAGCTAAAAACTACTTTTTTCAGAAAAAGGCTTGCCTTGCTTAGGCAGGTAATCCGTAATTTGCTCTACATTTCGCCGGGAAACACTGCATGAAGCAGAAACGGGATTTTTTTTAAAAGCATTTCAACACCGAAATGCAGCCAAAATTGTCCTTTTTGAGTCAATACTGTCTAAAATCCAATGTCAATCAGTCCAATATCAACGATTATGCACGTTAGAAAACTACTTTTCCTTCTTGCGGCCTTATGGTGCCTCACCAGCCTGAACGCTCAGGACATCCACTTTTCACAA
>JAEUUS010000279.1 GCA_016787545.1 Saprospiraceae bacterium
AAGGTTCCTAACTACATGGATAAAGAGCCATTCTCTCCTCCAGGTTACACCGTAAACAAAGACGGTGTTGCTCAGGTGCCAAAGCCAATCACTGAAGCTGACGTTAACCGCATCGTTGACGCTAAAATTGCTGCTATCAAAATTCCGGAACCAAAGCCAACAGAATGGTTCCTCCCAATGGTGAACTTCACCGACAACAACTACAGCGTTCGTTTCGGCGAATACGACAAACTGTACCAGGTTGCTTCTGTAATGAAAGCTAACCCAAGCCTGAAAGTAGTGGCTGTTGGTCACACTGACGCTCGTGGACCAGAAGGTTACAACGCAGTATTGTCTTACAACCGCGCTAAAGCAGCTATCGAAACCCTTGTTTCTCAGTATGGTGTTTCCCGCGACCGTTTGATCCTGAACTGGGCTGGTGAATCTACCACACTTGTTCCGGCTAAAGGTTCTAACTCTATGAACCGTCGCGTTGAATTCCGCGTAGCTAAAGGCGAAACCGAAATGGCTCGCCCAGAAGGCAAAGAAGCTGGTAAAGGCAGCTTCAAAGGCAATAAAGACGCTGGTTATTAATCAACAACCTCCGTTTTAACGATTCAATGGGCAATCCCTTCTCCGGGGTTGCCCATTCGTTTTTTGGAACGCGGGGGACGCGGATGATTGGAACGCGGATGACGCGGATGACGCGGATTTTAAAATTGCCTTCGGCAATTTTGTGTTTAATTGAAGTAAAAATCTCAAGTTATCCTAAAAAGGCTGCCGAAGGCAGCAGAAAAATCCGCGTCCTCTGCGTCATCCGCGTTCCAAATAAAAAAATCCGCGTTCCAAAACACATAATAAACATTCTATTAACCACGTTCAATGGAACCTTTTGCCAAAATCCGCGTCTACATACCAAATCACAGCATTATGAAAACGAACAATTGGATAAATGCAAGTTTAGGCTTAGCTACCCTGTTTCTCTTCGGTTCTCTGGGCACACAACTCCTGCCCCAGGAAAAGCCAACTGCCTCCAAACCGGCAGATTCTGGAACGGTAGATTTAGCTTTTCAGCACGGCGAACGACTTACTTACAAGATCTATTACAATCTGAACTTTATCTGGGTGCCTGCCGGGGAGGTAACCTTCCAGGTATTTGATGAAGGCAATCAACTCCATTACAAAGCCAAAGGAGAAACCTATGACTCTTATGAATGGTTTTTTACCGTAAAGGATGAGTATGATTCCTGGGTGGATAAAAACACCCTCCTGCCCAACTATTCAGAGCGCAGCGTTAATGAGGGGGATTATCATATTTTCGAAAAGATATCCTTCAACCAAAGTGCGAAAAAAATGACCGTTTGGCGTGCGCCAAAAAAGGGAGAAAAAGAAGAAAAAACGGAGCATCCGGTGCAGTCAGATTGCCACGATGTGCTTTCTACACTATATAACCTCCGCAATTACGATTTCGGTAGTCAGGCGCCCGGGTACTCTGTCCCTTTCCGGGTATTCATGGATAAGGAAGAATATCCGCTTAAAATGAATTACGTGGGAAGAGATCCGAATAAAAGGGTGTACAAAATGGGCAAATACAAAACACTCAAATTCCAACCCGAAGTCATCGCTGGAAACGTATTTAATGAAGACGACAAAATGACTGTCTGGGTTTCAGACGATGCCAACCGGATTCCACTACTCATTGAATCGCCTGTTTCTGTTGGTTCCGTAAAGATGGTGCTGAAGGAATACTGGGGACTTAAGCACAATTTTGAGGCGAAAATTTGAGCTACTGTAATAGTGAGAGTCTCACTCTAAGTGAGACTCTCACTATTACAGTAGCTCAAATTTTCCTATCTTCGCAGTCACTAAACTGCTAATCTCTTGTACACCCCCTTCCCATTTACACGAATCGCCTGGTTCGGTGTGCCCTTATTGGCATTTCTGATCTGGCAGGGCTCCCGCAATCGCCCGGATCCCTTATGGGCTGAAGCCGGCAATCTGTTAACCCGGCCAGCTACGCTGGTAGCTGAAGTTCCTGATTCTCTGCAAGCATTATACTGTCAATTGCACCAGATTGCTTACCAGGCTGGCGATAGTACGGCATACAGATTGGTGATGCATCCCGGACCTACTAATCTGGAGTGGATTACTTTTCAAAAATTAGTCCATGCTGCTGCAAATGCTCCCCAAAAAAGAATGGTCATCTCTGGTGTGACCGGTGTTGGGTCAACCAAACAAGGCAAACGTGCCGCCAATTTGTTGGCTGGCGATCCGGGCAGGGTGCTGCATATTGATTGTGCACCCTGGTTCGATGTGGAGTTTCACAAAAAATACATCGGCCAAAAAGATGAAAAAGGCGTGTTTTATCCCGGAGAACTCTTGCAGTTTTGGGATAAATGCAAACAACATCCAGACCAGACTTTTGTGGCCGTTTTCGACAATTTTGATAAAATTAATCCGGAAACATTTTTTGGGCCGGCACTTTGGGAAGCGTTAAGCGCCAAAAAACCGATTGCAGAGGTGGGCGATAAACAGGTGGAACTTCCGGAGAACTGTTACCTGTTTTCGATCACACATTTTGGCCCCGGAGCAGTAGTTGAGTTTAATGGCGAACATTTTAAAAGACTGGGAGATCGGTTTTTATTAGAAGTCAGCCCCCGCGATTTGGTAGCCTGGTTACGCTTGCAGGAGCAGGGCGCTGAAAAGGATCCGGCCAGACTTGCAGCCCTTCGCGATACCGCCCAGATGCACCGGTTTCTGTTTTGCTTTCTGAAAGCCAATCAGATGCTGGAAAAAAAATATAGTATAGGCCATACAATGGGACAAGGATCCAATATCCGACCGTTGTATTTGGATGCAGAGCGCCCTAAGTTAAAAATGGCCGTGATGAACCACCTGAATGCCTTGAAACCCGACAAGCCATTGCAGGAACGTGATTTTAAGGCCATGGAATACACCATCCGGAACAACGGCCTGGAAGCAGGATCCAGTTTTTTCGCCCGGTTGATAGAAATGCTGCATGAAACAGGCTATTTCGTAGAAATTACCATGGTGGCTACAACGGCCTTGCTCACAGCTTTGGTGAGTTATTGGGTGTTCCGCCGTCGGGAGCAACTGATTCGTCGATTTGGAGAGCGGGCTAAACTGGTTTTCCAGAGCTTTGAAAGTCAGCAAATCAGTGCTGAAACCGCATCCCGCCGATTGGAAGAAATCAAACGGGAGGTGGATGGTTTAGTGATCCGGCGCCGGTTAGGCTATACGGAAGGCCTGTATTTTCTGGCTTTTGTGGAGGATATGGTGAAACGAATCGAATATGCCCGCAGTGTGAGTGAAAATTTCATGGAGCTGTTCAGCGCGTTTATGGAAGACGATATTTTGACCGAAAACGAATACCTCAAACTCAAACAGTTCCTGCATACCATTCGGCATAAAATTCCACCAGAAGTATATGACCAGTTTAGCAGAAAAGTGGAATTGACGTATGCAGGCAACAAAAACTAAAGGTGAACCATGTATCAAGTCAAATTCGGCGGAAAAAAAGGTAAAACCATCCAATTGATGGAAAGCCCGGACCTCGTTGCCATCCGAACCCGGAAAAACCGGAAACTCGAAGAGGTAGACATGACAGCCCGAAGCAAGGACATCATGAAGGGTAATACCGAAGTCGCTTCGTTCCCTGAGGCAGGTGTGACAGTTAGAAAGCTGGCAGAAGCAGAAAATGAGCTTGGCCTGGAATCAGCTGTTAGTAGCACCACACGGCGCGACCAGGCACGGGCAGCCCTGAAGGAGGAGTCCGGGATTCGTTTTGCCGGCAGGGTGTTGCAGGATGCCGAAAGTGGAGAAGTGATGCTTTATACAGAGAATTTTTTTGTTAAATTTAAAAATACCGTTCCGGAAAAAGATTGTCTGGCTATTCTGGAACAATATCACTTGAAGATAAAAAACAAGCTTTCTTTTGCCGAAAATGCCTATTTCGTGCAAGCGGTCGAAGGTACCGGACTGGAGGTTTTTTCCATTGCAGAAAAGTTGTTAAAAGAAAAAAGGGTAGAGTATTGCCATCCGGAATTGGTGCAGGAGCGCCGGTTTAAAAGTCCGGCCCACGCCTTGCAGTGGCACCTGGGAATTACCAGGATCAATGGTCAGGAGGTGGATAACCACGTCAATATTCACGCCGCATGGTCCATGACTCGCGGTATGGGCATTACCGTGGCGGTTATTGATGATGGCGTTGATATCAATCACCCTGAATTCTCCGGCAGGGTAGTGCATCCATACGATGCCACGGATGGAACGGAAGATCCCAGACCCAAATTCGATGATGATTCCCATGGAACGCCTTGTGCCGGTATGGCCTGTGCTGCCGGGCTCAAAGATGGCGCCAGCGGAACGGCGCCCGACGCTAATTTAATGCCAATTCGTTTGAGAAGCGGTTTGGGTAGTATGGCAGAAGCCAACGCATTTGTTTGGGCCGCCGATCATGGCGCGGATGTCATCTCCTGCTCATGGGGTCCTTCTGATGGTGATTGGTGGAATCCAGAGGATCCATTGCACATTCGTACGGTGGCTTTGCCCGATAGCACCAGGCTGGCAATGGATTACGCATTGAAAAACGGTCGAAACGGGAAAGGATGTGTCATTTTGTTTGCTGCAGGAAATGGAAGAGAAGAAGTGAAAAATGATGGTTATTGCAGCTATAAAGGTGTAATCACGGTAGCAGCGTGTAACGACTCCGGGAAACGAAGTGTGTATTCCGATTATGGCGATTCGGTTTGGGTAAGTTTTCCAAGTAATGATTATGCCTGGGAAGACCTTAATCATCCGGCTCCTGTCAGTGAAGGTCTTCGCACCACAGATCGGTTGGGAAAACCCGGCAATGCTGAGGGCGACTATACTAATTCATTTGGCGGGACGTCTGGCGCCTGCCCCGGAGTAGCAGGTATTGTGGCTTTAGTTCTTTCGGTTAATCCAAATTTAAGCCAAAAACAAGTGAAACAATTGCTTCGCCATTCCTGCCAGAAAATAGACCTTGAAGGAGGTGAATACAATGAAAAAGGATACTCTCCTTACTACGGTTATGGCCGCATTGATGCCGGAAAAGCAGTCGCCAAAGCAAACCGCAAGGCTAAATCGCAAATCGCAATTCGCAAATCGTAAATCGCAAATCACTACCTTCTCGCCTCCGAAATTCGTTCGTAGGCTTCGTTAATTTGCTGGAATTTTTCTTTGGCATGGCGTTGCGCCTCCGGTGAAAGTCCCTTTGCCGCTAACTTGTCGGGGTGCCATTGAAGGGCGAGCGCCCGGTATTTTTTCTTGATTTCGTCCAGTGTTTCGGATGGGCTGGCGCCCAGAATAGCATAGTGCGGATCAAGTGGATCCCAGCGATTATTTTGATGAAACGGGCTACCGCCTTTTTGTTGATAATATCTGGATTTTATCCGTTCGTATTGCAATTTCCCGATTTGGAAAATGCCCGCAGCCCGCAACAGCATACCTTCTTCTTTTGGGTGTAAAGATCCATCTGCCGCCGCCGTGGCAAAAAGCAGGTCCAACATATTGAGCACATGGTGTCTGTCTCTGCCAAAACCTTCATAAAAAGCCCTGGCGTACAGCTCAAAGGTATCTGTGGATTCCTTGGCGTTTTTCCAGATTTTTATGGCCTGTTCCCGTCCGCGCTCGTTCATGCGAAACTGATGCCGCATTAAATTTTCCATGTGTTTTACTTCATGAGCATTGATCGGACCATCTGATTTGGCCATTTTGGCGCAAAGTCGAAATACATGGAAAACAAATTCCCCTTGCCGACGCTGGTAAGCCCTGAATTCGCTGTCAGACTGCTCTTTTTCTTTCGGTTGATCAAAAAAATAGTGGCCCAGCCAGGAACCCACAAAAAAGCCAATCAATCCGCCAAGAGGGATACCCAGCAGATCAAACAGGAAAATTCCAAGAATCCCGCAAATGACTTTACCCTTAATTTCCACGCCTGAAAAAATGCAATGATATAAACGCCAATCGTGCCGTAAAGTTACAACGCACGCACTCACTCGTTCACTTTCTCCACCTCCACAAAGTCGAACCTTTCCACATCAAACAATCCTAAATCTGTCATCTTTAATTTCGGAATCACCGGTAGTGCCAAAAAGGAAAGTGTCATAAACGGTGCTCGTAATACACAACCAAGCTCTGTTTTAACCCAAGCATCCAAACTGGAATATGCCAAAGCTAATTGCCAGCCATCCTCCTGACTCATCAATCCGGCAATGGGGAGTGCCAAAACACGCGTATCTCCTTCGCCATTGGTAGCGGCAACTCCGCCTTTGGAAGCAATCACCGCATTTACTACTTCAGCCAGTGATTCATCGGAAGTACCCACGGCCACAATATTATGGGAATCATGCGCTACGCTGCTGGCAAGCGCTCCTTTTTTCAGTTTGAAACCCGTCACCATTCCCAGCGCCGGTTTGGCCTGCCAGGTATATCGGTTGATCACCGCGATGTAGAGCAGATCCTGCTTAACGTCCGGCATGTACTGTCCACTGCGCATTTCACTTACCGTTCCCTCCTCCTCACCGGTTACGATTTCACCGTCAAATACTTTAATCACCCGAAGATATGGGCTGTAAAATTGGTGAAAGAGTTGAAAATCCGAGATTTTTTTGGGCTCTGCTACGAATTGGTTAGGTGCTGAAATGGCCTGTTTCTTTAATAAGGTTTCGCCGTTTTCCGCGACTTTGACGCCGTTAATCCAGGTGTCCACTACCTGAAATTGTTCCAGATTTTTTACCCGGATAAAGTCTGCCGGTTCTCCGGGCTGAAGTTGGCCTACCGGCAATCGATAATGCTTTACCGGGTGAACACAGGCAGCGCACAGGGTGTCGAACAAATCACAACCTTTAGCTATCGCCCGTGCAACCAATTGATTGATATGGCCGTGTATCAGGTCGTCAGGGTGCTTGTCGTCAGAACAAAACATCACCTGCTTCGGATACTCCTGAATAAGCGGCCAAAGCGCTTCAAAGTTTCTGGCTGCACTGCCTTCTCTGATCAGGATATTTACCCCAAGTTGAGCTTTTTCCCGACCTTCTTCCAGCGTAAAACATTCGTGATCGGTACTGATGCCGGCGGCAAAATAACGCCTGGCGTCTGCTCCCCTCAAACCAGGCGCATGGCCGTCCACAGGTTTTCCAAGCTGATGCGCGGCAGCAATTTTGGCCATTACTTCAGCATCCGCATGGAGCACCCCCGGGAAATTCATCATTTCCGACAAATAACCGATGGCAGGGTTCTGCAACAGACGCTCCACATCGCCAGCATCCAGCCTTGCTCCTGCTGTTTCAAACGAAGTGGCTGGCACACAGGAAGGCGCCCCGAAGCAAAATTTAAGGGGTGAGCGCAGAGCATCATCCAACATAAACTGAACTCCTTCCAAACCCAAAACATTCGCTATTTCATGTGGGTCAGACACCGTTGCAACAGTACCGTGCACCACTGCCATACGGGCAAATTCTGTCGGTGGAAGCATACTGCTTTCAATGTGCACATGTGCATCCACGAAGCCTGGCAGCAGGTATCCACTATCGGCCGGCACGTCCGAAATTTCCCGGATATACATTATCCTGCCGTCAGAAACAGCCACCTCTGCCGGGTAAATACGGCGCTGGTGCAGGTCAACAAGATTGGCTTGAAGCTTCATGTTTGTGTGTTTTTTAATTTACATTCCCCACATTCCCCACATTCCCCCATTCCCCCCATTCCCCCCATTCCCCACATTCCCCTCATTCCCCACATTCCCCCACATTCCCCACATTCCCCCCATTCCCCCCATTCCCCCCATTCCCCCCATTCCCCCCATTCCCCACATTCCCCCCATTCCCCACATTCCCCCCATTCCCCTCATTCCCAGATTATCTCCATGCCATCCCAGGCCAATTGCACATTTTCCGGTAGTCCGGCATTTATGTCGGCTGCCAGGCCCATATGGTGACTAATGTGGGTAAGCCAGGCGCGTTCCGGCGACAGGCGTTCAATGAAGGCAAGACTTTCCTCCAGATTCATATGCGTTGGATGCAACTCCTGATGCAAGGCTGTTACAACCAGATACCTAACGCCGGCCAATTTTTCCATCTCGGTTTCTGTGACCGTTTTTACATCCGTGAGGTATGCCAAATCTCCTATCCGAAATCCCAAAATGGGCAACCGCCCGTGCATAATCCCAACAGTCTGCACGGAAATTTGACCAAACTGGAGTTGGGTGTCTTTGTCAATATTCACCAATTCTATACGTGGTAAGCCCGGAATTTGTTCTGTAAATACATAGTCGAACCTTCTTCGTACCTCCGAGGCAACCCGAGGCAGGGCAAATACCGACATAGCTTCTCCAGACCGATAATTGAAAGGCCGGATGTCGTCCAAACCAATCACATGGTCATTGTGTTCATGGGTGAGTAAAATGGCATCCAGATGCTTTACCCTGTGCCGAAGCATCTGTTGCCGGAAGTCTGGACCGGCATCAATTAATATGTTGGTATGACCGTCGGTGAGCAAAGCTGCACTGCGCAATCTTTGATCGGAGGGTGCAGCTGAAGCGCACACCAGACAGTCGCAACCAATCACCGGAACACCTTGTGAGGTGCCGGTGCCAAGTAAAATAATTTTCACCAGGCAAAGGTAGACCACAACTCCCCGATTTACGGCCTATTTTTGCCCCGATTTCCAGTTCGTAAATCGGAAGTCCTAACTCGTTAGTGCAAAAACTTTGTCTTTCCCTTATCCTTTTGCTGGCACTCGCTTCCTGCGCGCGCCAGGGCGCTCCTGCGGGCGGCCCCAAGGATACACGCCCGCCTCAGGTGGATTCCTTACACAGCACGCCTAATTTCACTACGCGCTTTGATCAGCGAACCATTGAGCTAAAATTTGATGAATGGGTGGTGTTATCTGATGTAACCACCCAAATCGTTATTTCACCACCCCTGGCCAAACGCCCGGAGGTGCTGCTGAAAGGCCGAAAAGTGGTGCTTACTTTTGATAAAAACGAGGTGCTGCGCCCTAACACGACCTATACCATCAATTATGGAACCTCCGTCAAGGATCTTCACGAAGGAAACCCGGCTAAGGATCTCCGGTTTGTTTTCTCCACAGGCGAGTTTATTGATAGCCTTGGTTTCAGTGGCCAGGTGGTTGATGCGTTCACAGGCGAACCGGTAGACAATATTTCGGTGTTATTGCACGAAAACCTCGCAGATACTGCCGTTAGAAAAGAACGCCCGTATTATTTTACCAGAACAGATAAATCCGGACAGTATCGTTTTCAAAACCTGCGTTCCGGTGTTTTTCAGGTGGTAGCCATTGAGGATACAGATCAAAATTTGAAATGGGATGGGGAAATTGAAAAAATCGCCTTTCAGGAGCCGTCAATTTTGATTAGCGACAGTCTGAAAGGGCTTGTGGCGCTAAAACTGTTTAAAAATCAGCCTAAATACAGGATGCAAAGCCAACAAACCGGTAGATATGGTCAGGCAAAGCTTGTATTTAACGGGCCAATAGATAAGCTTAATCTGCAATGGCAAACACCTCCAGGCGCTAAAGTTTTGTTAGAAAGCGCCAAAGATTCGCTGTATCTCTGGTATGATTTACCAACAGACACTTCCTGGAATATGTTGGTCAGTCACCCGGAATGGGTCCGGCTGGATTCGGCATCGGGGCAAAACCTGCCTTACACGGATACCATTCGGGTGAAAAAAATAGCCCGTGCGGATTTTATGGAAAAACATCAGCTGGGTTTCAGTGATGTTACAGCGGTTGGCTCAGCTCCTACCGGCAGAGGCCGTTCGCAGGGTGCCCCGGCACCAGTGGCCAAACCTGCACAGCAACCCACCAAAACCATGAATCAAATTTCGGGTCAACCCGCTATTTTATCCTTCAATTATCCGCTACAAACGATAGATACTTCATTGTGGCAGTTGTGGCTGGATACCGTTCAGGTTAAAAAATTTGTTGTGCGGGCAGATACCCTGCATCCGGGGAAATGCGAATTGGTCACGGATTGGAAACAAGGGAAAACCTATATGCTTACCCTGTTACCCGGCGCCATAACTGATTTCTGGGGGAAACCGCTTGCGGATACCCTGCGCCGCAATTTTGCCATAACGGAAGAAAAACAACTTGGCGCACTGACCGTAAATCTGGAAAAACTGCAACCTGGGATGTCTTATGTCTTCGAGTTAATGAACAACAACAACCCGGAAACAAGGCGCGCCTTTACTGCGGATGCAGATACCCATCAGCTCATGTTTACCCTGCTGCCGGTAGCTACTTACACAGGCCGGTTGCTGGAAGACCAAAACAATAATGGTCGGTGGGATACGGGCAATTTTTACCTGAAACGCCAGCCGGAACGAATATTTAGCAAAAAACTTGATCCGCTCCGGGCCAATTGGTCGCTTGATGTCCAGTTCAGCGCCGAAACTACAGTTGCGCAAAAAAGAAATCAGTAAATAGCGCTTATTTGATCTTCACTTTTTGCGTTTTCGTGTAATATTCAGCGGCATATTCGATGGCAAAATCTGGATTATCGGCTTTCCCGGCGCGTTTACGTACCAAATAAAGATTCCAGTCGCCAGCACCGAGCTGACCAATTTTGGCAGCAGGAATTTCAATGAGCGGTTTCCCAAGAGTAGTGCTTACTTCCATGGGGACGGTTGCACTGCCGTCCGCTCTTTCCCACATAAATACCAGTGTTTCGGCTGGACTCAGCGGTGTGCCAAGCCATTGCAGATACGCTGAGGTGCTTGTACTCAGCTCTTTAGTATCGAAAAAGAAGGAGTCGATAGCCGGTGTTTCTAATTGAAACAATCCTCTTTTTTGAGCAGCATTAGTCCATTCAAAATCCACTGTTTTCGTGTAGGCAGCTGGAAATTCCAGCGAATAGGTGATACCCTGAACCGGCAGGGGTTTCATGGCTGTTGCCTGAAATTTTATTCCTCCCGGGATATCAATTATTTGTTTGCTGATGCCATCGCGTAAAGTAGCTTCGGCTTTAACGTTGCGTGCTGGAGCATCAAAACGGACATAGCACTGTAAAATGTGCTTGGGTGGTGCAGGCGCTTCCTTGCACTGCAAAAAAGCCAAAAATGACAGAATTGAAAAAAAGATGTGTTTCATATACTTGTCTGAATATCTTTGCCGCTTATCGGGAAAGCGTAGGAGTTGGTGGAAGAATGAGGACGCTGCAAATTTCTGCAGTTATTGCTGAAAACCTAACTTCTTTTACGAAACAGGGTGAACCATTCGCCTGCTTAAAGTTGTTACTCACACATTTCTCAAACACTACATTGAAAAAGAGGCCTACTTTCAACCTCACAAATACGCCTTGAAATGGGAAGGGTGCTAATTACAGACGATTGCCACAAGCTGCTGATGGAAGGGCTTGAACAAATGGGATGGCAGGTGGATTTTGAACCGAACATCACACCGCTTGAAACTAAAGACAGGATAAACGTATATGAAGGTTTGGTGATCAACAGTAAAATTCTGGTAGACCGGGATTTTCTGGATCGGGCGGAGAAACTTCAGTTCGTTGCCCGTTTAGGCTCCGGGATGGAAATTGTAGATCGGGATTATGCTGCTGAAAAAGGTGTGAAAGTGTGGAGCAGCCCTGAAGGCAACAGGAATGCAGTAGCGGAACAGGCATTGGGTATGTTATTGGGCTTGTCCAATCACCTGATGCGGGCAGATCGGGAGGTTCGGCAGAATATCTGGAGAAGAGAGGCTAACCGGGGCTGGGAGTTGAAAGGTAAAACCCTGGGAATCATAGGATTCGGTCATACAGGAAGTCAGTTTGCCCGGAAGTTGGCGGGAATGGAAATGCAAGTTTTGGCATACGATAAATACAAGCCAAAAGGATTTGCTGCAGAAATGTCGTGGGTAAGCGAATCAAAATTGGAACAAATACAGGCAGATGCAGACATCATCAGTTTACATTTGCCCCTCACTTCAGAAACCCGGCATTTTGTAGAGGCTTCTTTTATCCAAAAATGCAAAAAAGGATTTGTGCTGATCAATACTGCCCGGGGCAAAAATGTACACACCCAAGACCTTGTACTTGGCCTGGAATCCGGGCAAATTGGAGGAGCTTGTCTGGATGTGTTTGAAAATGAAAAACCGGAGACCTTCACCGAAAAAGAGCGGGAATGGTATCAAAGGTTGCACCAAATGGAAAATGTAGTGCTTTCGCCTCATGTTGCAGGATGGACGCATGAATCTAAAAAATTGTTAGCAGAAACGCTGTTACAAAAAATAAAAATGGGGTAATGCAGCCTTCGCTGCGACTCCGCTGAATCGTCAAACCTAAACAAGTAATTTTTCAATCTCTGTTCTATGGTACGTTCTTTACTATCAACATTTGCGATGCTCCTCTTTGGCGCAGTCGTCGCAATGGCACAGTCTTCTACTACGTTGACTGGTACCATTACCGACGGTACTGAGCCTCTGATCGGTGCAACCGTGAAGGTTCTGAAAGGCACTTCATTTGTGCGAGGCACCGTCACAGACTACAACGGTGAATACCGGGTAAACATTGATCCCGGCACATACGATGTGGAATTCTCCTACACAGGCTTCCAGGCGCAAAAAATTACCGGCATCCAGGTATTGGGTGGTCGAATCACGACTCAAAACGTGACCATGTCCAACTCAACCGTATTGGAAGAAGTAGAAATCACGGCCTACAAAGTGCCGCTGATTGAGCAAGACCAAACTTCCAGCGGTCAAACACTCACCTCGGAGCAAATCAAAAACCTGCCTACGCGTAGCGTGAACACCATCGTGGCCACCACGGTAGGCGCCACCTCTATCGATGGCGGCGATGTAAACATCAAGGGCGCGCGCTCCAACGGTACCGACTATTACATTGACGGTATCCGTGTTTCCGGTGGTGTGCCTCCAGTGCAGGATTTTGAACAAATATCGGTAGTTACCTCCGGTGTGGGCGCTGAAATCGGCGACTTAACAGGTGGTTTCATTTCCGGTACCACCAAAGGCCCAGCAGGCGAATACCACGGCGGTATTGATGTGGAAAACTCCAAAGGCCTCGACGCTTTCGGGTATCTACTCGCTACAGCCAACGTGAGCGGCCCGATCATCAAGAAGAAATTGGCTGATGGCAAAACCCGAACCGTATTAGGATTCCGTCTTTCCGGTCAGTACCTCACCCGTAATGAAGACGATCCGCCGGCACTTCCGGTTTACCGCGCCAAAGAAAGTGTGCTGGCTCAGCTGGAGCAACACCCGGTTTCCCGTTTGGGTACCAACCTGGTGAACAGCGCCGAATTCCTGACCAACGATGACGTTGA
>JAEUUS010000413.1 GCA_016787545.1 Saprospiraceae bacterium
CAATCATCTACTCCTTCAGCTAACAACATGGCCATATTCGGCAATTTGTCTTTATCTGCGAATACCACAAATGGCACTGTACACAAGTGCGGGTGTGCTGCCATTTGTCTCACCAGATGAAACTGGTCGCGGATAAGCCAATCGGCCTGACAAAGCACTGCGTAAGGCAAGTGAAATGTGCTGAGATCCTCCACATGTTGGGTCAGCCATCTAAAAGCCAGAAAAGCATTGGATTCCTGTGTGCAGTGAATCCAATCTCCCTGAATGGGCATTTGGAGAATGTTTTTGTCTACTGGCTGGTCAAATCCAACAAGCAGAATTTCCCTTGCAGTAGCAGGGGGGTAATCGGATGGGTGCGGGTTGGCAAGCATGATTAAATCGGTAATCGGTGTTTGTTGTTTTGTCCCTGTGATGGTGTTTGGGGATGGGTTGTCAGGTGAATAAATCCAGGATTTTTTCTTGCAATTTGCCAGGACTGAATGGTTTGGGGAAATAACCATGCGCGCCGAGCCGCTCAAATTGTTGAGCTTCCATATCATCATCATTGGCGCCTAATACGAACACAGGAATAGCTGCCCACATGCCGCTGCTGCGTAGGTGAAACAAGAAGGTGGCGCCGTCCATTTCCGGCATGGACGAATCTGTTATAATGACATCAGGAATCTCCCCTTTACTGAGCCGGCCCAGGGCTTCAAAGCCATTTCGGGCGCCTGACACCGTAAAATGTTTCGACAGAAAACTGCCCAGGGTACGGCGGAGGTCTTCGTGATCCTCCACCAGGAGTAAACGTTTGGCCATGTTGTAATCGGTTTTGGTCAAAACAAAGGTTGCCCGGCAGATCATGCTGCCGGTGTTCTATGCCTTGCTTCGGGTGCTGTTGGATTAGTTTTCCCTGGAAAAATCCTTCATTGGGGAAAATGATGGCCGAAAGTGCGGGGGAAGGATAACTTCAGGCGTACTGCCTGAATGAAACAAAGATAATGCCGTTTCACGGCAAAATTCGATGGATGCTTGGTCAGGCAGCCGACGAAAATGTCAAATGTTGGTACATAAAAGTTTATTGTTACGAATAAAAAAATGACTATCAATGACTTAAATAAACACGTCTTAGCATATGACAGTAAGTTAAATCTGTTTTGAAATGGCTAGTTTTAAGCAATTAGCCCATTTTTACCACAAAAGCTTCATTCAGAAACCCCTCGTTTTACCTTTGCCCTTTCAAAATCATCCGGCGTGCTTGAAATTGCATTTTGGTTAGGATTAGCCCTTATTATGTATGCTTACTTAGGCTACGGGTTGGTGCTATGTCTATTGGTTTGGCTGAAGCGGCAGTTTCACCAGCCAGATTGCTTTCCGGAGCAGTCGCTTCCTGCCGTTACTTTCGTGGTATGTGCCTTTAATGAGGAGGATTGGATCCGGCAAAAAATTGAAAACTCTCTGGCCCTGGATTATCCAAAAGATTTAATCCGTTTCTGTTTTGTTACGGATGGTTCCGATGATCAAACGGAATGGATTGTTCAATCTTTTCCCTATCCGTCAAATGTTCAATGGCAGTTAATGCATCTGCCGGAGCGACGAGGCAAAATTGCTGCCTTTCAGCGCGCTATGAGCCAGATCCAAACACCAGTTGTGGTGAGTACCGATGCCAATACGTTTGTCAACCGCGAGGCGGTTCTGCATTTGGTCAGGCATTTCAACGATCCTCAGGTTGGAGCAGTTGCTGGCGAAAAACGGATTTCCATGGCTGAAAAGGACGATGCAAGCAGCGCCGGAGAGGGTATTTACTGGAAATATGAAAGCCTGTTAAAAAAATGGGATGCAGAACTTTGGACGGTAGTGGGCGCCGCAGGTGAATTATTTGCCATACGGACGGATTGTTACGAACCGGTGCCTTCAGATACGCTGGTGGAAGATTTTTACATGACCATGCGGATTGCGCAGCGAGGCTGGCGGGTTGCTTATGCTCCGGATGCCTGGGCCGCAGAAAGTTCTTCCGCTTCGGTGTCGGAAGAAATGAAACGTAAAGTGCGTATTGCGGCCGGCGGACTCCAGGCAATTGTTCGATTAGCCCCTCTTTTAAACCCATTCCGGTATGGGATATTGAGTTTTCAATACATCTCTCACCGTGTATTGCGCTGGACCCTCGCGCCCTTGTTATTACCCATTTTGCTGATGCTCAACTTAATACTGGCGTTGCAGGGAAGCATCTTTTACCAGATTTTGTTAGCCGGACAAATCCTGTTTTATCTTGCTGCACTGATTGGCTGGATATTGGAACGCCGGAAACTCAAGGTTAAAGCCTTGTTTGTTCCCTATTATTTCTGCCTCATGAACTGGGCCATGTACGCCGGCTTTTTCCGACTCCTCAGTGGCAAACAAAGTGTAGTTTGGGAAAAGGCGAAAAGGTAGCAACTAACGATTTACGATTTACGATTTGCGATTTGCGATGTGGTGTGTAGGCTTGAGATTTGCCAATTAACAACGTGGGTTGTCATCCCGCTGCACGGGATGAATTTATGTTGCTCATTCGCAAACCTTAACCTAACGCCCCAAATCGCAAATCGCAAATCGTAAATCGCAAATCGTAAATCTACACCTTTTCTATCAGGTTCGGATAATCCGTAATGATACCATCCACCCCCAGACGAATGAGTCTGCGCATGGACTTTACGTCGTTTACGGTCCATGGAACCAGTTTCAGTTTTTTTTCGCGACATTTTTTCACCAGTGAGCGGTTTACTAACAGGTAGTATGGGCTGTAAATAGCCGGGGTAAAATTTAATCGGGCGAGGTTGGAATCCAGGCTGTTGATGTTTTCAATGAGGAAAGCCAGCTGCAGCTCCGGAGCCTGTTGGTGCAGCGCATTCATGGCCCTGGGGTCGAAAGATTGGACGGTGGCCTGTTTTTCCAGTTGAAGCGCCCGGATTTCGGCTACTACGAGTTGCACAAACTGATCTACCGGCGGGTGCCGGAGACCATCCCAGGCGGGATTAGATTTGATTTCAATATTCCAGCGAATATCCGGACGCACGGCGCGAACGGCCTGTACCACTTCCCGGAAGGTGGGTTTGTAGGTTTTTTGTTTGAATTGTGCAGGGAACCTCGAGTTTCCGGCGCTTCCGCAATCGTAAGCTTTTATTTGTTCGGCAGTAAGCTGGTAAATCAGGATAGATTCGGACTCTTTGGCCGTGATGGAATCGCCGTTGGGTTTGCGGCAGATGGAGGGGTTAAACCAGGGTTCGTGGCTGACAATGAGCTGGCCGTCTTTGGAAACGGCCAAATCGAGCTCCAGGGTTTTTACCTGCGCGAATTCCAGGGCTTTGAGGAAAGCCGGCAGGGAATTTTCAGGCATGAGTCCCCTGCAACCACGGTGTCCCTGCCAGTCGAAGCCCGGGGGTACTTTTACCGGTCGGGTTTCGGTGGATTTGCAGGCTATAAAAGAGACAATCGTCAGCATGATGACGGCAAGATATACCAGCGAGCCGGAAAAACCGGTAATCGCCGATCGGTATAAAGGATTCATATTTCAGCTACAGTTTTACCTTTGGGCGAAATTGCTCCAAACCAGCCGAAAAAACGCGATGTGGAAAGTTATTTTTATAAAAACTTTCACCCGGACATTCATTCACCCACACACCCATCATTGTTCATGGATATCAAGTCTTTCCTTTTTTCGCTTCCCGAGAAGGTTGCGCCAGAAGCCGTAGAGGGTCTAAGCACCCTGTTTCATTTTGACATTGCCGATGCCGGATTGTTTACCGTAAAATTAGACAACGGGAAATTCGAGGTATCGGAAGGCCTGGCAGGCGATCCGGTGTGCAAGGTAACCACGAGTGCGGATGTGCTGGAAAAACTGCTTTCAAAAGACCTAAACCCGATGATGGCCATGATGACCGGCAAACTGAAAATTTCCAACGTCGGGGAAATGTTGAAATACGCCAAGATGTTTGGGTTGATGTAGGACGACGGTGGACGGCCTACGGTAGACGGTGGACGGTGTTGGGCTCGGGGTAATTAGAAATGATTTGCTGCCCCGAGCCCAATACCGTCCACCGTAAGCCGTAGGCCGTCTACCGTCAATCTTCGTCATCCCAATCAAACGGATCCCCTTCTTTGAGGTCGTCGATTTCCCGGCGTTCTTTTTTGGTGGGTCGGCCGGCGCCGCGTTCGCGTTGTTCAGAAGTGGGAGCGGCGTTCAGGAACCAGGAGGCGTATTTTTGTTTTTCCAATTCAGGCGTCACGTCTTCATAACAGGTAATGGCAATAGGTGCGCCAACCCGTTTTTCGATGAGGGTTTTGGCACGAAACTCGAAATTGAAGCCATTTTTTTTAACCACTACCACGTCGCCTTCCGAAATCTGGTGGGAAGGTTTTACAGAGAAACCGGCTACCTTGACTTTCCCGCCTTTACAGGCATCCGTAGCCAGGGTGCGACTTTTGAAGATTCGTATACTCCAAAGCCATTTGTCAATTCTGACTTTGCCCATGTGAGAAATTTGAACGCCGAAAACAGCCGGAAAGGTAAGAGAGTTCAGTTTAGCACAAAAAAAATGAGGCAGTGCCACCACAGCACTACCTCAGCCCTAACCAAATAAAACCAAATTATTCTTTCAATTGAATTGATTTCTTGCCCCAAAGGTAATGGGCTTTGTGTCGTTTTTACAACAAGTTGAAAAAAAATTTTTAAAAAAATTTTTCATTGTGCTTAAACGATACAGCGACATTAAAAATGGTGTAATTTTCAATAATAACCAAATAAGATTTCAATTGCTAAAACCGGCCAATAACCATTCAGAAAGCAGGCATCACAGTACATAATTTTATTTTTCTTCGCATATGACAAATCCTTTGCCAGGTCTTTCACTGCTCCGGGGTATTACATTTACCCTTTATTTCATTTTTACACTAAGCCCCATTGCGAATGCACAAACCAAAGAATTTCAGGCCGATGGCCAGTTTATTGACAAAATTTACGACTATAGTCTCACCGAAGGGCGTTGTTATGCCTGGCTGGAACACTTGAGTTACAATGTTGGGCACCGACTCAGCGGTAGTCCCAGCGCCGCCAAAGCCGTGCAATGGGGCAAATCCATGCTCGACACCCTCGGCCTCGATTCCGTTTGGCTCCAACCCTGCATGGTGCCGCATTGGGTGCGCGGTGAAAAGGAACAGGTTAAGGTAATCGGAACCAAAAAAGGTCAGTCGTTCCCCATGGCAGCCCTGGCTCTGGGCGGTTCCATACCGGGCAAACTGCAGGCTGAGGTAGTAGAAATCAAATCCTGGGACCAGCTGGAAACCCACGGCGCCAAGGGCTTGAAAGGCAAAATCGTGTTTTTCAACCGCCCCATGGACCCCACCAAAATCCGCACTTTTGAAGCCTATGGCGGCTGTGTGGATCAACGTGTGGGCGGCGCATCCCGGGCAGCCAAATACGGCGCAGTGGCCGTGCTGGTGCGCTCCGTTACCATGCGCATCGACGACCATCCGCATACAGGCAGTATGATTTACGACAGCCTGTACCAAAAAATTCCGGCAGCAGCCATCAGCACCATGGCCGCCGAAAAACTGAGCAAAGCGCTCAGGGAAGATCCCGGATT
>JAEUUS010000427.1 GCA_016787545.1 Saprospiraceae bacterium
ATTTTAGTATATTTGCCTTCAGAAAAGCAAACCAATGATTTGGTTATGCAGCTTAGGCAGGACATAGTTCCTGCCTATTTTTTTGCAAGTGTTTGTTGATGAGGTATTGTGGATCGTAAGGTTCGTCATTTTTGTAAAGGGTGTAAATCAGGACAAGAAGTTTTCGTTGTATTGCCACGTATCCCTTCATTTTGATGAATGATTTTTCAAAGACTCTCTGGTAGAAATCTTTGAATTGTGGTTCATACTTGACGGCAGTCAGTGCAGGGAAGTACAAAGCTCTTCTGATGTAACTGTTTCCTTTTTTGGAGATTTTGGTAGTTCCTTTCACCGAGGTTCCACTCTCGCGTTGGACCACATCATACCCGGCAAAAGAGACCAGTTGGGCTTTGTTTTTAAAGAGCGCAAATCCGTCAGTTTCGGCAATAACCGCGATAACGGTGATTAAGCCTAAGCCTTTGACCTTGCAGATTTTGTCCACTTTTTCTCTTAAATCTGGGTCAGTTTTGACGACTTGCTTGATGCATTCTTCCACTTCTTTGATCTGCTTTTCAATAAATTTGATCAGTTTCAAAGATCGATTTTGACTGCTTTTCTCTGGCAGATGGGACGATTTTCTGGCGTGCAATTGGTTGAGTGCGGCCGTTTTGTGGTCCTGCAAAGTAGTACGTTCACGACACAATCGTTTGATTGTGAGCATATTTTGACTTGCAGGCTTCCAACTGTCAAGTTTGCGCTCCAAACCCATTTGAGCCAATATTTTAGCATCAATCTGGTCTGTTTTGCTCTTGGCATTTAAGCTGCGGGCAAATGATTTGGCCTTATTGGGAAGTACAACCGAAACGTCAAACCCTTTTTCATGCAGAAAATACGTTGCCTGTTCATGGTACACTCCCGTGGCTTCCAGGATAACTTTAAAATCCAGCTCCAGTATTCGATGCTTTTTTACCCAGACTATTAACTCATTCAGGCCTTTGCCGTTATTGGAAAATTTGGTACTGGCAACTACCCGAATTCTTTGATCTGCCTCAAGGTTGGAAATGCAAACCTGGAGATGGTCTTTGGAAACATCGATGCCAAGGCATTGACGAAGTGGAGGTGTTTTGGCCATGGTTTTGTCCTTTGAAAAAATGTTGGTTTACTGGCTAGTTGCCCCGGCGTCTTTTCTCGTACTTTTATGCTTCCTCGATCAAAAATTGAACGGGCTTAAGTGCTGTTGCGACTCTAGGGAAACCGCAGAAGCGAGGAATTTCTTAGTGTGTACATGATACATAAGTAACTGTTTAGGCACCGATCCTCTCACTTCCCGGCCAGGGCTCCAATATACTAAAATTATCTTGTCAAAGAACTTGGCTCAAACATACGAGACACAGAGGGCACTAAGAAGACTAAGCTTAACGCCCCTTAGTGCCCTCAGCACCTTAGTGGTGAAAAAAATCCTGGATACTACTTTTCATTAAACGAAGAAGGCCGCCTCCCTAAATCAGAGAGACGGCCTTTTTGGGTGAATGAAAAGTGCAGAGATTACCTCGCAATAATCAACGTCTTGCTTTGAATCTCATCAGTGGTTGTAACCTTCACCAGGTATTTGCCCGTTGCCAATCCTTTTAACGGCAAATTAATCTGGATCTCGTACAATCCGGCATCAAAGACCTTTACCAACAACTCTCTGCCAAGCATGTCATAAATTACGAGCCTTCCACCGGCTCCATTTAATCCATGTAATCCAATCATAACCTCTTCGCTTGCAGGATTTGGCATCAAATCCATGTCCAGTTCATTTTCCTCAGAAATTTGATTATCACGTCCGCCACATCCTACACATGGACCAAGGAAATCACCATGTGCCAGGTGGGCATTTACGGCGTTTGTAGAAACGCAAAGTGTATTTCCATTGTGACAAATTTTGACTTTTTTGTTGTTATTTCCGCAAAGCCAACTGGCAGGAAGCTGATCTAGTGGTGGCAATGTAGATGCATCACATGGGCCATTATCATCACCACCGTTGCAGTGATCGCAATCATTGGACACACCATCACAATCGCTATCTCCGCTGCTTACCAATGGATTGGCGTCATCCTCGTCCAGACAGCCATCATTATCGTCATCTGAATCGCAGGCATTACCCTGGCCATCTCCATCTGTATCCAGCTGGTTGGCATTAGCTACCGTTGGGCAGTTGTCTAAATTACCACAAACACCATCTCCATCGGCATCATTATTGGCATCCAGCGGGCAGGCATCGCAATCGTCATGCAAACCGTCGCCGTCTGAATCAGGACTGTATACCAGCGGATTCTGATCATTGGCATCCAGACAACCGTCGTTATCATCGTCGGTATCGCAGACATTACCCTGACCATCACCATCGGTATCCAACTGATCTGTATTTGCCACAGTCGGGCAGTTGTCTACGTTACCGCAAACACCATCCCCATCTGCATCGTTATCGGCATCCAGCGGGCAGGCATCACAATCATCGTGCAAACCGTCGCCATCTGAATCAGGACTGTATACCAGCGGGTTTGCATCCTCTTCATTCATACATCCGTCGTTGTCGATGTCCGGATCGCAGGCATCGCCAAGTCCGTCGCCGTCGATATCGGTTTGAGCTGTATTCGGATATTCAGGGCAGTTGTCTACGTTGCCGCAAACACCATCCCCATCTGCATCGTTATCGGCATCCAGCGGGCAGGCATCACAATCATCGTGCAAACCATCGCCGTCTGAATCAGGACTGTATACCAGCGGGTTTGCATCCTCTTCATTCATACATCCGTCATTGTCGATGTCCGGATCGCAGGCATCGCCAAGTCCGTCGCCGTCGGTATCGGTTTGAGCTGTATTCGGATATTCAGGGCAATTATCCACGTTGCCGCAAACACCGTCCCCATCTGCATCGTTGTCAGCATCAAACGGACAAGCATCGCAATCGTTATTAATGCCATCGCCGTCTGAGTCTCCACCGTTCAGCAGTGGGTTGGCATCTTCCTCATCCAGGCAACCATCGTCATCATCATCGGTGTCACAAACATTGCCGAGGCCGTCCATATCGGTATCCAACTGGTCCGGATTGGCTACTGTTGGGCAGTTATCCAAGTTACCACAAACACCATCTCCATCTGCATCATTATTGGCATCCAACGGACAAGGGTCCTCATTAGCACAAAGACCATCACCATCAGCGTCATTATCCGGGTCATTCGGGCAGGCATCATCACAATTGTTGATGCCATCACCATCAGAGTCAATATCAAGTACTTCCACGTTAGCCTGACATGATGCAGACTGATTGCCAGAATAAGTTACCGTCAGGGTCACAGTATTGTTACCCACATCACTACAGTTAAAAGTAGTCTGACTGGCAGAATAGCTGAGAGGATCCAAACATTCCGGGTTATCGTTGGAATACAGAGATTGCGCAGAAATGCTCGCTACTCCATTCTCATTCAAGGTAACAATCTGATTTGCGCAAATTGCCTGTACATTAAAACTGCCCTTTTTGAGGAATACACCGGAATCATATACGCGGTCGAAAACATCGGCAATCACTAGTTTAAAGTGATAGTTTTCGCATGGAACTACTTCTGCAGTTGCCGTCAACACAGTGGTGAAGCCATCATAAACCACCGTAGTTCCGGAGGTATTATTGATGTAATACTGCGGATTGTTCACGCAATTTGGCGGAATATTATTGACCGTATTAATTGATACGGGAGTAGCCGTATTCGGGATTAAAGCAATGTTTTCATTGTTATAACCCGGGCCATCAATCAGGAACGCAAAGGCATCGTTGTAGTTTTGGCAGGCATACTCCGGATACTCCTCCGAAGCAAATACATACTGAAATGACAAGTTGCTGCCCACCGGTTCAAAATCGAACTCCAGTTTGCAGGCATCATAGGACACCAAAGGGGCTACAATAACATTGATGTCGGCATCTCCACCAGCATTATTGTTGTTATCATTAAAATTCGAGGCTGCCCTGGCTACCAGATTTACGGAGCCGGTGGTGAGCAAAATACCTTCATTGAGGCCCAAATTACTGGAATTCCCATTCTTAAAAGTGCCTGAGGATGACCCCGGGCAGTTAATCTGAACATTGGTAACGTTGGCGCCGGTGCCTAACAGGGCATTTACTAATGAAGTGCCATTGTTATTAGGTGTAGTAGAAAATTGGGCTTGTGCTGGCAGACATATGCAGGTGAGCAGCAGCAGCAAGAACCCGGTGGTAAGGATTGTAATTTTGGAATGCTTTTCCATGTGTTTTCTAATTAGAAGTTCATGATTGTTTTCAATTCAAGAGCCAAATGATTGTTTTCCATTGAGCATTTGAACGATTGTTTTCAAAAAAATGACCGTTTTACAGTTTGGCCAAATACGCATTCCAGTCTTCAAGCGTCCAGGTTGGCCGGGCGCGCAATTCAATTTGTACATACACTACCTTTTTGGCTGCATCTGGCTGGAAAGTGACCAAATCGGTATTTTTCCGGGTAAAGAGATTGGAGGTTGCAGATTCTGAAAGACTTAAATGGCTGACATCCAGCACATTGTTATATTGCAGAGCCTGTCCTTGCTGGAGCGCAATTTTACCCTCCTTACTCATGGAAGCTTTTCCGCCCGCCATTGCAGCAGACTGAGCCTGGGCGCTGATATGCCAACCGGACAGTATGGCAATACAGAGCAGATACTTTAGAAACTTGAATTTTGTTTGCATAAATCATGCGTTTAAGGTGAAAAAATAGAAATCAGGGTCGCAACCGTTCACCTCAAAAGAGGTAAGGTGCAACCGCAGTTGGTGACCAATAACATTTCCCTTTAGCTCAAATACACAAGCCCTCCTGCACAGCAAGCTGCCAGGGAAATACGATTATGAAACGGGATTGAAAATGATCCGCTAATTGAGCGAAGGCTCAAATAAACAAGCTATTAAATACGGGATCACAATTGGACTTACAAAAACAAAGTGATGTAGAACTCTAAAAAAACGGATGGATTGTTGACTATCTCGCCACAAAGTTAAAATTAATATGTTAAGTTGTATCATGTGTTTATACCTATTTTATAAAACAGGTATAAACACGGGTGTACTGGATTAGTTAGTGGTGGTGGAGTAGGTGGGAGTTTCATTCACCGCAAAGGGCGCACTTCGCGTTGCCCCCCAAACACCCCTTAAATCCCCACTTCTGCCTAAAAGTCTTCTCCTTCCTTTCCCAATCCCCTATTTTGGCGGCACAAAACCTATGCTTATGAGTCGTATCTGCACATACTGCCTTTTTTTGCTTCATTCATTCGCCCTTTTTGCCCAAAAACCCATTACGCTGGAAGACATCTGGCAAAAAGGCACCTTCGCCTCCAAGGGTATCCCGGGGTTTAATTTCCAAAAAGACGGGGTGCACTACACCCGCCTGGAAGGCAATACCATTGTGCAATACGACCTGCGCAACGGCGAAAAATCTGGCGTTCTCGTAGATGCAGCCGCGCTCAGCTCCGGCGATAACGGCTGGAAAAGCAGCTTCGACGGCTATTCCTTCAGTCCGGATGAATCCAAAATGCTGCTTACCACCAACACTACCCCGCTGTTCCGCTGGAGTACAGAAGCCGATTATTTTGTGCTGGACCTGCCCACTAAAAAGCTCATCAAGCTCTTTGACCAAAACGTGGTGTACATCAAAGACGGCGCCACCGCCGCCAAACAACGCTACGCCACCTTCTCGGCCGACGGCTCCATGGTGGCTTTTGTGGTGAAAAACGACCTCTACTTCAAAGAGCTGGCCAGCGGCAAAATAACCCGCGTAACCACCGACGGCAAACAAAACGAAATCATCAACGGCGCGTCCGACTGGGTGTATGAAGAGGAGTTCGAGCTGGTGCGCGCTTTCCAGTGGAGCCCCGACGGCCGCTACCTGGCTTTCCTGCGCTTCGATGAACGGGATGTGCCGGAAATGACCATGGAAATGTTCCGCGGACAGCCATACCCGGAAAACGTAACCTTTAAATACCCGAAAGTGGGCGAAAACAACTCCATCGTTACCGCCCATATCTACGATCTCGCAGCCGCTAAAACCATAGACGTAAATATCCCCAACCGCGAATCCAAAGAGGGCCGGCTGGATGATTATCTGCCGCGCCTGGAATGGACGCCCTCCGGCAAACTCTGCCTCACTTGGATGAACCGCCACCAAAGCAACCAACGCTTTTTCCTGGCCGATCCAAAATCCGGGCAATGCAACCTGCTGCACGAAGAAAACAGCAAGTATTACCTTGATCTACACGATGTTACGTTCCTGAAAGACGGCTCAGGCTTTATCCTGCAAAGCGAAAAAAGCGGGTTCAACCATATTTACCGCTACGATATGGCCGGCAGGGAAGTAGCAGCCCTCACCAAAGGCAAATGGGATGTAACGGCGTTTTACGGCATTGACGAACGCAACGGGAAGGTGTATTTTCAGGCAGCCAGCAAAACGCCTATGGCCCGCGAACTATTCGAAACCACCCTGAAAGGCAAAAAACCGCGCAAAATCAACCAATCGGTGGGCACCAACAGCGCTCAGTGGAGCAGCACTTTCGATTACTTCGTGCACAGCTACTCCACAGCCAATACCCCGCCCCAATACAGCGTTTGCGACCGCAAGGGCAAGGTGATCCGCAGCCTGGAACAAAACACCGAGCTCCGCGCCAAACAAACCGAATACGGTACCATTCCGGTGGAGTTTTTCGATTTTAAAACCTCCGATCAGGTGGAACTGAACGGCTGGATGATCAAACCCACCAACCCGGCCTATCAGAACCAAAAACTGCCGGTACTGATGTTCGTGTACGGCGGTCCGGGCAGTCAGCAGGTTACCGATGCCTGGAAGGGCGCCAATTACTGGTGGTTCCAGATGCTGGCCCAACAGGGATATGTAGTGGCTTGCGTAGACAACCGCGGCACGGGCGCGCGCGGGGAGGAGTTCAAAAAAATGACCTACAAACAACTGGGGCATTACGAGGTAGTCGATCAGATTGAGGCGGCTAAATACCTGGGGGCCCTGCCTTTCGTGGATGCCGGCCGAATCGGGATTTTTGGATGGAGCTATGGCGGGTATATGAGTACCAATTGTATCCTCAAAGGCAGCGATGTGTTTGAAGCGGCCATCGCAGTGGCTCCGGTTACCAACTGGAAATGGTACGACTCCGTATACACCGAGCGCTACATGCAAACCCATGAGGAAAACGAAGACGGCTACGAACTGAACTCACCCACCAACTACGCCGAGCAGCTCAAAGGCTCTTTCCTGCTGGTGCACGGCCTGGCAGATGACAATGTGCATTTTCAACACACCGCAGAAATGGCCAATGAACTGGTAGCCAAAAACAAGCAGTTCGATACGATGATCTACCCCAACCGAAACCACGGCATCGGCGGCGGGAATGCCAAGATTCACCTGTATACCCTGATGACGAAGTTTTTGAACGAAAACCTCAAGAAAAAAAAGGCAGAAGCGGCGCCGCGGCCTTGATCTGTGAGCTTTAGGTGATTAGAGGCATTGGGGTCATTTGGAGGTCATTTATGGGTCATTTATGGGTCATTTGGGGGTCATTTGGAGGTCATTTATGGGTCATTTGGAGGTCATTTGGAGGTCATTTATGGGTCATTTGGCCAAGCAACATGGCGAATTCAAGATAAGCGTGGATTGTCATCCCGGGAACCGGGACCTACACAAGCCCGGCTATTCGGGTGGATTGGGCCAAAGCATTTCGGAAACCTGGCTTGTGTAGGTCCCGATTCTCGGGATGACAACCCACGTTGGGTAAATGACCCCTAAATGACCTCAAAAATAACCCCTAAATGACCCCTAAATGACCTCAAAAATGACCCCTAAATGACCCCTAAATGACCCCAAAATGACCTCAAAAATGACCCCCAAATAACTTCTAACTCACTCCTTCCCGCTCTCACCAGTGAAATAATCCTCCCGGTTTTTGAACAGCACATTGAAGGTAGTCATACTGCCGTAGCAACGTGTGATGTATTGCTGGAGGTTGACCTTATCCTCGTCGTCGAGCTTTTTGTGTGCATTGATGTTTTGTTCCAGTACGCGCAGTCGATCGCGCATCATGACAATTTTATGAAAGAATGTATCAATAGGCACCTCTTTGGGTTGCACCCCATCTGCCTGGAGAATCATCTTCCCGTTTATCCAACGGTCGCCAAGCGGCACTGTTTCCAGGTTAACACCTGCCCAGGATCGTAGGATACGTACCAATGACTGTTCTGCCTCAGTGAACGAAACCACTTCATCCGGCACAATTCGTTCCACAACCTGCCAGCCAGCAAAGTCTTTCCCAACCATTTTCAATCCGAACTGCATAAAACATACTTCGTATGCCGCCACATGCAGCCGTACCACCACCCCATCTCCATAAGCCGGGTGCTTCACCCGGGAGCCAATGCCTAATAGTTCCATATTGAATGTGTTTTAAAGTTAACCAAATTTCCCCGGTCTTTAATTGATAGTAAGGTGCCCGCAAAATTACAGTTCCCCCTTCAAACAATTCAAACCCCTCAAACAATTCAAACCCTTCAAACAATTCAAACCCTTCAAACCCTTCCATCCCTTATCTTCGCCCCTGTATGCAACAAATTGTCGGGCAACAACGCACCAAGGATTTTCTAAGCGCTCTGGCAGCTGGCGGAAGGGTGCCTCACGCACTGCTTTTTTTATCCACTACAGGTGGAGGCGGACTCGCCATGGCCCTGACTTTTGCCCAATTGCTTCAATGTGAAAAAGCTGGTGGCGCGCAGGAAACAGATGATGGCGGATTATTTGGTCCGGCCGAGCCTGTAGAACGCGACATACCCGGCCGTCTGGAAGCCTGCGGCGAGTGTTCAGCTTGCCGGAAAGCAGCGCAAAACATCCATCCCGACATCCATTTTTCCTTCCCAACCATTGGCACAAATGCCGTCAGCACAGATTTTTTAAAAGAATGGCGCGCCTTTTTATCTGAAACGCCATACGCTGATGCCAATAGCTGGTTGCAGCGTTTGGGGGCAGAAAATAAACAAGGCAACATCAACAAAGAGGAATGTAACGCCATTCTCAAAAAACTCAGCCTCAAAGCATTTGAAGGTCGCTACAAAATTTTAATCATGTGGCTGCCGGAATACCTGGGAAAAGAAGGCAATCGTCTGCTCAAACTGATTGAAGAACCACCCGAGCAAACCATTTTTTTACTGGTGGCAGAAAATCAGGATCTGATCCTTAACACCATTCTCTCACGCTGCCAATTAGTTAAACTGGATCCGCTTTCAGATGAAGAAATCGCTCAGGGATTGGTGGCTCAACGCGGATTAACCCTGGATCGCGCCCGCCAAATTGCTTTTTTGAGTGGTGGCGATTTCGGTGCGGCACTCCATGTGGCAGATACCCCGGCCAATGACGACGCCCAATTGCTGCTCGACTGGCTTCGGAAATGCTGGCGCGGACATGCCGTGGAAATAGTGCGCTGGACCGAGGAATTTGCTCGTCTGGGCAGGGAAAATCAAAAGCAGTTTTTACAATACGGGTTGCATTTTCTGCGCGAAATGCTGTCGCTGATCAGCACCGGAAGCCCCAACCTTCGGTTACGCCCCGACGAATTAGCTACCGCACAAAACATGGCTAAAGTGCTTGATTTTCAAAAAATTGTGCAAATAGTTGGCTTATTGAACGACAACGTATATTACATCGAGCGCAATGCCAATCCCAAGATCCTGTTTCTGGATACCTCCATCCAAATGCACCGGATCATGAAATCCTGATACGATATGGAAGAAAAGCGATTTTCCTGGAAAAGAATGGGGCTTGTGATGCTCCTAACGGTACTGGTTGGCGTGGCTCAATATTTTGTGGCGCACCAGTTCAACGACGGCAAGATGAGTCAAAAAGTTTACGGCGGAATCTTTTTAGGTATGGCCTTGCCCAGTATTTTAATTGGCGGTGTGATGCGACTTTTCCGCCCTAATTTGCAGCGATATTTTGCCGTTAGCGCCGTAATATGCCTATTTACCGGGCTTTTATTGCTATTGTTGTAACCTCAAAGCCCTGAACTTTCAGAAAAGGAAGGAATTATGCCCGGAGCCTTCCTACTTTTGCTCCTCAAAGTACTTCAATTCCAAAAACAAAACATGGGATGTATAGGATGCTCCTGTTCAACAGGTAAAGATAGCGTAAGTGGCTGCCGCTCTAATGGCGGATGTGCCTCGGGCGGCTGCAATCGCCATAATACATATGACTGGATCACTGCTCAGGGAATTGCTGATCCGCGACCGTTTGATGTGGTAGAGGTGAGTTTTAAAAATGGCTCACGCAAGGAATTCTTTAAAAACCCACAACATACCCGCGCCACCACCGGCGACTGGGTGGTAGTGGAATCTGCTTCCGGTGGTTTTGATGTGGGTAAAGTTTCCCTTACCGGCGAATTGGTGCGTATGCAGATGAAGCGCAAACGCGTGCGCCCGGATGCGCGCCTGAGTCAGGTGGTGCGTAAAGCCCACGAACGGGACGTCGAACGCCTTGATGAGGTGCGCAAAGAAGAACGTGAAATTTTGATTCATGCACGTGCCATCGCCCGGTCCCTGGATTTGAATATGAAAATTGGCGACGTCGAGTTTCAGGGCGACGGCCGAAAATGTACCTTTTATTACACCGCCGATGGGCGTGTAGACTTCCGGGAGCTCATTCGCCATTATGCCCGTGATTTCAAAGTAAAGGTGGAAATGCGCCAAATCGGTGCACGACAGGAATCTGCACGAATTGGCGGATTGGGAAATTGTGGCAGGGAGTTATGCTGCTCCACCTGGCTGACGGAATTTAAAAGCGTAAACACTGCCGCCGCTCGTTACCAAAATTTGGCCATCAACCAAACCAAACTCAGCGGCATGTGCGGCCGGCTTAAATGTTGTCTCAACTACGAGTTAGACACCTATATCGATGCTCTGGAAGACTTCCCGGATCGCGCTGAACGTCTGAAAACCCAGGCTGGACTGGCCATTCTGATTAAAACAGATGTGTTCAAACGGCTGATGTTTTACACCTATGCGGAAGACCGGGGCAAGCTCTACCCTATCCACGTAGATCAGATTTGGGAAGCCATTGACATGATCAAATCCGGAAAATTCCCCGGAAGCCTGGAAGATATTCTGGCCATGGCGCCTGCACCTGAAGTAGAGGAAACTGAAGAGGCCGAACCGGATTTCGAGAATGTACATGATGTCATTCAGCTGCCTATTGAAAAGCGGAACAAACGCAAGAAAAAACGCAGCAAAAACCGCGATCGCTCCCAATCCGCTGCGGCAGCGGTGGAAAAAGCCGCCCAAAATGACGCCCTCCAGGGCCGGAGACAAGGTCCGCCACCTCGCAGAAACGACCGCCCCGGCAACCAGGGAGGTGGACAGGGCGGCAATCGTCCGCCACAAAACAAACCGACCTCCAATCGTCCTGATCAAAAACCGCAAGGTGATCGCCCGAAACAGGAACAACGTCCGCCAAATCCACACAAAAATCAGGGTGGTGGCCCGCAAAAACCTAAAGACAAACCAAAATCCTGAGAAATTGCTAAGTCTTATGCGTTACCTATTTTTTGCCCTGGCAGCAACGTTTGTCATTTTTTCTTGTCAGAATAATCCGGCGCCACAAAAAATGACTGGATTAGCTGGCTCCCTGCAGGATTCTACCATTATCCGCGTTTGGCCAAAAGAAATTGATTCTTTGAAGCGGTTGGATCCGAATATTCCTGTTGTTGATGTGCGCACAGAGCTGGAATTTCGTACCAGCCACATATTCCGGTCCATTAATTGCGATGCCTCCGCCCCGGATTTTGACAGGCGTATCCTGCAACTCAACCGGCAAGCGCCCGTTATTGTGTACGATATGTCGAGCACCGTTAGCCTGGAAGCTGCCGAAAAAATGAAACAACTGGGCTTTGTCAGAATTTATGAAATGGCCGGTGGCATCTACAGTTGGGCGCGCGACGGGAAAACATTGGTAGCCGGTGAGTCGGGCATTGATTCTAATATGATCCTCAAATAAATACCGGACTCAACGGCGGTCTGGCTCTTTGTATGGAAGAACTGATTAAAAAAGTCCGCAAGATTGAGATCAAAACCCGCCGGATTACACGGAACCTGTTCACCGGTGGTTACCACAGCGCCTTTAAAGGCAGAGGTATGTCGTTCAGTGAAGTACGGCAATATCAGTTTGGCGACGATGTACGGGATATCGACTGGAATGTAACCGCTCGCACCGGCGAACCTCATATTAAGATTTTTGAAGAAGAACGTGAACTCACCGTCATGCTGATTGTCGACATCAGCGGGTCCTCGTTTTTCGGCACCACCGGGCAATGGAAACAGGAGTTGCTCACCGAAATCTGCGCCTTGCTGGCCTTCAGTGCCGATTCCAACAACGACAAAGTGGGACTGCTGCTATTTTCCGATCAACCAGAACTCTATATCCCCCCGAAAAAGGGTCGCCAACACACACTCCGCCTGATCCGCGAACTGCTGAACATTCAAACGGCCGAACGTGGTACAGACATGGCTGCAGCCCTGCAGTTCATACGCAATGTACTGAAAAAGAAAAGTGTATGCTTTTTGCTCTCGGATTTCCAGGCAGGTGGTTATGATGTAGCGCTTCGCACACTGGCGCAAAAACATGATTGTGTGGGCATTCATTGCTGGGATATCAGGGAACGTGAACTACCCGATGTGGGCTTGTTGCACGCTCGCGATGCCGAATCGGGCCATATGGCTTGGATAGACACTTCCAATTCCGGTTTCAGAAATGCCTGGGCTCGTCGGTTCGACGAAAACAGGGCTGCCGCTCAAGCTGCTTTCCGCAGTGCAGGCGCAGATTTTCTGAGCCTGCAAACCTCGGAATCATATGCTTCCGTTTTACTCCACTTTTTTGAAAACAGGGCAAAAAAATGAGTAAACCCGGCACTAAAACCCGATTTTCAATAGGAATTATCTGTTGCCTGAGCGTTTTCCAACTACTGGCCCAGGCAACCTTGTCTGCTGATAGCAACTATGTTGAAACAGGCAATGCCTTCCAACTTCACCTGCAGTTTCCCTCCCATTTAGGCAAACCCGCCGACACCCTGAAATTCGGTGCATGGGCAGATATTATTCCACAGGAAAACATATTGGAACAAAGTGACTGGATTACCGTAGAAAACGGTTATTATAGTAAAACACTGACCGTTTTGTTCTTTGATGAAGACAGTTTGCAATTGCCACCCTTGAGGATCGCACTCCGCAACGGAGATACCTTGCAAACCAATGCTTTAGATCTTGTAGTAAAAGCAACGCCAGCACCGGAAGATTTGAACGACATGGCTCCAGTCAAGGATATTCACCGGGAACCAACAGACTGGACAGATTACCTGCCCTGGGCGCTGGGAATCCTGGCCATAATAGCCCTGCTATGGCTTTTCTATTATTTGGCTATGCGCCGTCAAAAAGCCCGGCTTCTGAGCAGGTCTGTTGCGCTTCCGCCACATGAACTGGCCTTTAAAAAATTAGAGGCCCTGAAACAAAAAAACCGCATTGCAACTGGTCAGATCAAAGAACATTATGCAGAACTCACCCATATTCTGCGCGAATACCTGGAAAAACGGTTTAACGTTCCTGCCCTGGAATCTACCACTTACGAAACCATTCAGGACCTCCAAAAATCCGACTTTCCACCCCATTTGATTGCCCCGCTGCTCCAATTGCTCGAGCAGGCAGATCTGGCCAAATTTGCCAGAATTATACCGGAAGCATCCTTCCATGATTCCTCTTTTAACCTGGCTCACCAATTAGTGGAGGAGACCATGCCTGTTTACTCCGAAAATTCAGAAACATGACCCTCGCTGCTCCTTTCTGGTTGCTATTGTTGCTCCCACTGGCATGGCTCATGCGCAGAGGTCAAAAGCAACAAACCATACGTTTGCCGCAGGCAGGAGCCGCAGACCTTAGCGTAGGCTGGAAATCCAACTTAAGAAACAGATGGAAATGGCTGAGGTGGCTGGCATTAGCCTTTCTGATACTGGCTATGGCCCGGCCACAAATCCACTGGATTGAAGAAAAAATAAAGGCTGACGCGCTCGATATTGTGCTAAGCATGGACATCTCTCCTTCCATGCTTAGCAAAGATTTTGAACCTGACCGACTGGTGGTTTCCAAACAGGTAGCAGCTGATTTTGTGGAAAAACGGCCGCATGACCGGATTGGCCTGGTCGCTTTTTCTGCCGAAGCCTTCACCCAATGTCCGCTCACCATCGACAAAAAAGTAGTAAAAACATTCATCAACGAACTAACCGTTGGCAGACTGGAAGACGGAACGGCCATTGGGATGGGACTTGCCACTGCGGTGAACCGCTTGAAAGAGAGTCCATCCAAAACTAAAATTGTTGTATTGATTACGGATGGCGAAAACAACGCAGGGTACATTGCTCCCATGCAGGCCGCAGAAATTGCCCAAACACTGGGCATACGGGTGTATACAGTAGGTATTGGTACGGAAGGAGTGGTTATGTCGCCCGCACAACGCAACCCCGATGGTACTTATTCTTTCGCACCCAGGTATATGCGTTTTGATACCCAATTGTTGGAAGAAATGGCTTCCGCAACGGGTGGTAAGTTTTACCGGGCACGTTCCGAGCGCGATTTACAGTTTATCTATGGTGAAATAGATCGTTTGGAAAAAACCAAAATCGAGATAAGTACCATCAAGCGTACCACAGATTATTTCCATTGGTGTATAGCAGTTGCGGTTATACTGCTGGTTCTGGAAATATTGGGCGCCTGGGTGTTCCTAAGGTCGGTGACGTAGGGACGATGGTACGATGGACGTACGTGTAAACGATGGCTTGTCACCCTGAGCGTAGCGAAGGGTCTGGTGAAATAGATTCCCGCGGAGAGGATTTCCCGCAGATTTCGCAGATGGACCGCAGATTTTCGCAGAAGACGTTCGGCCTGGCTATTCTTTTGCTTCGCTCAGTCAGCCGTCCACCGTAGACCGTAAGCCGTCCACCGTTGTCTTACTTCAACTTCTCGCATTCCGCCATGAGGAACTCAGCTTTGGAGCGCAGACGGAAGTTGGGATCGCTTTCAACAAATGTGCGTTGCAGGAAAAATTTCAAATCAGGAATGGCTTCTGCGTAACGCTTAAGATGATAAAAAGAATCAGCCCGACGCAAACGTGCCAGCCAGTAGATGGGTTGAACCGCCAGGGAGCGTTCAATGGTAGCCTGGAAATCGGAAATCGCGTTTTCCCAGTCGTTTTTCATCATGAGAATTTTACCCCGACCGTAGAAAGGTTCCGGATTGTGGGCATAGATGGCTATGCTTTTGGTAAAATCATACAACGCATCGTTGTAATTGGTCAACTTGTAGTTCACATAGCCCCTGCGCTCGTACGCGAGCGCATGACGTGAGTATTTTTCAATTGCATTGGTGAGGGCTTCGGAGGCTTGCTCCATACCACCCTGCTGCACCAGTTCACGTCCGCGCAAAAATTCAGACACCGCCACTTTGTCTGATTTCGGCTCAATGGTGTGCTGATCCAGCACTTTACCGTTTTGCACCCACCAGGCGCCCACATTGCCAGCTAATGCAAATTGTGCTACCTCATACAGTAAAGCAGTAGTGCTGCGATACCGCTTTTGAGTACTCATCAGGGTTTGCTGTGGCACATTCAGGGAAAAACCGTCTTCGTGAAACACCTGCTCAGCGGTGAATAGTACATCGGTTTTAAAATAGTTCTCCACACGGGTATTCCAGTGCTTCAATACCATTTCATAGGTTCGCTGGGAACCAAATTCAAGGTGGCCTCGGAAAACCACTTTGAGCGGCGCGGATTGTTGTTGTGGCGTCATCCTGCTTGCTGTTTTAAAAGAGTGATGTACTGGTTTTCAATTGGCAGGGCTATAGTAAAGGCCGCAACAGGCATTCTCCTGTACGTACCGTACAAAGTTAAAGGGCAGACACCGGTTAGCTTTTATCGGCAACAAATAAACATGCCGAAAAAGAAGGGACTGTGCTGTGTACAGGCAACACCGACTACTAATGTGTTGCTGTTTGCTTAAACCACGAAATCTTAAAATGATACCCTTTAGATGAGATAACCAAAAAGACCGATTTGACCTCCTGACTATGACAAAGGGGCGCTTTCCCAAAAGAGCTACAAAGGTGTCAATTTTCTTTTACCTGTGCAAGCCGGGAAAGCATTTTTTTGAAAAAAAC
>JAEUUS010000442.1 GCA_016787545.1 Saprospiraceae bacterium
TTTTTACTCAACCTCAAATTATTCTCCAAATTTTAGTTTTATTGAAAAAAGTCTTATTATTGTAAGGAATTTAAACTCTATCAACCAATGTCAGAAAACGAAATCTCCTATTTAATCCGAGGAGCCATTGTAAAGGTTTACTGTAATCTTGGCCCCGGGATTTTTGAAAGTGCCTACGAAGCGGCACTCATTCATGAACTTCGCAATTTAAACCTACAGGTAAGTACCCAAGTTCCTGTTCCACTGATCTATGATTCTGTAAGGATGGAGGTCTGCTTTCGATTGGATATCCTCGTTGAAAACCTGGTTATTATTGAAGTGAAATCCGTAGAACATTTGTTGGAAGTTCATCATAAACAATTGCTCACCTACCTTAAGTTATCCGGATTAAAACTGGGGATCCTGGTGAATTTCAACTCTGATGATATAAGTAAGAGTATCTTTAGGAAAGTAAACGGTTTGTGAGGGAACGGTTAGAGGGGTTTCCACCAGAACGCACAGAATGCCCGCAGAACTCGCGAATTTCCCGCAGAACTCGCAGAATGTCCGCAGAACTTGTAGGTTTCCCGCAGAACTCGCAGAATACCCGCAGAACTCGCAGAAGACGTTCGGCTTGGCATTGTTGTGGAAATTTGGCTATTTAGATCCTACTTCCTAAAATTTGCGAAATATTTAGCCGAACGCCATCTGCGAGTTCTGCGGACATTCTGCGAGTTCTGCGGGAAATTTGCGAGTTCTGCGGGAAACCTACAAGTTCTGCGGGCATTCTGCGCGTTTTGCGGGAAACCTGCGAGTTCTGCGGAAAACCCGAATTTACCTCTCCAATAGCGACAGTACAAACTCCTTTACCGCATCCACCTTTCGAAAATAGTCATCCACAGTCTGATACACCTCATGATCCGGCATTATCCCTTTTCCATCCTCAAGAGAAGCCGATGAGGATACGTGGGTATTGTTGGCTACGCCAAAGGTGATTTTGGTATTCGATAGCCGACACATGGTCTGGCCAGCGGAACAGAAATGATTGGAACCCAGTTCTTCGCCAATGACAGGTCCCAGTTTGTGCAATTTTACCAGCGACATAAAATGACCGGTAGTAGATTGGCCGAGACCATCCTGTATAAACCATAATTTGCCCTGGTAACGGTTTTTAAAGGGTTTTATAGGCTCTTCCCCGTACGTCTTTTCATTTTTTCCTTCAAAATCCGTTTTGGTGTAATACACAAAGGGTTTATCCAACAAATACTGCAATAAATAAATACTGGCATGTTGCGATCCGCCTCCATTAAACCGAACATCTATGACCAGATTCCTGATGTTTTTTTCCCGGAGCACCTGAAATGTACTATCCATAAATCGTTGAAATACAGACAGGTTATTCCAGGGATAATAATTGAAGGTAGTAATACTCAAGACAGCACTTTTACCATCGCCCAATAGATCAAGGCACAAGCCATCCTGACAAATTTTAAGCGATTTATTCCGGAAGCGACCGTGATGTTTCTCGGCCTTGTTTAATACTACTGGCTGAGGTTGACCGTTGAGCAGAAGTTCATATTGATTTGGGAAACCGAGGGCATAAGGAATCAAACACGCAGACCACATGTTGAATTCATGCCGTTTGGGGGTTTGAATGTACCCCTGTGCCGGTAAATGGCGATAAATATCCTGAAGTAGTTTGGCTGTTGGCACCCCGTTGATGCTTAAAATTTCATCCTTTTCTTTCACCTTGCCGGCATTGTTGCCTGGATCTGTAACATACAAGCGGTTGTTGAAAATACGGGTTTCGAGCGGAAAAAGGTATTGAACCGGCAACATCTCATTTTCTACATCAAAATAACTCAACCGGGTATGGGAACATTGCAAACTGGCTATAATTTCACCACAATGCCAAAAAAACTCGGCATAAGTAGTCTGATCTGTCATGAGTTGCTTTTTCTGTTCTACCAGCTTCCATAAATCTTCTTTGGAAATGAATTTGAGTGCATTCGGGTGTACTTTAATGAGTTTGTACGCCAGTTGGTCCAGGTCCTCCCGGTATTGTGCCGCGGAATAAACCTTGCTGAATTTTTCTGTGGGTGTTTCCGGTTTCTTATTCGGGAATTTAATACGTTCCAGCTGATCCTCTGCATTGAAGTTATCGGGATTCATTGCCAGCGATTTTTCATAGTTCCATAACGCCAGATCTGTATCGCCATTGGCCATATAAGCCTCTCCCAAACTATCGTAGGCATTGTACGAGCCTGGAAATTCTGCTACAATCAGTTTAAATATGGCGATGGCCTCCGTCACCTTATTGTTCCATAACGCCCGGTAGCCGTACAGCGTCAGTTCCGTTTCGTTGGTAAAATCATAAACCTCAGGCTGTTCTTTTTTTAGTTGGTAATACAGTGCTATACGCTCCTCAATGGGTAAATGATCATTTTCTGCCAACTTATTTACAACCACGATTTTGGGGGTTGCCGGCGCATTCTTGACAGAGGGGGAAGTATCGTGGGTGCTTTTGTTGGGCGCACTGCAACCCGTAACTATTAAGCAAACCAGTGAAAAAACTATAATTTTGGGCAATGTTTGGGCAGTCATGTAGAAGAAATGTTGTTTTGAGCAAAAGTATCTCCACCCACCACGCCAGCAGAATTCTTGTTGTAAAACAATGTAACACAGATGTAAAAACTGATTTAAGGTGTATCAGGCCGCATCAGATTCCTTCTAATCACTCACTCACACATCTGCAATGATCTCCGCCAGATTCGCATCATTCGGTAGTCCCAGTTTTTTGCGCAAGCGGTACCGACTGGCTTCTACTCCGCGAACAGAAATATTCATCAATGGCGCAATTTCCTTGGTGCTCAAATTCATGCGCAGGTAAGCGCAGAGTTTATGGTCGGTGGAGCTGAGCTCCGGGTGTTTTTCGCGCAATCGTTTAAGGAAATCCACGTGCACCCGGTCGAAATGAAAGGCAAATTGTTCCCAGTCATCGTTCAGGTTGGCATCAAAATTCAACAGATTCAATACCTGCTGAATTTCCTTTTTTACGGCCGGATTGGTAGATTTTTCCTGTATTTGATGTAAGTTCTCCTGAATAGTCTGCAACAGTTCCCCTTTTTGCACCAGGTGCATAGTTGCTGTGGCGAGTTCCTGGTTTTTAAAAGCAATTTCAGCTTCCAGTTTTTCCTGCAAAATATCTGAAACTGCTGCCTGAGAGCGCTCTACCTCCTGTTGTTGTTTGGCCGTTATTTGCTGATGCTGCTCTGCCAAACTTTCCTTTTCACTTTCAAATTTGCGCTGCTGCCGTATAATGAAGCCAATAAAAATGCCCAAAACGCCCAATGCATAACAACCCAAGGCCACCGTGCTGGCATACCAGGGCGGACGAATACGAAAGGCAAAAGATGCAATGTTGCTCAGCTGACCATTTTTCATTCTCGCCTGCACCTCAAAGCGGTATTTGCCTGGACTCAGGTTGGTAAAATTTTGTGTGCTTCCCACCGACCAATCTGACCAACCGGCGTTAATGCCCACTAATCTGGAGCGATATTCCAGCAAATCGGGATCCTCAAAACGGATGGCTGAAAATGCAAACAAAAGATTGCTAAAATCTGCATCCAGTACCGCAGCTCCGGGCCCCCAGCCTCCGTATAACAAAGTGTCCCGTTGACCATTGCCCGCTTTTACCTCAGATATCAATACGTTCAAAGTAGTATCCGGGCTGCCCTTGGATTGGGCGGCCAGGTGCAAAAAGCCTTGCTCTGCTCCAAAAAATACATTGGCGGCATCTACAGGATATATGAACTCAAATCCGGCTACTAACTTGCCAAACAGCTCCGGAAACACGCGTTTTTGAACAGATTTTCGCACACCCCAATCGTTCACTTGCAGTAATCCAACCTCCTTGTCACCAACGTACCAGATATTTCCCTGGCCGTCTTCGCGCAGGTAGCGCAAGGCAAAACCCTTACCCAGTATCTGGCTGAAATCAGCATCTTCCTCAAATTTTTGGGAAGACGTATTGAAACGATACAGGCCTTGTTCTGTAGCAAAAACCGGTTTCCCGGCAATGGAAAACACAAAATTGTTCAAATCAGAAGGCAGACCCTGCACATGATTGAAGTAGTCCACTCTAGGTTCTGCTGCAAAACCTTGTTCCCAACTCACCCTGTATACCCCCCGATACGGGTGTGCTACCCATACTACACTGGCATCCTCTTTCACCACAAAACGACAAGACTCATTCAGACCACTAATCTTGCGATCGAAAACCCATTTTCCACCGGATTTTTGGTATAAAACCAGTCCTGTGTAATGCCCTCCCAGCAAATATTGCTCTGAAAGCGGCACAAATATCCAGGCGCCCGGCTCACGGGTGAGTGCCTGTGTTTCCCGACCCTTCATTTGGAAGGCGCCTTCGTGATGGCCAAGTAACAGGTCGCCACCGGCCACGCTGAGTTGCCAGACTTGCCCGTCGGTAGCATTGATTTTTTCAAAATACGGGCGCTGATTAGGAGCGTAATACTGGTTCCAGGGAGCCTGATAAACCCCGTTGGAGACTCCCAGATATACCGAGCTGCTGTGTACTGCGGCGGCATACCCGGTACCCTGTAAATCTGCATCCGGAATAACGGTAGTAAAGGCAGAAGGCAATACCACACAGTCAATGCCACTGTCCAGGCCCAGCCACAAATTGCCTGCCCGATCCGAGAATGTGTGCAGGATATTGTTGTTCTGCAACCCGTTTTTTTTGCTTAAATGGCGAAAAATGCGCTTGTTCCGATCCAAAACCAGTAGTCCGCCCAAAGAGGTGCCCAGGGCAAGATTGCCATTCCAAAGCATGGTGGCACTGTAAATGCGTTCTTTTTGAAACAGGGCATCATGTGGCGTAGACCAGGCAACCAATCCGTTTGCGTTGAGCTGAAACAAGCCATCCTTCAGGCTGCTGAACAGCAGGGTGTCTTGTTGCCAGGGTAAAAAACCGGTTAATGCACTGCTCAGCGTTGGCGCTTGGCGCCATGGATTAAACCGCTGCCCGTCCCATAACAGCAATTCAGTCAGGTTTTGCTGCAACACTACACCTGCCGGCGTGGTAAATAGGGCGTTCAATGCGCCACCAGGCTTCAGCATCAGCAATTCGCCTTTTTGGTACACAAATACGGCGTGGTTGGTACGGAAAAAGACCTGTTCGCCCACACAAACAATATCCCACACATCTTCAAAATTTCGTTCGCTTTCCGGCAGCAAATTCAACAGGGAGTGGTACTGCAAACGGCCGGCTGCATCAGGGGCAAAATAGCCGAGCTCACTTTGCGCGCCAGTGAAAATTTTGCCCGAAATATCTATGGCCACCGAACGTAATACCGTACGGTTGGCCACCGGGAAACAGCGCCACCGGCTTCCGTCGTACTGCAGTAGTCCTTCGTTGTTGGCAAAATACAATACACCCCTTGCATCCTGTACAGCATCCCAGTTTTGGGTGCCTGCCTGGTATACCTTTTTCGGAAAATTCCGGATAGGGGGTGTGCCGAGGTTTAATCCCTGTGCATGTAGTATCCAGGGAAGGAACAGCAGCAAGCCAGCGTATACTAAACCTCGGAGAGGTAGTAAACGTTGGCTAAATATGGTGAGGTTTAGGGCTGGATAAGGTTTCATTTTATCGTGCAAATATAACATGCCTAACCGTAGCTGGAGCCGCCTGGTTTGCGTAGTGTTGTCGTAGTGGTTTTTGGGGTTTGTCGTAGTGGAACCGTAGTATAAAATGCAAATGAAGCAGGATTTGTTTCCAACCTTTGCTTTACGAAAAGTCGAATTTTTAAAATAATGTTTCAAAAACAAAAACCCAATCGTGTTATGAAGAAACCATTACTTGTTGGTCTTGTGTGGGCAATTGTCGTAGTATTTGCCCAGGCTCAAACAACCATTCTCGATTTCGAATCGCCGACCACCAGCACGGTGTTCCAGTACTTTGGCAGTACCATCGACGGTTCTTTGAATGAAAACATTGCAAATCCCAATCCTTCCAACATCAATACCAGTGCCACAGTGGCCAAGTATGTGAAGCCAGCCGTTGCCGAAGTATGGGCAGGAGCTTTCTCCAACCCAAATCCTACGGTACTGGTAGACCTGACCGCCAATGGCAAAATCGCTATCAAAGTTCATATGGACCACATCGGCAACCTGACCCTTAAACTGGAAGGATCTACCGATGGCGGCGACAACTGGCTCACCACTGTGGCTAATACCAAGGTGAATGAATGGGAAGAGCTGGTGTTCGATGCATCCGCGCTTTCACTCGAGGCGCCTTTTACGGCTGCTGCCGGTCACGTGTACACTCGGGTAGTATTGTTCTTTGATTTTGGTACAGCCGGAACAGGAACAGATGTTACCTCTTATTTCGATGATATTACGGCATTGCCTAACAACATCACTACTACCACGATCCTGGATTTTGAAACCGCAGCAACCGGCACCACTTTCCAGTATTTTGGTTCAGCATTGGATGGTTCCCTGACGGAAACCATCTCCAATCCAAATGCTACCGGGATCAACACCAGCGCCAATGTGTTGAAATACCTTAAGCCTGCCGTTTCCCAAACCTGGGCTGGCGCGTTCTCCAATCCTGATCCTTCCACACCTGTAGATGTATCCAATGGCGCACAGGTTTGCATTAAGGTGCATATGGACCACATTGGCAACCTGGCCCTCAAACTGGAAGGTTCTACTTCCGGCGCACCAAACTGGATCACCAAAGTGGACAATACCAAGGTGAACGAATGGGAAGAAATTTGTTTCGATCCTTCTGCGCCTTCCATCGAAGCGCCGTTTGAGGCTGCCTCAGGCGCTTACACACGCGTGGTACTGTTCTAT
>JAEUUS010000544.1 GCA_016787545.1 Saprospiraceae bacterium
CGCTTCAATCCGGTGCAGTTGCAGCGCTTGAAACCCGTAATGCACTATAGCCTCAACGGCTTCCGACATCAGTCCGGCCCGGCGGTATTGTTCATCTTCCATCACGTATCCTATTTCGGCCCGGCGGTGGTCTTTATTCCAGTTGTGTATGCCGCAGCGACCGATAATCAGGTTATCTGTTTTATGGGTGAGCAGAAAAAGCAGGAAACTGCGGTTATAGCTCGAAAAGCCATTTTGGTGTTTATACAAATCTGTCTGGTAAGCTTCTTCAGAGCGGTGGCCCAGGATACGTTGTATCTCGGATTTCGGATAATGAGTAAACAATTCGTTCATAGCCTGCGGGGAGAATCCCTGCAGGAGCAGTCGGGGTGTGTGAATGGTTTCGATGGTCATGGCAATGGGTATATTTCCTTCTTTCTCAAAAAACGATAATACAACAAAAACAACCCTATCCAGCTACCCGCAAAAACCACCACGCCGGGAATCCAGCGCCATTCTGTGCGCAAGGGGACGGTTGCATAAGGAGCAACCGTCAATAACCCGCCTATCATACCCAGGCTGCACAAAATAAATAAGGCCCGGAAGGTTTTGTAACGTGTCCAAATGCTGTAAAAAGGGTGGTTTGTGGTGGATGTTTCTGTAAAACTGAAAAGGGTAAAGCCATACATCATAAGGCCAAAGGATAAAAAGCCAACCCAGTGCCGTGTTTCTCCTTCCATTTTTTGACTGGCAAAAAAAGCAATAGTCAAAAGGATTGCCAGGATAAGCGAACCAACATGCAGATTCCGTGTCCATCTTACGTGGCTTTGATCGCTTCCAGCAACTCCTGCCTCTGGTATCGCATTTCGGTTTTTGTGATAAAAATCTATCGCCATTCCGGCAAGCAGGGGAGGCAACCATCCAGCAAAGGCAAAGAACAAAAAGCCATCTGAAATCCACCCCAAATAAGCCAAAATGCCTGATATACCGGCTACGGCAGTATAGAAGAGCAATAGCTTCCTTTGAAGGGGAGGAAGCCCGGTTTCAGCCAGTTCCAGCAACCCGATATAGGTAAGCACAAATGCCCCGCATATAAAATAATCAAAACCTCTTGTGGTGGGGGAGATGGAAAGGTAAACAAGAAGCGCCCAGCAGGCCAGCATAAGCAGGCCCTTCACAAAATCCAGTGGTTTTTTAAGCAAATGATATCCGGGCATATACCAAAAAGATATGACCTGAATACTGAATGGCAACAAGGTGTAACGAGGGATCGCCAGGGCTGCAAAAAACCAGGTCACCGATTGCAGATGATCGGTGGCGCCCGCTACTTTTTCCCCTTTGTAATAGAGTGCGCAAACAACACAAAAAACCATCAAAAATATTGCCCGAAAAAAATAGGGGGATTGGCTGATAAAATTGGTTTTATAGAAATACCAATAGAAAGGCGGGATTTTTTTGCAGACTTGTGCAATCAGGTAATATTCCTGTGCGGTGACGTTGTCAGGGTCAAGTTCCAGTATGTTTCGGTATGCGGCAATAGCATCGCCTTCCGTTTCTCCGCTTAGTTGTTTCTGCGCTTCCTTTTTTTGCTGTCTGATGAGCTCTTTTTTATAGGATTCCAGATAATGAGGCAATTCCTCGTTATCTGGCTGCTGTTCCATGGCCTGACGGATGCAATCCATTCCGGCAGCGTAATCCTGTTTCACCATCACATGATAATGCGCGATGGCCAAAAGGGGATTGTAATCAGGCAGTTGGGTGTTTTGCAATTGCTGCAAAAACGCCTGCTCATAACCAGAGTGATAAAAGGACACACCCAAATGAGCTATTTCCTCATAAAAATCCGGGTATTCAGCAATCAAAGCGGCGGAGGCATTCAGCGCCTTTTGAATATCTTTCCGGCCCAGATAAATGCCCAGCAGCAACTTATGCTGTGCATTTCCGGTAGCTTTTTCATACTGCCGGATAAGTTGTTCTGCTGCATCCAGGTTTTCCAGTGCCTGATAAGCATCGAGCAGGAGGTAAAAACCCTCAGCATCCTGCGGATATTTCACGCACAAGGGCGCGAGCAGTTGTACCACCTGAGGATACTGCTCCTGTTCAAAGGCTTTTTGCGCCTTGCGTATGGTTTGTGACCTTGTCATTACTGTTTTTCACACCATTCCAACATTTCCGGATACAGATCCGATATCAATACTGGTCGGCCTCTACTTTGATACAGCGCAATCAATTGATCATTAAACGCATCAAAACGCACAAATCCGCGGTAATGGATCATGAAATCTTCCAGGCGTTTTTTGATGATTTCGTAATCAGTTTTCGAAAAGTTATCCAGCGCATAAAGAGAAAAAACCGACCAGGTCATGTATTCATTAAACAAGGCATAAGCGCTTGCATAAGAGCCGGTGTATTTACCAGCTGCCCATTTATCGCGGCTTTTAAATGCTTTTTTGATATCCCGAAGGTAGGTATCACTGACCGGATTGACATAATTATGGTCAATTTCTGTAAACAACATCCTGGTATCACGAGCCTGCAATAAAGTGTAAGAAATACCGGAGCCTTCCGTAGGTCCGCTGACAAAAATAAACACCTCTTCCTTCACCCGATTGGTGGAATGCTTTCCCAGGCTCAAAGGCGAAAATATGATATGGTATTGATGGTACCGCTGTGTGAAATGCGACTCCAGCCAAATCCATTGTCTTTCTACCGGAGCTTGTGCGGCCAGTGCAGTTTTCAAAGAATCATAGAAAAGACTATTGTTTTGATAAAATTGCCTGAAGTTGGACTTCAGGGCAAATTTTTCCAGTTCAGACACGTATTGCGCCAAAAAATCCCGTTTACCCCAGCTAAGGTTATGGATAGTTGGCGATCTTTTCAATTTCCCCTGTGCATCAAACTGATAATTGGAGGCATCCATTCTCAGTTGATTGTACTGTGTTGCAATTTTTCTGTCTATCAACTCAACGATTCTTTCCTGCGCAAATGGTTTAAAATAGTCTATAACACGCTGATAATAAGCGGATTGGTGATTAATCATGACAGAGTCTTTTTGGCCTGTAGGCGTAAGTGCAAACAGTACAAACATCAGCTCCTGTACTTCCGGAATTTCAACAGTGTGTATTTTAGACTTTTCTGCATTGTTTTTTATATCTATATCACTATATGGAGGAGCAACCACCTTTATATCATTTTTCCGGGCATGCTTTTCCAGCTCTTTTATCTCGTTTTCATTGTATTCTGTAGTGCGCAGACAAATATTGGTCCAGTAGATATTTTTGCCTTCCGGATAAACAAAATGCTCAAATAAACCATCAAAATAATTCTTTTTTTCTCCATAAATGATATAGCGCTCTTCTGCTTTAAACCTGTATCCACAGTCTCCGCCACCTCTACCGGAATAGATGTACACGGTATCCCGAATGTGCTCTCCCTTATAGATTTTTTCTACCAGTACGGTATATTTTGCCACATAGATCTCCCGCATGTAACGACTGGCCAGGGTACTGTCGCGGGCTATTAGCTCAAGCGTTTGTTTATTCGGCAGCAGCTGGACATATTCGCTTGCAATGACCGTACCTACCAGTACCGCGTCCATTTGTTTTAACTGATCTTTTACGGTGCTTTCACCCACACAGGA
>JAEUUS010000545.1 GCA_016787545.1 Saprospiraceae bacterium
CGCTTCAATCCGGTGCAGTTGCAGCGCTTGAAACCCGTAATGCACTATAGCCTCAACGGCTTCCGACATCAGTCCGGCCCGGCGGTATTGTTCATCTTCCATCACGTATCCTATTTCGGCCCGGCGGTGGTCTTTATTCCAATTGTGAATGCCGCAGCGACCGATAATCCGGTTATCTGTTTTATGGGTGAGCAGAAAAAGCAGGAAACTGCGGTTATAGCTGGAGTAGCCATTTTGGTGTTTGTACCATTCTTTCTGATACGCATCTTCAGAGCGGTGGCCCAGAATGCGTTGTATCTCGGCTTTCGGATACTGAGTAAACAATTCGTTCATAGCCTCCGGGGAGAATCCCTGCAGAAGCAGTCTGGGTGTGTGAATGGTTTCGATGGTCATGGTAAATAGCAATAATTTCCAGGGAAAACGACTATATTTGACAATGCATTTTAGGTAAAATCAAAAAAATTTAAGTATTTTTGGCAAGTTAATTTCGGACAAGATGTCTCATTCAATTATACACGCTAAATGGCTATATTGGAAATCAAGACAAACTACAACACAGCATTGCTTTCCTTAACTGCAGAAAACACCTCCACCAGAGGATTAGCCGAAAATCTGCAATATTTCAGAGAAAGCATTTACCATCCCTTGGTTGCGTTGAACCCTGAAGGAAGCGAAGAACGACCTGCCGGTGCGAGAACCCTAAAACCTACGACAACAGGATTGCGATCAATTACCGTTGCCCCAAATCCGTTTCAACAGGAAGTTGTTTTTGATTTGAGTGGAATCCCTACAGGCGAGCCATATCAGCTGCAAATTGCCGATTTCCTGGGCCGCATTGTGTTCTCCCAACAAATCTATGGTGGTATGGCATTCCGTTGGCAAACAACTCAGGTGTCTGATGGTAAGTATTTTTACCAAATCCGGTCAGAAAAAGGTACACTGCAAAGCGGGACGCTTTTGAAAGGACTGAAATAATCACTTTTAAACCAGGCCATCGCGCGCAACCCGCGCGATGGCCTATTTTTATGCTTATGCGCTATTTTAAATTATTTTTTCTGCTCTGGAGCCACCTTCTCGGCGCTCAAATAACTTATTTCAATGTTCAGTTTAACTACAATAACTACTGGGAAACCACAGGATTTTCCTCTACTGAAAGCACAGATTCCTATTTTATTACTTCGGGTTTTGGAACTCCTTGGGCAAACATATGGGACACTTCTTTCGTGTTGAAAATCAATAAGGAAAATGGGCTTTTATCGTATGACAAAGTGGAGTTTTTTGAAGGCCAATCGGCAGTTAATGTTATCAAACTATCGAATAGATTTGCTATTCAAGGATATTACTATTTTGGTCATGATAACATCGAAGACACCGATTTCTTTATTTGTAAGTACACAAAGGAAAATGGTTTAGATGCCAGTTCACTTCATACTTATGGTCTGCCGAGCAGGGGTGACTACCTATACCGTCCAATCCAAACATCCGATGGTGGTATTTTCTCTTCCGGCTGGTCATTTACGCCTACAGGCATCCAATCCCTTCTCCTATTCAAATGTGACAGCAACCTCAACCAGCAATTTTTCAAGCTGTATCCGACTAATCCGGACGGGCATCATTTCGGCTTAGGTTGTGTGGAAACTCCGGATAAGGGTATCATAGTAGTTGGCAACCGCAGAAAGGATATTTACAACGACAATGCCCTTGTGTTTAAAGTAGATACCCTAGGCAACGTGCTTTGGGGGAAAGAATGGCAACATAATGGCGACACGACTAATGTTTACTTTCAGGATATCCTAGCCAAAGATGATGGTACCTACCTTATAGTGGGAGTAAAACGTTTTGATCCCCAGATTGGTCCGGCTTATGAAACGTTTTGGATTGTAAACATGGATTCAAATGGCACCTTCCTTTGGTCAAAACAATATGACCCTGAATTTTATGCAGGTTGGACCAGGATCGTTCCCAGTCTCGACGGTAATTATTATGCCTGTGGTGTTGCTACAGTGTACGATCTCAACTTCCCTACCGGTTTTAAACAGTATGGGGCTATCTCCAAACTGTCGCCCGAGGGCGAGTTGCTTTGGCACCGAAAGTACACCATGTCTCCTCCGGGCAAGAACTACGATGTTTTCTTCAACGTCCTCGCCACCTCCGATGGCGGCATCCTTTGCAACGGCACCACCTATGAGAACGACACTACACGCCAAAACGCTTGGATTGTCAAACTCGACGGCAATGGATGCATCGGCCCGGGGCCGGGTTGCAGCACAGATTCTGACGAACCCATCGAACTGCCTGTGGGGCCAAATGCCTGGGTGGCTATTTCGCCAAACCCTACCTCCGGGCTTTTTCGCATCGAGGCCAGAAACGAACACCTTATTGAAGCCCTCCGCGTATTCGACACGGCGGGGCGCTTGGTGAATGAACAGCTGGGGCTGCATGAAAAATCTATGGAAGCCGACCTGGGCAGCGGCCCAACAGGCGTGTACGTTGTTTCGGTACTCGTAGATGGGGTGTGGAATGTGCGGCAGGTGGTGAAAATGTGAGAGCATTACTCAAACCATTTCCTTCTTTCTCAAAAAACGATAATACAACAAAAACAACCCTATCCAGCTACCCGCAAAAACCACTAAGCCGGGTATCCAGCGCCAATCTGTGCGTATTGGCACATCGGAATAAGGCACAATAGACATTAACCCGCCTGCCATACCCAGACCACAAAGCAGAAAAAGCCAACGGAAGGTTTTTTGCTGCGCCCAAACACTGCTAAAATCGTGATTTGACGTGCTGGATTCTGTAAAACTGAACAAGGTAATGGCCAGTGCCGCGCCACTGAACGCCAGATTACCTACATAACCTCGAATCTCCGGCGACAACTTTAGACTGGCGAAAAACACTATGGCCAGCAATATGCTGGTTATCAGCGCACCAGCGTGTATGTTTTGCGTACGCACTTTAGCGCGTTTTTGCACTTCGTCGCCAGGACTCTCCTTTAGGGTTCTTTGATGTTTCTGATAGAAATCTATGGCCATCCCGGCAAACAAGGGTGGTAGCCAGCCGGCAAACGCAAAGAACAGAAATCCATCTGAAATCAAACGCCCATAAGCCAATATACTCAATAATCCGGCTACGGCGGTATACGCCAGGAGGGCTATTCGCTGTGTGCGGGGAAGCTCAGTGCCGGCTAATTCCAGCAAACCAATATAACTTAAAACAAATGCACCGCATATAAAATAATCAAATCCTTTCACAGATGGGTTTAGGGAAAGGAATACCATATTGCACCAAACGATCAGCATAACCAGGCCTTTCACAAAATCCAGTGGCTTTTTGAGCAAATGGTAACCCGGCACATACCAAAATGCCATTAGCTGGATGCTTAATGGCACCAGCGTATACCGGGGAATCGCCAGGGCTGCAAAGAATAAAGTGACCGATTGCAGATGATCGGTTGCGCCAGCTGTTTTTCCGCCTTTGTAATAGAGGGAACAAACAATTGCATAAACCAGTAAAAATACAGCCCTGAAAAAATAAGGCGACAGGCTGACAAAATTGGTTTTATAGAAATACCAATAGAAAGGGGGGATTTTTTTGCAGGTTTGTGCAATCAGGTAATATTCCTGTGCGGTGACGTTGCCAGGGTCAAGTTCCAGAATATTTCGGTATGCGGCAATAGCATCGCCTTCCGTTTCTCCGCTTAGTTGTTTCTGCGCTTCCTTTTTTTGCTGCCTGATGAGCTCTTTTTTATAGGATTCCAGATAATAAGGCAATTCCTCGTTATCCGGTTGCTGTTCCATGGCCTGACGGATGCAATCCATTCCGGCAGCGTAATCCTGTTTTACCATCACATGATAATGCGCGATGGCCAGAAGGGGATTGTAATCAGGCAGTTGGGTGTTTTGCAATTGTTGCAAAAACGCCTGCTCATAACCGGAGTGATAAAAGGACACACCCAAATGGGCTATTTCCTCATAAAAATCCGGGTATTCAGCAATCAAAGCGGCGGAGGCATTCAGCGCCTTTTGAATATCTTTCCGGCTCAGGTAAATGCCCAGCAGCAACTTATGCTGTGCATTTCCGGTAGCTTTTTCATACTGCCGGATAAGTTGTTCTGCTGCATCCAGGTTTTCCAGTGCCTGATAAGC
>JAEUUS010000607.1 GCA_016787545.1 Saprospiraceae bacterium
CCAACCAATTGCCCCATCATGGCATCGATCTCCTTGTCTTGAAGGGTTTTTTCCGGGTCTTCAAACACAAAACTAACGGCATAGGATTTCTTGCCGGCGCCCAGTTTGCTTTCATCTTCAAACACGTCGAAGAGGTTCACATCCCTGAGCAGTTTTTTGGCTGTTTTGGCAGCCAACTGGCGTATATCGCCAAAGCTTACCGACTGGTCAATGACCAAAGCGAGGTCGCGGCGAACCGTTGGGAACTTGTTGAGTTCTGCAAACTGGATCTTGTTGCTGCCTACGGCTTTGATGATGTTTTCAAAATGGAAATCCGCGTAAAACACGGCGTTTTTAATATCGGATTTTTTCAGGATTTGTGGCGAAACAGCGCCAAATGTAACCAATTCCTGCGGTCCGCGGTGGAAGCGCAGGGCATACTGGAACGGTCTGTCGTTCAGGCTGGTTTCCTGGTATCCGCTCACGCCGAGGCGGTTGAGCAGATGGGTTACGTAGCTTTTGAGGGTGTAAAAATCCACCGTTTTTTTGGCGGATGGTTGCCAGCTTTCCGATGCATGAGCGCCTGTAACAAACAGGCTGAGCCGGCCGGTTTCCTCCAGTTTTTCGCCGTTGCGGAAATAGGTTTTTCCAAATTCGAACAGGCGTAAATCCGGGTTCTGGCGGTTCTGGTTTCGCTGAATGGTTTCCATTCCGCTGAACAACATGGTAGGGCGCAGGCAATCCAGACCCTGGTTGGCAGAGTTGTGGATGAATACCAGTTGCTCCTTTTGCATGGGCATGGCAGCGCCATCGGCTAAATAATAGGCGGAATTGGACAAGGCCAGGCTCATGCACTCGTTGAAGCCGTTGGCGGTGAGGAATTCAGCTGCCAGATTGCGCACAGCATCCGGATTGGGACGCTGCTGGATTTCTATGCTGCTGCGGATCTGGGTAGGAATTGGCACGGCATCCAAGCCATGAACGCGCAGAATTTCCTCCACAATATCAGCTTCGCGGGTAACGTCGGGTTTGTTGGTGGGCACCAATGCGGTGAAGCCTTCCGCCGATTCGTTTTCCATGCCGATTTCCAGCGCAGCGAGGATTTTTTGGATGCGCCCGGTGGAGAGGTTTTCTCCAATGAGGCTGTTGATCCGGGCGAAGGAGCAGGAAATGCGGGCCGCTTGTACGGGTTGCGGGTAGAGATCTACCAGCGCTGAGCCGATTTCGCCGCCGGCCAGTTCCAGGATCAGGGCCACGGCGCGTTCCAGGGCGCGCACCGTGCCATTGGGATCAGCGCCTTTTTCGAAAGTCCAGGCGGCGTCGGTGCGCAGACTGTGGCGCAGCATGGAGCGCCGAATCCAGGTGGGGTGGAAATAGGCGCTTTCGAGGAAAATGGCCGTGGTTTTATCTGAAACGCCACTGCCGGCGCCACCGAATACACCACCCATGCACATGGGATTGGATTCGGCATCGCAGATCATGAGATCTTCGGCCAGGAGCTTGCGTTCTACTTCGTCGAGGGTTTTGAACGGGGTGTCTGCGGGCAGGGTTTTAACCAGGATTTTGCCGCCTTTGATCTCGTTGAGGTCGAAGGCATGCAGGGGTTGGCCCAGTTCAATGCGCACGTAGTTGGTTACGTCCACCACGTTGTTGATGGGGCGCTGACCAACGGCGAGCAGGCGGTTTTTGAGCCATTCCGGACTTTCCTGAACGCGGAGGTTTTTCAGCACGATGCCGCTGTAGCGGGGGCATGCATCGGTGTTTTCCACCGAAACAGGGAAGGCCGTGCTGTTGCCGGAGAGCGATTTGCCCTGCGGCATACGTACGCCGGATTGGTGGTTTTCGTGCACCTGCAGGTATGCAGCCAGGTCTTTGGCCACACCCATATGGTTGGTAGCGTCGGCGCGGTTGGGGGTGAGCCCCACCTCGATAACGGTATCGGAAGCTTTGTTGAAATAATCAGCGGCAGAGATACCAAGATTGGTGTCTGGAGGTAGCACGATAATGCCGGAGTGGTCGTGCCCGAGTCCGAGTTCGTCTTCGGCGCAGATCATGCCCTGGGATGGAACGCCTTTTACCTTGCGTTCGCCGATGGTGAACAGAGAGCCGTCTTTACTGAAGACATTGGCGCCAGGGATGGCCAGGAATACTTTCTGGCCGGCAGCCACATTAGGCGCGCCGCATACCACGGAGCGCACAACGCCGTCGCCAACATCTACGGTGGTTGCGGAGAGGTGGTCGGTATCCGGGATACGTTCGCAGGTAAGCACAGTACCGGTGAGTACTTTATCCAGGTCTACCGGCGAAGGTTTTACCGTTTCCCATCCTTCCACTTCCAGGCCCAGCGATGTCAGTATTTCGGCGATTTCTGCAGGGGTTTTATGTATGTCGAGAAAATCTCGAAGCCAATTCAGCGATACTTTCATTACCTCAAAAAAACTAACGGATTACGATCAGGTTTTTCGCAGTTGAACATGCGAATTGGCAAAGGTAGGAAGCTTGTGTGAAAATGTGGCGTTTTTGTTGATCTCGCTGATGGGAAGTTTGTCAGGGGGGGTAGCCGGAATCTGGAGGTAATCGGGGGCTAGCTTGTCCATATTTAATGAATGCAGCTGGCTTGTATTCAATTTTATCTATTTTCCGTGTCTATACTTAAGATGTGTTCCAATTCTGCGCGAAGTTCAGCTTCATTCGGCAGGTAGAGTTGGTATTTGGATACAAAGAGTTGACTACTCATTCCATAGGTAGCAAATTCAACCAGTAGTTCGTCTTTTTGACGGGTAAGAATAATGCCGATTGGCGGGTTGTCGCCTTCAAAATACTCCTCTTTGGCAAAATAGCCGAGATACATATTCATCTGCCCAATGTCATGGTGTTTTACTTTTTCCATTTTGAGGTCGAGTAGTATGAAACACCTTAGGTAGCGATGGTAAAATACAAGGTCTACCTTATATCGTTCATTATCAATGGTGATGCCGTATTGCCTACCTACAAACGTAAAGCCCTTGCCAAGTTCCAACAAAAAATTTTGCAGATTATCCATTAAGCGGGTTTCCAGGTCTTTTTCGGAAACATGAAAGGGTTCTGGTATTTTCAAGAACTCAAACACATAAGGATCACGTAGAATATCTTCAGGGTGTTCCACAAGCTTGCCCTGCTCCGCCAATTTTAGCACTCCGGCCTTATCCTGTGATGCTGCCAGTCTCAGGAAAAGAGAACTGCTTTTTTGGCGTTTAAGCTCTCGCACTGTCCACTTTTCCAGTATGGCCTGTTTTTCATAAAAACTACGCTCTAAATCATGGTCAATAAACATAAGTTCTACGTAATGCCCCCAGGTCAACTGGTCAGACAAAAGTGTGACAACCGGATATCGCAAGTAACACAATCTCATGGAAATCAGATTAGTA
>JAEUUS010000718.1 GCA_016787545.1 Saprospiraceae bacterium
AAAAGAAAAGTAACAATGCCAAACAGTTGAACTAATGTCAAACAACCCGTCACATTGTAATTCCCCTTTTCTTATGCTATACCTAAAAAAGACCAAACTTGTGGGTAATCGGGAGTGTTAAAACAACGGGTTACAAGATGATAGATGCGTTTTGTGGGGTATTCCCGGCCATTCGTTGAAATCCGCCTGATTTGTGGGTAACCGTGTTCAGGGCAATTTCCTTTCTGATAAATGTATACCCTTTAAAATTGCCAATCATGCTATATATCTGGAATTCCCAATATACGCTCTTTTTTAGATAGCTTTGCCACAGGTATATTCCTGCAAACCCTTAGCGCATTTTTTCTTTCTCCATGACCGCCTTTTCATGCCACTCCAACCGGAGCATAGTCAGCATTTTGTCTGTGGCGCTCCTCCTGCCTGTTTTTCAGTTACTCACGCTTACCCGCGCTCAGGCGCAAACCGGACTTTGGTCTGAGGTTTCCCTGCGGAGTTTGCCGGAAAGCACAGATTTGACGCCTCAACTTCCCAGTCTTGATAAAGGTGTGCTGCTTCAGTTAAATGTGCAGGCTATGCAGGCACGTTGCGCTACTGCACCTGCCGAATTTACCCGATCAAATACAGACGCAGGGGTGATAGAACTGCCGCTTCCGGATGGCAGCTTTCAAACATTCCAAATCCTGGAAAGTCCGCTGATGGAACCTGGCCTGGCAGCCCGTTTCCCGGAAATTAAGACTTATTTGCTGAAAGGCATCGACGATCCGCTCGCGCGCGGGCGCCTGTCGGTGAGTCCGGTAGAATGCAGCGCTTATTTTACCTCCCAAACGCATGGCCAAACGGTGGTAATCCGCAAGGCGTTCAAAAAAGATCCTTTTACTTACCTCATCTATTGGGGCAAAGACCATCCGGAGCAGTCTGTCAGTTGCCTGAGGGACAATTCCTTAGATAAAGTGGAAAGCGCTGAACGACTGCTGAACGCCGGCCCTAATGAAACCGGCGATGTATTGCGGGTATTCAGGCTTGCCATGACGATTCCGGGAGCGGTTTCAGAAGCTTCTGGCTGGGATACCAAAACGAAAGCCATGTCGGCCCTGGTTGCCTTTTTAGGCCAGCTAAATCATATTTATGAGCGCGATCTTGCGGTTCGGTTCGTGCTGCCCGAAGAGCAGGACAAACTGATATTTGTGGATGCCGATACCGACCCGTTTACGGCTACAGGCGGAGGAGAGGCAGCCAATGAAAATCTAATGGTTATCAACCAGTTGATCGGCCTGGAAGGCTATGATGTGGGGCTGATTTTTGTGACCGGTGGCTGCTGTGCGGCCGGCAAACCAGTGGTTTGCAGTGACTATAAAGCCTGGAATTTCTCTGCTTTTTGGAGTCTGACGGTTACGGCCCACGAAATAGGGCACCAACTGGACGCCGACCATACCTGGACCAGCTGCGGCCCCTCGAACAATGGTCAATTCGGCACCAATGAATATGGGTCAGGTACTACCATCATGTCGTACTCCGGATTATGCGGGGTAGACAATATCGAGCCTACCGGCGATCGGGATTACTTCGGGGTGTATTCCCAGATTCAAATGACCAACCACATATTGGCCAGAACCTGTTACAAAACCCTGGAAACCGGGAATCATATCCCCGTTTCCACCATCCCTCCCGGCGGTTTTTATATTCCGGTTTCTACCCCTTTCGAGCTCGTTGGCTCTGCTACCGACGAAGATGGAGACCAGCTGACTTATTCCTGGGAACAAACTAACATCCGGAATATAGACTTTACTTCTTCTACGATTTCCATTCAAACCCCGCCAACACCGGCAGACGGCAATGTTCCCATAAGCAGGCTATTCAATCCGGTGGCATCGCCTGTTCGTACCATCCCACAACTCGCTGATCTTTTATCCAATACCTCCACGGTTTATGAGCGACTGCCAACGTATTCGCGCAACCTCAAGTACCGGATGTATGTGCGGGATAATCACCCGGGCGCGGGAGGCACCACGCATCAGGAATTGAGCTTTGAAGTGGATGGCACGGCGGGGCCTTTTCTCGTTACAGCGCCCAATACCTGCGTAAGCTGGCAGGCCGGAAGCAGCCAAACCATCACCTGGGATGTAGCCAATACCACCAACAACCTGGTGAACTGCCAGGAGGTAAAAATCAGTCTTTCCATAGACGGAGGTTATACCTATCCCTATGTGCTGGCGGCCAATACACCCAACGACGGCTCCGAAACCATCACCCTGCCTGCAGGCATTTGCTCCAATAAATCAAGAATCAAAATAGAGGCAGTAGGCAATATCTTCTTTGATATCTCCAACGAGAACTTCAGCATTGAAGAAAATGGCGGGTCTGTGGTGAAATCAGTTGCGCTGCAATTAGACAATCCCGGAGAACGCGTACAGGTGCAAAATGCGTCGCTTGGTAATTTTGGAACCGGCAATTTTACCATGGAAATGTGGATCAAAACCACGAATCAGAATGCGGCACTGATCAGCAAAAGAGGCATTTGTAATTGCGATAACTTCTGGAACCTTTTTCTGGATCAAGGCAGGCTGATTATTGAGTTTTCTACTTCCAACAACTGCGATAATTATTTTTATTACATGACCAATGACAACACATTGGGCAATGGAAACTGGCGGCACCTGGCTCTGGTGCGGCAAAACGGGATTCTTTCTGTGTATATAGATGGCCTATTGCAAAACACACTGGGTTCTTCTCAAAACTTTGATAATCAGACGCCAATCAATATTGGCAACAATATCTGCGGCCAGAATTTTACAGGCAATATGGATGAAATCCGCATCTGGAGTATTGCCCGTTCGGCAGCAGAAATCAACGCGAACAAAAACTGTAGCCTGACCGGCAATGAACCTGGATTACTGGCATACTACGATATCCTGGTACAGGATTGTGGCGGATGTTCAGAAAATGCTTTTCAATATACGGATAAAACGCCCAATGCCAATCATGGCATCCTGCAAAATGGCGCCGGCTTTAGCCTTTCCACCGCAGATATTGGTCAATGTTCCGGTTGCCCCTACGGCAGTTTTACAATAGATCAAATTCCGGTTGCACAATCTGTTTTTGTTGGCGATACCGCTACATTCTTCCTGAGCGCAACGGGCGATAACTTGTCCTATCAGTGGTACCAGAGCCTCAATGGCGGCCAGACATTTACAGAAATTAATGGCGCTACGGCGCCGGTTTATAAGGTTAAAGCGGTGGCTTCGCAAAGCGGCAGACTGTTTACCTGTTATGTTTCCAACGGTTGTGCATTGGAACAAACGGCGCCGGTTTCGCTTACACTTTTTTGCGGCACACCGGCTTTGAGCAGCATCACTGGTCCGGCGGAGCCTTGTGTCGATAATTACTTCACTTATTTTGTAACGCCCAATCCGGATATAGCCACCTGGAGCTGGACTGCTCCCGCAGACTGGCAGGTAAGCGTTTCAGGCAACATGATTTTTGTCAAAACAGGTCAGCTTGCAGGGAATATCAGTGTGTTTGGAACGGATTTTTGTGGCCAAATAACGCCTGTTCAAACCCTCGCTGTGTCGCCGGTATTAGTGGGCATAACAGCTCAGCCTGTTTCCCTGAGCGTATTGCAGGATCAGCCCGCCACTTTCAATGTGGCGGTATCCGGCGGGTTAAATACCACTTACCAATGGCAGGAAAGCACCAATGGCGGCATTTCGTTTGAAAATATTGCAGGCGCCAATGCGGATACTTACAACTTGCCTGCTGCCTTACTGGATCATGATGGCCGCTTATTCCGTTGTATTTGCACCAACAATTGCCTGGTGGATACCACAGAAGTAGTTGCCCTGGAGGTAACCTGTACCAGCTCTGCGCCAGCTATGCCTGCAGATATAGCCGGCGGATTGGCTATTTGTCAGGATGCTTCCGTTTATTATTCCATTACCCCCGTACCGGGCGCCGACAGTTATCAGTGGGTTCTGCCGCAGGGTTGGACCGGTGCATCTACCGGCCTCGAAATCCTGGCAACGGCCGGAAGCACAGGGGGCGCCATACGGGTGCGGGCTGTGAATGGATGCGGCATTTCAGAAGAGCAAATCCTTCCGGTATCTGTCAAATCAGACCCGTGCAAAAGAGCCATACATTTTGATGGCGACGATGATTACCTGGCCATTGCACAAAATGGACAATCGCTGAAAGGAGAACTGACCATATCATTCTGGATTAGGCCGGATATCATTGCTGCCGATCAAACGCTGCTGTACAATGGTCATGAATTTACTGTTTTATTGAGCTACGGCAGAATCCGTTACAAACATTCTGACGATTGCTGCGGGTATGATAACCTGGTGTCTTTGGATTGTTCCAGAATAATCCTGCCGGGCGTCTGGACGCATGTCAGCATTGTGCGTTCGGCCGCCAATCGCACGGTTGATTTTTACATTAACGGGAAGTGGATAGAACAAAAAACCTACGAGTCGTACCAGGCGCCGCCAGGCGAGCATAACGGCGACCTCATCCTGGGCGCAGGTAAAAATGGGGAATGGTTGCCCTATAAAGGCGCCCTGGATGAACTTAAGCTCTGGAATGTAACCACTACTGCAGACAATCTGTTGAGGGAAGTTTTATGCGAGCCTTTGGGTGACGAGCCGGGTTTAATGGCCTATTATTCCTTTGAATTCGGTCAGCCTTATGGAGATAATCAGAACATTCTGGTGTTTTTCAATGCCGCTACGGCTTATGGAGAGGCTCAGGTAAGGAATTTAGCCATGAAAGGTGTTGCATCCAATGTAGTATCTGGCGATCAACCACCTATTGGATTCATGGACGAGGATGCCGACGGGTACGGCGGAGCGGCGGTAGGCTGTGGGTTTGAAGGCGCCATCGTAACCAATGCATTGGATTGCGACGATGACAATGCGGCGGTTAATCCCGGCGTAGTGGATTTGTGTAATGGTTTGGATGATGATTGTAATGGCCTGATTGATGATCTGCAATACAACTTTACCGGCAGTGGATTGCCGGTGGCAATAGGGGATATTGGCACTTTTACTTCAACCCGTGTGGTGAATGTTCCAATCACCGAAATTGTGGATATAAACTTGATCCGACTCAATATTACCCATACCTGGACAGCCGATCTGGTGGTTGTATTGAGAAGTCCGGACGGCACAGAGGTACAATTGCTTCAGGGATTGTGCGGAGACAAGGACGACATATTGCTGAACTTTGACGACGACGCTGTCGCTGATTACGGACAAATACCTTGCCCGGCAACCGATAATGGCTGGTATAAGCCGCAATTCCCCCTTGCTGCCTTTAACGGAGAAAATCCGAACGGCACCTGGACCCTGACAGTCACCGATGTAGAAGCGCCGGATGCCGGCATCCTGAACGACTGGGCCATTGACTTTCCTGAGCCATCTTTCGCCTGGTATTCGGATGCAGATGGGGATGGATTTGGCAATCCGGCCCTGGTGA
>JAEUUS010000056.1 GCA_016787545.1 Saprospiraceae bacterium
GTCCCTACCCTATACCGACATGGCTCCATCCCCGCCGAAGACATTGAATCGGTGCTCGGCGAACTGGCCTATGTTACCCGCAAAGAACATGCTCCGGATGCTCCGGGGATGCTTACCCGACATTACGCTCCGGCCACCCGAACCGTGCTATCTGCTGATGTAGCCCAATCTGTGGCAGATAACCCTGGTCTTAACATTGGGTTGTTGCTGTTCAAGCAACATGCTGCCCTTCCTGAGGTTGCCCATCAGGAAATCCTGTCGCCAAATGGAGATCTGAAAGAGGCCGCCATGCACCTCTATGCCGCCATGCACCGCCTGGATCAACTTGGGCTCGACCTCATTATAGCCCAACAATTCCCGAACGAAGGGCTCGGCCGAACCATCAACGACCGGCTGGAACGGGCCGGAAAATGAGGCGTAATCTACCCACCGCAAGCATTGCCTGAGTTATCGCATACCAAATTCCCATAGTTCCCTTTTACCTTCACGGTTGAAATGCGGCACGGAATTTTATGCCTTTTCCTGTTCTTCAGTTCCATGATACCGGGACTGACACAACACCCGTTTACCAAAAACTATCATACCGGCGACGGGCTGCCTTCCAATTATTTGTATTATGTACTGCAAGACCGAAATGGATACATCTGGGTTAGTTCAGACGTTGGGGTGAGTCGCTTCGACGGGCAATTTTTTACCAATTTCAATACTTCACACGGATTGCCGGACAATGAGGTCTTCACGATGATGGAAGACAAGGATGGACGGATTTGGTTTGCAACCCTCAACGGCAAAAGCGGGTACTATTTCAAGGGTAGGATATATAATGAACATAACGACTCACTGCTCCGTCAATGCAACCTGAAAGGCCTGACGATCAGGCTGTTCCAACAAGATGATGGACGCATAGTGTATGCAGGAGCTTTCAAAACAATCCTGATAGACCTGGAAAAACGCCAGATAGAGGAACGACATACAGAGTCCGGACTGGTGCTGGTTTGGAAAGAGTCTGGCAACCGAATCGGTGGCGCCAGTTGGGAAATCGGGTACATCGAACCCGGTGGATTCCGGGCTGTGGCGCCCTGTCCCAGGATGTCGCAAGCGGTGCAGGCTATTCCCAAAGGAGATACTTTGTTGGTGAGTTCAGGCGGTCATTTGTTTACATTTGACCGGCACACCCTACAGCTGCTGCATGAAAACCGGTGCCTGCAACCCGGTAATCAGTTTATTTTTCTGTCAAAATCAGGCTCCAAACTCTGGGTCGGCACCCGCAATGGCGCTCATTTGCTGGATGCACAAACACAGGCTTTTGAGAAACATATCCTGCCCGGGCGTACCGTATCTTCTATCTTGGAAGATCGCGAAGGTGGCATCTGGTTCACTACTTTTGAGGAGGGTTTGTTTTATGTGCCTGATCCGGCCATTGTTCAATATTCATTAGCCGATGGACTTTTGTATAAACGCGTTACCTGCCTGAGCCGGGATGCCCGCCAACGCCTGTGGATTGGTTCAGAAGGAAGTGCTTTTTCCATTTTTGATGGCAAAACCATTCAATCAAGGGTTATTTTTCAAAAAATTGTCACCAATAAGAACATCCGCACCATACGGCACCTTCCGGACGGGACCACCTATGTTGTAAGCAAGGCCGGCACCTTAATTCTTGGCCAAAACCGCGAAGATCTCCTTATACACCGCGCATCTGATGTAGCTTTAGCACCCGACGGCAACCTGTGGGGCGGTCTGAACGGCCTGTACATTATTCCGCCTGAACTCGCCCGTCAAAAAATGATACCGGCCCATGCTCCGCTGGATGTTGCAGATGAAAACCAATGGTATGGCAAACCCCACCTGGCTAAATTCAAAGGCTACAAGGTGGAAAAAATTGATTTTGATGACGAAGGTTATGGATGGGTGGGCACCCATAATGGTTTGTTCAGGGTAAGTGTTACCGGCGAGGAGCAAAAACTCCTTTCTCACAGTATCCGTGATCTCTATTTCAACCCTAAAACCCGCCAACTGTGGGCGCTTTGCGAATCACACGGATTATTTGTCATTCAACAGGGGCAGATCCGTGACAGCATTGCCATTCGAAATCAATTTGGAGAGGTGATTTGCCGGGATCTATGTATGGATGAAAATGGCAAAATGTGGATTGGCACGGCAAGCGGGTTGTTTATGGTGCAGGAAAAAAACAGCGGCTTGGAATTGACCAATTTCTGGGGTGTACTTGGCTTGGGATGGGATAAAATCAACGCAGTAGAAGTGGTTGGAAACCAGGTGTTTATTGGCAAAGACGATGGCTTGTTGGCCATTCCAACCCATACATTGCTTGCATCGCCTCCGTCTCCACCTGTTTTGATCAAATCAGTAAGCGTCAACAATCTGACCAGAGAATTACAAGACGGGCAAAGCCTTTTGCTGCACTATGGTGAAGGTTCGGTCAATATTGCCTTTGAAGGACTTTCTTACCGCGAGCCACAATACATCCGTTATCGTTACCGTCTGATTGGTCTGGATACCTTATGGCGAGAAACTGCGAATGAGGCGCTGGAATTTGCCAGTTTACGCCCTGGAAACTATCGCTTTGAAGTATATTCTGTAAACGGCGCCGGTGAAAAATGCGCTAATCCGGCTTTGCTTTTGCTGGAAGTATTGCCGCCGTTTTGGATGCGTGCCTGGTTTTATGTCCTGCTCACAATCCTACTGGGTTTAGTTTTAGTGGGCTATATTCGCTGGCGGGAAACACGGTTGCGCCAGATCTATGAAGTAGAACGGGAACGTATAGAAATCGGAAGGGAAAAAGCTGAGTTGCAAAAGAAAAATGCCGATTTGAAAATGTTGGCACTGCGACTGCAGATGAATCCGCATTTCATTTTTAATGCCCTGAACACAATCAAAGGTTACTATGGCCAGGATAAAATGGTGGAAGCCAATGCATTTATCGGGAAATTTGCCCGATTGTTGCGATTGAACCTCGACTATTCTGATGCGCTTATTCCGTTGGATCAGGAAATTGAACTACTGCGGATTTACCTGCAGCTGAGTCAGATTCGTTATCCGGATAAAATTCAATTCCGGATAGAAACGCCCCCTGAAATTCAGCCCATGCACATCATGATTCCCTCTATGTTGTTGCAACCTTTTGTAGAAAATGCGGTGATCCACGGCCTGGCGCCCCAAAAAACACCGGGAGAAATCGTCATTTCTTTCCAAATCAACGGTTCGGAAATTTGGGTGAGCATCCTGGATACAGGTATCGGGCGGGAGGCCGCAGCCAAATCAAAATTACGGGATTTACACAAACCTTTGGCTACACAGATTACTAAAGAACGGTTACAATTGTTGCGGGGAAAAGAGGCGGTCGGACCGGCACTCCACTTTGAAGACCTTTATGAAAACAGACAGGCTGCCGGAACCCGTGTTACCCTGCGCATCCCTTACCAACTCAACCAATATGAATCGTATGATCAACGCCATCATCATTGACGACGAACCTGCCGCACAGGCATCCCTTCAGCTTGAAATTGAATTGCACTGCCCGCAAATACGTGTAATTGCCACTGCAGGATCCGTTGCGGAAGGGGTGGAGGTCATTCAGGCACACCCACATGCAAGTCTGCTGTTTCTCGATATTCAGCTCACCGATGGCTCGGGTTTTGATTTGCTGCAACAGGTTAATTTCGATCACCTGAAGATCATTTTTACCACTGCTTACAGTGAATATGCCCTTCGTGCCATCAAATTTTCTCCACTGGATTATTTGCTCAAACCTATCGATGCGCAGGAACTTAAAGATGCAGTGGAGAAAGTCTCCAAAAGCGCCCAAAGCGATATGCAGGTCCAGATCCGGCAGTTCATGCAACAATTCAATCAGGCCTCCGCACCACCGCGTATTACCTTAGCCACCGCTGATGGAATTCACCTCTATTACGTCAAAAATATTGTGCGTTGCGCCTCCGACGGCAACTATGCCACCGTT
>JAEUUS010000057.1 GCA_016787545.1 Saprospiraceae bacterium
TGTTCATACGCCTTCACCGCCTCTTTGTATTTTCTTTGCTTGAGCATTGCATTTCCCACATTGTGCCAGGTATCTGCTTTTTCAGGACCAGTCAATCCTTCATCCCTCGATGCAGCTTGTTGAAATCGCTGACCAGCTTCTTCAAATTTTCCTTGTTGATATAACGTGTTCCCTAAATTATACACCGCTTTTGGACCTCTGATATCTTTGTCCGCTGCATTCCGATAATGCTGTTCCGCATCTTTATATTGATCCCGATCGTATGCCCGATCACCCTTGCGCAAATAGCCATGCGTATCCTGGGAAAAGCCGGATTGCGTAACAAAAACAAGTAAAAACAAATAGGAAATAACTATTTTCACGGTAGAGGACTCTTTTTCCAATAGGTGAGGAGTGTTTCTATGCCAAGCAGTATTAGTGCCGGCAACAGCCACCACTGATACCAGGATTCCAGTTCATCTGACGATTGAACGGATATTGTATTTTTTTCCAGCGCACTCATACCAATAATCACCGACTGAACTGCACGATCGCCTTGTTGAATATGGTATACCCCCCCGCCCCCTGCTGAAGCCATTTTTTGAAGTAATTCCTCGTTTAAACGAGTACGCACCACTTCACCTTTTTCATCACGCTTGTATTGTCCCCCCTCCCAGTCGCCAACAGGAATTGGTCCTCCATCTGAAGTTCCGGCGCCAATGGCTGTTATAACAATTCCCTTATCATGCAATTTTTTAGCCATGTCAACAGCTTCTTCATCATGACTTTCACCATCAGTGATCAGGATCACCGCCTTTCCTCCACCAGATCCTGAATCAAACGACTTATCCGCCAATTCCAGAGCGGATGCAATTGCCGTGCCTTGTTCCGTAAGCATTTCAGGATGAGCACTTTGTAAACTCTGCAGAACAAAAGTGTAATCAGTTGACAATGGCACACCTAAAAAGGCATTGCCGGCAAAAAAGATGACGCCAATTCGCTCCCCTTCAAGTTTTCGCACCAATTTTTGGGTAAAAATCCTGGCCAATTCCAATCTGCTCGGCGATACATCTCTGCACAACATACTTTGAGAAATATCCAGTGCAATAAAAATATCTGCAGCCTTCTGCACGCTCTCTTGTTTTTTGGAACCCCATTGTGGGTTGGCCCAAGCCACCGTCAAAAAAACAAACGACAAACTAATCAAACCAGTTTTCCACCAAAACCGAATTCCCGACCAGGGCTTCAATAACCGTTCGATATGCCCCAGCTGTACCACTGCGCTTTTGCGCCAACGAAAAAAATAGGCAGCCAAAAGCAAAATGCCAGGCACACTGAGCAAAAACCAGAGAAAATGGGGATATTGAAACTGAAACATGTGGCAAAATTAGACAATCATTGCATGAGCCCCCAAAACACCTTAATTCCCAGGCCCAGAAAAATTAGACCAATGACCCGGTTGGCATAAACAGCCACCTCGGAAGATCTCCTCAAAATGGCTTGCCCTAACCAGGCATACAGACCTAACGCCACAAAAGTACCCAATGAAACGCCGGTTGCAAAAATCAAGGTATAGACAGTACCATCCTTCCAATAACCCTCTACACGCAACCAACCGCAATACACAAACCAATACGGAACGGCAAGTAGATTGAACACACTAATGAGCACTCCTTTTCTGAATTGGTTGCTTAAGGAAGGCAATACGATTGTTTTTTTTAAAGCAGGTGCTTTGGCAAAAAACAACAAGTATATACCCAACACAAAAAATACCGGCATGGCTGCCCATTGAAACCCTCGTTCTGCCATAGGGTGACTCAAAAACCAATCAGCAAACACTACCGCGATACAGGCCTGAAAAAATTCCGCAAAAGCAGCGCCAGCAGCAACCGCCCAGGCCGCCGCTAATCCACGCTGAATAGACGTCTGAGATACTGTTAAACTTATGAGTCCCGGAGGTATAGATCCCATCAGACTTAAGGTGAATCCAGCTGCTAAAATGAGCATTTCTAATTTTTTTGAATTCCTATTGTAAAGAAAGGCAACAACCAAACGCAAACTTTTCCCACTTTTGCCATACTTTTCGAAAAGACAAATATCCATACAAATGACTCGACTTTACAATCTACTTGCTTTTCTGGGCTGTATGCTCTTGTCTGCAGCCACTTTTGCGCAGGCCAATGACGAATGTAGCGGCGCCACCGTGATCAGCGATCCCACAGATTTTTGTACAG
>JAEUUS010000091.1 GCA_016787545.1 Saprospiraceae bacterium
AACCTTGGTATGCTGGTCTACTTCAAGTACAATCTCTACTCTGAGATGTTCTGTGAGGCGCTTGACAAACCTTACGACCCGCGCTATTTGTTCCTCCCGGCCGGTATTTCCTTCTTTACCTTTCAGTCGCTAAGCTATACCATAGATGTGTACAGAGGTCAATTGAAGGCCCTGAACAACATGCTGGATTATGCCTTCTTTGTTACCTTCTTTCCTCAAATGGTGGCCGGCCCCATTGTTCGGGCGGCAGATTTTTTGCCACAGATCAGGGTTCCTGTATTTGTGAGCAGAGAAGATTTTGGACGAGGTTTCTTCCTGATTTGCACTGGTTTATTCAAAAAAGCAGTTATTTCCGATTATATCAGTGTCAACTTTGTAGACCGCGTTTTTGAGTCGCCACTGCAATACACGGGGTTGGAAAACCTGTTTGCCGTGTATGGTTATGCCATGCAGATTTATTGTGATTTCTCTGGATACTCTGATATGGCCATTGGCCTGGCCTTGCTGATGGGCTTTAAGTTTCCCATAAACTTTGATTCGCCTTACCAATCGCTGAGTATAACCGAGTTTTGGCGCCGTTGGCACATATCCTTATCTACCTGGCTGCGGGATTACCTGTATATTCCGATGGGCGGAAACCGGGGGTACAGTTGGGCGACATGGCTGGTTTCGGGCGGATTCCTGGCATTTGCCTTCGGGTTCTCCTTTCTACAGCTTTTGGCTGGCGAATGGTGGTGGATGGCGCTTTGGTTTGGTGTATTTATGGTAGTTGTCGTGCCTTCCCTCTGGAAAAAGGATCGCGTTGGGTTGGCCACCAACTTCAATCTCCTGGCAACCATGTTACTTGGTGGATTATGGCACGGCGCAGCTTCCAGATTTATCATTTGGGGGGCGCTGCATGGCATCGCGCTTGCGCTGGAGAAATGGATCAAAAGCGTCTTCCCTTCAAGTTCCGGGCCTTTTAGAAGAATCCTGGCCGCGGTATGGACCTTTCATTTTGTATGCTTTTGCTGGATATTTTTCAGGGCCGATGGAATGGGAAAAGTAGGAGAAATGCTACATCAAATCGCCTTTGAATTTCGCCCGGAGTTCTTTGCAGATTTTTTTACTGGATATAGTGCTGTACTATTTTGGATGTTGCTGGGCTTTGGTTTACACTTTCTGCCCAAATCAATGGAAGCTGGCGCCGAGAAGTTTGCCACTTCATTGCCCTTGTTAGGTAAGGCGCTCGTGCTTACCTCGATCATTGCACTGGTAATGCAAGTGAAGTCGTCTGAGGTTCAGGCGTTTATCTATTTTCAATTTTAGGTGCTAATTCTGCATATTTTTCTTCAATCCATTCCCAGTCTACCAGTATCTCCTGGTCGAGGCGTTGTCTGATTTTGCTTAATCCGGCGCTCAAATCTGCCTTTTTATCTTGTTTACGCAACATCTTGATCTTATAAAGCTCTTTCGCCATGGAAAAAAAACGCAAGCGTTCTGTTTTTCTATGTGCCGGAAGGCTTTCTTCTCTACGCAATCTGGTAGTGGTGGCATGAAGCATTCGTTCACCATAATCATCGTCAAGGTCACCCAGTTCATATCGTATCCTGGTATCCAATGTGGATGAAATGGCATACAAGTAAATATCGTCCAGAGCGCCATAGGTCAGGTAATGAGGTAGGGTTGCTGCCGCCGCGGCATATTCCCCTTTGCCAAAATCCAAAGCTGCCTGGGCTACGTCTAACAACAAGGTTCGCTGGGTATCGTCATTCAATCCTCCGATTTTGCCTTTATACGTCTGGTAAAAATGCTCGGCCCAATCTATTCTCTGAAGTTTAAGGGCAGTAAACAGCATATTTTGAAAATGCGTGCTGGGCAAAAAATCATTTGCCCCAAACTGTTGCAACATCTGCTGTTGCATGGAAAAAATCTTTTCCAAAAAGCGCGGATCTTTTGTTTCGCGGTACCTGGCAGGCCAGAATCCACGAATCATGATGCGCATGTTTTGCACCCTAATAGATGGCAATACCCCCGGATTTTTTTCCAGTAATTGCTCAAATTGCTCTGCCAGTCTTTCTGCTTCTTCCGGATCGTCCTGCGTAAGATAATCCAGCAAGGTACAGGAAAGCGCCAGGGCCGGTTGCTGGAAAAAGCCGCTGGAGCGCAAAGCCCGCATGATCTGGACAGTTGTATCCCGGTTGGTTACAAAATGCAGATGTTCTTCAGAGCCGGTTTCATACAATTGCCACATGCGCTGGTAGTGAATCAACCGGCACATTTGATCCAGCTTTAGCATCAGGTAATAGGTATCTAATTGCTCTGTTGTGGCCAAAAGGTTTTTATCGCCGCCTCTTTCACTACTGCTTTCTTCATAAAAAGCTTTTTCCTGCTCCACCATGAACCGAAACATATAGTAATCGGCGTACTCATGTTCGTCAAAGGAGGCAAAGTTCAGGTTCTGATCCAGCTCTTTTCGGGCCTGATTGTTCAGGTTTTCAAAATAGTTTTCCGTCTTGCGGTTCTTGCGTCCTTTTTCTGTAGCTGGCGGAATAGCGGGTAAAGGGGCATTGGTTTGATTGGTACGTTCGCTGTAAAACCGCATGAGCGCAATTTTCTGTTGCACCTCGTGCAGCAAGGCCATACCATCCGGCTTGTCGGCATCCCGAATCACTGCATATCTGAACGTTACAAAGTGCCGAACGATACTCATGAGCTGAGCCATAGTGCGTTGCAAAGCACCTACCGGATTAGCTGCTTGCGGAAAAAAGCGCTTGCCTGCAACATCCCGGTGCAACGAAGGGTGGTCAAATCTGGGATAATGGCGCACCAGGTATTCAAACAATCCGAGCGTTTCCTCCGGGCGTTCCACATTAAAAATGGGGGAAGCCACAAAAAGTTGTAGCGCCTCCAATTCTTCCTGAGATAAAAGTTGCAAAGTTCTGAGTAAAGGGCTGGCGTACATAGTCAGCTAAATTCTTCAATAATCATTGATAACCAATGAATTGAAGGTTTTTAGATTTTTAGGGGTTCGCAAAATTCACAAAACATTTGGACTCTTTGGAAGTGATCTGAATTTCTGTGTTTGGCATGAGGTACGAATCAGCCTCACCTTTGTATCAACAAAAACGGATAGGAAAGACGAAACGTTTTTGAGAAGACTGTCAGAATCGAGTGTAGACCGGAAGGATCACATGAAAGCAGCCTGGCACAGTTTGCCCAAACTACCCCGAGCAGCGCTCCACCCCCCAATAGGCCGAGCAGGAAAAAGGTGAAATCACGGAGCGCTGCCGGGGGCCAGGTTTAACAGAAAAACCCAACCCTTTCTTTATACAACATGGCCCAGACAGGCCACATGAAAACACAGCGGACCCACGGGTAAATCCCATAAAAACCAGACAAACACTATCCCTGTTTTCTAACCATGTGAGCGTAAATCCTGAAAAAGCCATTTGAAAACTAAGAACTACGCGAACGCGAAAGAAAAGGCGACCATGAGAGCGGCCCTTTTATCATCATTACACCTTCATTTTGCCTTGAACAACCAATTAAAACCAGGCTCAGGAAAACCAGTGTCTTCCCCTGTATGACAGACTAAAATCCAAGAAAACAACCTTTTGCCTCCATCCGAAGTCCATTCGGATGGAGTTTTTTTTGATATCTTACAGACTAATCTAACAATCCATCCGGAAGGTTCATCAGGAGTTTTTTGTTTGTCTCGTCAATGCTGACGATCAGTTGTTCATTCAAAGGAACCAGTACTTCCCTGCCTTGGAAATCCATAAATGCCATCTCTTGTTGAGGCATTTCAAGTACCTCCTTAATCAAGGCAATTGTTCCCAGATTTTGGTCAATCAGCGTATAACCTTCCAAAAATCCATATTGCAACTCATCTTCCGTTTCTGGTTCAAACTCGCGTAAATGATCCGGTATAATATCCTGTTCTCGCAAGAGAATATCTCTGGATTGCAGTGCAATCGCGGCATCACGGTCATCTACATCCTCCAATTTCAGTATTATATCGCCACCCCCGCGTACCTTATCAATAAAATAAGGAATTTTAGCAGTTTTGATTTCAATAAAAATACGTTCGTTTTTCAGAAAATCCTCCAGAAAACGCTCTTCAACGCTCACTTTTAGCTCTCCGGTAAGGCCATGTGCCTTTCGAGTTCTTCCAATGACGATATAATTAGGTTCTGCCATTTTTCAAATTTGAAGGGGCAAAGTTAGCGCTTATTAGGCTATATAAAACGGGAAACCCGGTGCTGAATGTCCAGCACCGGGTTTCCCGTTTTATATCTGAAATCTTTTAGTTTGTTTTATCTAAAATCTTCCTGGCAATTCCATAAACACGACCTAATACCGTCACATTTGGAACTGCAAGTTCGCGGCTTTCTTCAACCGCTTCCTCTTCTACTTTATTTTGCGTGGCAGAAAGCGTTGGAAAAGGTTGCGTTAAGGAAGTATTGTTAGTACTGAGATTGACAAATGCAAATGCACTTAAACTCAGCAGAGATGCACAAACCAGAATTGTTTTTAACGTATAGGTTCGTTTCATAGCCTTTTTGTCGTTTTGAAAAGACGGTACGAAAGTAAAGGGTTTTACACATGTTGTTGTAATTTTCGACAAACAACTTGAAATAAGACAACAAACGGGACAAAAAGGTTGCAAGTAATCGACAAAAAATAAAAAACCCTGCCGGTATTGCACCAGCAGGGTCGTATCGTCAAACCAAAAATCAATCAGTTATTATTGACGGATACCGCCATTGCTGGCTGGTACTGCTTCTTGAGCTGGTGGCACAAGTACTTCACCTTTGATGGTGAGGGTGTGCGTTTCTGGCGTTTCGTTGGTAGTGATCGTCACTGTTTTGGTGAAAGCGCCTGGACGGTTGGTGTCGTAGCTTACGTCGATGGTTTTTGTTTCACCAGGCATGATTGGCTCCTGTGGGTAAGTTGGAACCGTGCAACCGCAAGAACCTTTTGCAGACTTGATCACGAGAGGCTCATTGCCGGTATTGGTGAAAGAGAATTTGCGAACTTTGTCGCTTCCTTTTTCAATTTTGCCGTAGTCGATGGTGGTGGTTGGGAAAGTCATCACCGGGCCGCTTTGGGCGTTCACTGCGAAAGAGCAAAGCAGAAAGAAAGCGAGGAGGGAAAATGCTTGTTTCATTAGAGTGGAAACCGTTTTAGATGAGATAATGTT
>JAEUUS010000093.1 GCA_016787545.1 Saprospiraceae bacterium
TTTTTAAGCCAAAATGACTGCCTAAGCAGAAAGAAGGGTAAAGGTGCATAGACTGTAATTCAAAACATTTTCTTTAAAATGTTGCCCAAAAATAAACAAAAAGTCAAATCAGGCCTATTTTTGTCCAACTAAAAACAGAAATATGGACAACACACTCCTTTTTTTACTGGGCGGTATATTGGTCATTGTTCTGGTCGTTTTGATGATACGTCAACAAGGTGGACAGGCCATTCAGTTCCCTGACAAGGATCAATTTGTACCAAGGGAACTCCATCAGGCGATTGTAGAAGAATTGGAGAAGCAACGTTTGGCCTTGGCAGCTAAAGAAAAGGAGGTTCGTGATGCACATGCGCAACTGGCAGCCCGGGAACAACAGGTGTTTCATCTGGAAGACCGACTGCAGGGCCAACGCCAGGAACTGGAACAGTTGCAGGCTAAATTTAAAACGGAGTTTGAGAACATTGCCAATCGACTGTTGGAAGAAAAATCAGAACGGTTTACCGCACAAAATGCTCAGCAATTACAACAGGTTTTGATGCCGTTAAAAGAAAAAATCAAGGAATTTGAGGAAAACGTGGAGCGTAAATTCCTGGAAGAAACCCGGGAAAAAACCAGTTTGAAAAAGGAGTTAGAGCAGTTGCATACCTTAAATCAGCAACTCAGCGCCGATGCGCACAACCTGGCCACTGCGCTCAAAGGCCAAAGCAAGGTGCAAGGCGATTGGGGTGAATTCCAGCTGGAAACCCTACTGGAAAAATCCGGTTTGCAAAAAGGGGTACATTTCCTGAGTCAGGCCACCTATCGCAATGAAGACGGGGCTGCCAAGCGACCGGATTTTATCATTCAACTTCCTGAAAACAAGCAACTTGTGGTGGATTCAAAGGTGTCGCTTACTGCCTTTGAACGTTATTTTAATGCAGCCGATCCGCAGGAGAAGGAGCAGCACCTGAAAGCGCATGTGAACAGCTTGCGCAATCACGTGGAAAATTTAAGTCGCACCAATTACCAAACGCTGTATCAAATCAATACGCCTGATTATCTGTTACTTTTTGTGCCTTTAGACGGGGCGCTGTCGCTGGCTTCACAGGCAGATCCGAGGTTGTTTACGGATGCTCTGGAGCGCAATATTGTGCTGGTGAGTACCAGCAGCTTACTGGCTACCCTGCGGACTGTTTCGCATTTGTGGAAACAGGAAAAACAGGCCAAATCGGTGTTGGAGATTGCCCGGCAAAGTGGTTTGTTGTACGACAAATTTGTGGCTTTCGTGGAGGATTTGCGCATGATTGGAACGAGGCTGGACAATGCCAGATCGGCCTACGATGATGCCATGCACAAACTGACCAATGCCGCAAGGCCTGGAGATACGCTGATTGGTAAGGCAGAGAAAATTAAGGAATTAGGCGCGCGAGCCACCAAATCACTTCCGCAGGATTTACTGCTGGATGAGTACGAGGAGGTGAATAGTAACAACGAAAAGGGGTGAGCAAATGCTCATCCCGGAATAAAGGACCAGTCTGTTTGAACTGATCAGAAGTGCGGGCAATTGCACTTAGGCTTAAAGAGGCTGCAAGCCTGCAAAGCCATCATTCCGAATGTGAGGGCGAACATGGCGACACGCCACCAGTTGATCTTCAGATTTTTCATAGCAATGTGCATGGTTGTGGTTTACAATGGCGAATGTACTACAAATGTTTTTGAAAATTTTTTGTGGAAACGTTAAATAGGGAAAAGCCCTACTTCCCGGTAGCATTCATGGCCTTCTCCAGGCCGATGGTGACAAATGTTTTAATCACTTCCGCAGATTTCTCCAGTATTCGGCTTAGTTCAGCTTTTTCATCTTCCGTCCATTTGCCTAACACAAAATTCACCTGTTTGCCTTTGGAAAAACTACTTCCTATCCCAATACGGAGTCTGGGATAGTTATCTGTAGCAAGCAGTTCCTGAATGTTTTTCAGACCATTATGGCCACCATCAGAGCCTTTGGCGCGCAGGCGTTGTTTGCCGAATTCCAGGTTCAGATCGTCCAGCACCATCAGACTGTTTTCAACCGCAATCTTTTCTTTTTGCAACCAGTACCGCACGGCCTTACCACTCAGATTCATATAGGTATTTGGTTTTAGCAATATGAGGGTTCGGCCTTTGAATTTGACCTCGGCCAAATCTCCGTGTGTATTGCCTTTCCAATCTCCTCCCAGTTCTTTACAAAGATGATCAACTGCCTCAAACCCGATATTGTGTCGGGTGCCATCGTATTCATAGCCCATATTGCCTAATCCGGTGATCAAATATTTCATACCGATAAATGCCAGATGTTTTTCTTTAACTTGAGGCAAAATTACAAGCAAGGGCAACCATTTTACTATTTAGAACATCAAAATGACATGAAAAATTGGATCTATTCCTGTTTGCTCCTGGCAATAGTGTTGTTTTCTGGCTGGTCCTGCCGGAAAGACGACGATCAGGCGCCTGGTTTTGACATGCTTTACGAACGGGAATTCAGCATACCTGCTGGTATAGGCGTATTTGATGTGCATCATTTCCAGTTGAAGAACATTTCCTCGGATTGGGAGCGTTATTTGTTGGAGGTGGGTAAACCGGAGGATCAGATTTCCAAGGTCTTAAACGGAAAAGCGAGCATAGGCGGCATATTTGGCGATGCGGATTTAAGTGTAATTGACAGGATTTCTGTCCGTGTTTACGATGAATCAAATCCTAACGATTGGGTAGAGATCGCCTATCGGGATCCTGCCCCATTGGATTCAGGGAATGTATTGCCACTAATTCCTTCGTTAGCAGACACCAAACGTTTTTTTGAAAAACCGAGGTTTTCGGTAGACGTGGTTATTTGGCTACGCAGGACCACCCTCGAACAAAGCGATGTGCGCTTGAGTCTTACCATGCGTTCCGTTTTTTAACCAGAACATAGCGCATTTTTCTATCAGTTTGAATTGGCATTTCTTGTACTTTTGTGGCATCTTTCTCAAAATTACAATTTAAATCGTGTCAACTACTCCTGATAAGAGTCTGGTTACCTCAACCGACTCGTTTCCCATCAATGGTACCGACCACCTCGAGCTCTACGTCGGAAATGCCAAGCAAAGCTCCATGTATTACCAGGCAGCCCTGGGTTTCGAACTGGTAGCCTATGCCGGTCCTGAAACAGGTGTGCGTGATCGGGTGAGTTATGTACTTCAACAGGATAAAATCCGCATCGTACTGACTTCTTCTTTGTTGCCTGGTACTGAAATTTCTCAGCACGTGGCTGAACACGGAGATGGTGTTAAAGTATTGGCATTATGGGTAGACGATGCCGTGAGCGCTTATGAAACGGCTCTTGCCCGTGGCGCTGAATCTGC
>JAEUUS010000304.1 GCA_016787545.1 Saprospiraceae bacterium
ATCGCTGGCGCCATTCTCCTTCTGGGCTTTCACATAGGCTTTAAAGCGCTGTTTCACTTTTTTACGGAAGTCCTTTTTATACCATTTGGCTTCTTCCGTCTTTTCCCATTTAATGGCTACAGGTGTGGCTGATGGCGCAACATCCGGGGTTCGCCAGGCTAAGTGCGCATCATTGTTGGCTACCGCTACCGCTGTAAACATATAACTCACCAGTAAAACGGCATCCATGGTTTTTTGTCGCTTATAGCTCATTTTCCAAAACGGGTGCGCTGCCCGGCGAATCGGATATAGAATCAGACCCAGAAAAAACAAACTCAGGCCTATGTAATAGACCCAGGTCGGCACCAGCACATCCTGCGCAAACAGCCATACGCCCATGTAAATGGCTATGGCAGACAAGACTGCTTGCAGAATCGCAATGATCGCGATGGTTTTATTGGGATTTTCATAACCCCAAAGTGATAGTCGTTTCATAATGAAGAAGTTAGTGTGTTATGGAAATGGTGTTTTATAGGCTAATAAGTAAATCCTCCACAAACCTGAATCTCCTGTCCGGTAACGTACCTCGACAAATCCGAGGCCAGGAACAAAGCCACATCTGCCACCTCTTCAGCAGTTCCCAATCGCCGGAGTGCAATATTGCGCTTCACATATCCTTCTGTATCCAAATGGGCGCTCCTGCTCATTTCTGTATCAATAATGCCAGGCACGATGGTATTGCACCTGATATTTCGTCTGCCCACTTCCCGGGCTACCGTTTTTGTAAGCGCAATCAATCCGGCCTTTGAAGCGGCATAATTGGCCTGACCCACATTGCCCTGCACGCCTACTACTGAACTTATATTGATGATGTTACCACTTCGGTTGGGAATCATGTTCCGCAAGGCACATTGGATATGCCAATGTGCCGCCGAAAGATTGGTGTTCAATACCTCCTGCCAGTCCGTCAATGAAATATCACAAATCAGGTTATCGCGCACAATTCCAGCATTATTGACCAAAATATCTATCCTGCCAAATTGCTGCAGGAATGCCTCCATGGTTTGTTGCACCTGATCAGGATCTGAAACATGACAAACATAAGAGGCACAAGGTTGTCCGAATTGCTTCAAGTCGTTCAGGACCTCTGCAGCAGCTTCATGGCTTGAGCGGTAAGAAAAACCCACCGACGCCCCCTTGGCGGCAAATGTTTTGGCTATAGCTGCTCCAATGCCCCTGGAGCCCCCTGTAATGAATACCGTTTTATTTTTCAACAGTTCCATACGCGTCAGGTAAGGCAATAGCCGCCGTCGAGCACCACATTTTGCCCATACATCCAGTCGGCCTGGGTTAATAAAAAAAGTGCCGTTTTGGCCACATCTGCCGGTGTTCCCAACCTCCGTGCCGGCGTACGACGCAGGGTTTCTTCCACCACTTTGTCGATATTCGGAAAGGGCGGTAGCTTTTCGCCCTGAATCATACCAGCTACGATCCCGTTTACCTGTATATTTTTATCAGCCAGTTCAACAGCCAGGTATTGCACCATAGATTCCAAGGTGGATTTAGCCACACCCAAGGCTCCGTAATTCGGATTAAAGCGTCGACTGCCTGTGCTGGAAATGGCCAGCATTTTCCCACCCTCGTGCATCAGAGGCACACAGCCCTGCGCGCATTGCAGGAATGATTTGGCGCTGATGTTCAGGGTCAGATCCCACTGATTGGGTTTGACCAGGTGCAAGGGTTTAAAACTGGTAAGCGCGGTACTGTGGACATAAAAATCCAGTTGATCCGTAAGTCCGTTTATTTCGTCAAACATTGCACTGATTTCAGCAGGAAATGCCATATTGTATTTCAGAAGATGCACTTTGCAGCCTTCCGCTTCCAACAGATCGCGTGCTTGGAGTGCCGCAGTCTCGTTTTCCACATAATTGAGGAACAACACCCCCACTCCGGCGTGCAACACCAGTTCCAGCGCGATGGCTTTCCCAATGCCTCGGGTGCCACCGGAAATCAATGCTTTTTTGGATTTAGCCATTAGCCTGTTTTAGGAGAATATAATCATACAGTCGCCGCACTGTGAACAGCGCAGGAATGTCTTTTTCCGACAGGTTAAATTCTTCTGCCGCTTTTTTCAACATGATCCGGATCTCTTCATTGTCGAACTTGAATCCAAATTGCTGTTCAATGGCAAATTTAATATCCAGGATATCAATAGATTCTGCGCCCAAATCGTTCATCAGGGAAGAATCCAGTTTGACTGTAATTTCCGGAATTTGCAGCGATTTGGCTACAATGGTAATGAGTTGACGTTCTGTTTGTTCCGTATTATTCATAAGGAAAAGGGTGTTTTTTGGATGACTAAACAAGAATTTTGGCCGCCAAAGCCAAAGGAGTTTGACAGGATAGCCTGAAGGCTTGCCGGTCGGGCCTCACCCGGCACGTAATCCAGATCACAATCCGGATCCGGGTGTGTCAGATGGGCCGTGGGTGGAATAACCTGATGTTGCAAGGAAAGTACAGAGGCTACCAGTTCAATAGCCCCGGCGCCCGCCACCAAATGGCCAATCATGGATTTATTCGAGCTTACCGGAATCTTCCGCGCATACTCCCCGAAAACCTGTTTGATCGCAAAAGTTTCAATTTTATCGTTCATCCGAGTGGAAGTTCCATGCGCGTTGATGTAGCTGATGTCTGAAGGTTTTAACCCACTTTCGGCAATGGCCAAACGCATCGCTGCGATGCTTCCATGCGCTTCTTCCGGTTCGTCGGTTATCCGAAAAGCATCACTGGTACAGCCAAATCCGGTGAGCTCGGCCAATGGAATACCGCCGCGTTTTTTGCAGTGCTCCAGGCTTTCCAGAATCAGGTAAGCAGCCCCTTCACTCAGCAAAAAACCGTCGCGACTACGATCAAACGGGCGACTGGCCGATTCAAATTCCGTGTTATTGGTAGAAAGCACACCTAACAGGCTGAATGACAACATACTGCTCGGATTGGTGACAGAATCTGTTCCCCCTGCAATCATTACATCTGCCAATCCGAACTTGATCTTATGAAAAGCTTCCCCGATGGCCTGACTGGAAGAAGTACATGCCGTAGTAAGTGTTTGGCAATTCCCCCGGGCCTGATAAAGGATAGATAAATGTGCCGAAACCGAATTGGGGATGGCTTTGACGGCCAAAAGCGGGTGGGTTTGGCGAATCATCGTTTCCCAATATTTGCCTTCATCGTTTTCCGGCAATTCCGAAGTTTTCAACCAACCTGATTTATCAAAACTGATGGCCGAAACATCCGGGTCGGTGAGCCCAATGCCCCCTGCCCCTACGGAAATGCCTACCCGGTGATGCTCCAGATTGGCAAAATTGAGCCCAGACTGCGCTACTGCTTCTGCTGCGGCAATGAGCGACATTTTACCACAACGGGTGAGTAGTTTGGCTGTTTTTTTCTGCTCGAGGTGCTGCGTGAGTGCTTCGTCGCTTTCCGGCACATTGGCCCAAAAATGCGTCGGCATTCCGGAGGCATCGAAAGAAATGATCCTTTTGGAAGCAGATATTCCCTGATGCAACTGATCCCAGAACAGTTGTTGTCCTATGCCGTAAGGGGAAACCACCCCAATTCCTGTTATGACGACCTTCTGTTGTTTCATTATTCCAGTTATCGAACGACTTCAGCATCGCGGAGCATAAAAGCGAAGTAAGACTCGAGGGTTTGAATCGCCTGGGTAAAATGTGCGCCATGCGATGCTACCGTAGCAATGCCAACCATAATAGTCCCAGAGGCCACTACTTTCCCGTCTACCTCAGCTTTGGTTTCCAACATGGCGGATTCAGTATGCTGAGAGATCATGGTAGCGGTGATAACCAATTGATCTCCAGGGTGAACCATTTTTTTGAATTTCATTTTTTCTACCATGAGCAGTATGGAAAACGCCTGGTACCCGGATGAAATTTCAATCAGCGCGCCGCAAGCCTGGGCCATGGCCTCAATTATCAAAGCACCGGGCATCACCGGAAAGCCTACGAAATGATCTTCAAAAAAATCTTCCGTTTGGGTTACACCTTTCAACACTACGATTTGCTTCCCGTACTCAATGCGTTTGATTCTATCAATGAAATGGTATCTCATACTGTCGTGGATGCTTCATGTTTTGCCGAAAGATACCAAGCGGATCCCAATCATAAAAAAAGGTTTCTTATAACCCATGCAATTT
>JAEUUS010000463.1 GCA_016787545.1 Saprospiraceae bacterium
TACCCTTCACTGATCTCGCACACAACGGCGAGCTGTGCCTGCTTGATCCCTAATACTTCAAGCGCTATGAGTAACCCTGTCTGGAATATCCCGTAGTAGTCTTTTTCGTGGATCGGTTTCATAAAATAATTTCCACAAAAAAACAAGATATCAACGAATCCAGGAAACTTTTCAGGAAACAGGCTCGCGTTTCCTGGCACGTTTCCTGGGCTGCCGTCAACCAATAATGTCCGAAAGTTGTGATTTTACCTTTGCAGCGCACTTTTAACATTGATTTATATGAACAACAAACGCAAAATATTCAACCTGATCCTCTTGGATGAAAGCGGCTCGATGCATTCTATTAAACAAGCTACCATCGAAGGATTTAATGAAACAGCACAAACCATAAAAGCTATTCAACAGCAACATCCAGAAGAAGATCATTATATAACCTTGGTCACCTTTAATGGAATGGGGATCAAGACCCTACTCTCTAATCAACCAGTGATGGAACTGGCCGAAATAGAGGCCAAGCACTATAGCCCGAACGCAAACACACCGTTGTACGATGCGATGGGCGTCACTTTTCAACGCTTGCGGTACCAACTTGATTTAATTAAAAATTACCGCGTATTGGTCTCCATATTTACAGATGGTGTAGAAAACGCTTCGAAAGAATTTACCGGCGAGGCCATCAAACGCCTGGTAGAGGAACTGAAGTCTGAGCAATGGACCTTTACTTATATAGGAGCTAACCATGATGTGCAAAAGTTTGCCAGTCAAATCTCAATTCATAACACCATTACATTCAAATCGAATGCAGAAAGTGTACAACATTCACTCCTGCAGGAACGCAATGCACGTATGCGATACTACCAAAATGTCCGGGAAAATAAACAGGTTGGAGAAAACTACTTCACTGTTACCCCCCCTCATAAAGATTCCCAACCAAAGGACTGACAAAGCCATAAATTCTGCTAATGCACTAAATTGTTTTCAGTTTGATTACGGTCACTGTTCACACTTTTCATACTTGAGACATTAACCATCATACGGTCTATTACTGTCAAACTTATATAACATGCAAAAACATCTCCCCAACAGCGTATATCTGGCCCTTAGCTTATTACTTTTTGTGCTGCATCAGGCAATTGGCCAAAACCCTGATCCAATCCCTGCAGGACTGCCCAACTGGACTTTTGACCCCGACAAAGTAAAGGTCCGACAGCCGCTGCCGCCCGACACCCTGCTCTTAGGTGATTACATCATCGTAGTGGAACGATATGATTCTGTTGGTGCCTATTCGCGCATCAACCGCACATTTTCGGGTTTAACAGGTTTTGGCCGGGTACTCTTCAGCTGCCAGGGACGTCCGTTACAACCATTTTGGCCAGGTGGGTGGGTACTCCAAGGGCAGTATTTACCCTTATCGACGGTCAAATTTCAAGTAGTGGACTCGGTAGCCAATCCCCTGAAAGAAATGACTTTTCAGGAGGCAAGGATATTCGACAAGCAAATAGAACGCGGGGCTGAGCTTAATTTGTCATTACCTGTTTCTAGTTCGGCATTGGAGACCCGGAACATGGTATCTGAGTTGGCACAGCAACTTCGGGTCAATCGCCCGGAAGGAATCAGGTTTCAATTTGATGCCCAGCAGGTTCGTTTGGTGACCGGCAGGAAGGGCGTTGGTCAAGTGCTTTCCGGCAAGGCTGTTTTTCCTGCAAAACCGTCTGTACCTATTCCGCCATTTGCCCTTGATATCGAAGACTTTCAACTGGAAGTACGGAGAATGGTTATTTATCATGACCGTCTGGCAGAGGCCACGGCACGTCTGTTGTTACCCGATTTGATCAGCTCCGGCACAGGCTGTGAACGGGTGGCGCTTGATTTAGGACGCATCAATCTTTCCCAAAAATGCGAATTTTATGTGGATGAGTCTCTGGCGCCGTACGGTCCCTTAGGCATTGGCAATACTACGCTCGAAGCAACCGGCAAGGGCTTTGTTGCTGATTTCAGCGCCACTGTAGGCGCCGCGCCGGGCGGAGGATCCACTTCCTGGAAAGGTGTAATATTGAAGAGTGGAAAGACTGCCAGTACGCCAACGGGAACGGTTTATTCCAATACCGGCTACCTACAGGCCGGCTATTCCTACGACATCGCTTCCGTGACCAAAAATGGCTTTTCAGGCGTACTCAAAACCGGAAATCCTTATGTTTATTTCTCTGTACAACCATTTGGGTATGCCCTTGATTTCAGTTTTGCTGAGTTAATACTTCAAAACAATCACGTTAAATCGGGCATCATCAATAACAGCATGATCACGCTTCCTGTGGAAGCTGTTCTGGACCGCAATGGACTTCCGATCACGGTATTTTCGAAAGGCTTGGATATCATGGCCGATTATGGGGTGATGGGTCAGGTATTGGACGAAACGTTTTTTAATCGGGAATTTTTTTGGGGAGATTTTACCCAAAAGAACAACGAAATTATGGCCTACGGCGTGAGCGGTTGCCGTGCAGGCGCTGCATTTTTCCCCGGCCAGTACCACCCTGATTATTATCCGGTAGCAGGAGAAGCATTTGCTTCCCCGCCCCCCAATTTCACTACAGCATCTGATATGAAAGGAATCGGAATGACTGGGGTGATGGTATATAACCCTTCTAAACTGTTTATTCAAAGCCCGGATATACCCGTCCTTCCACACATTGCTTTCCCACTTGGAAACAACTTCTTGGAATATGAATTAAAAAGCAAGCATATTGGGTGGCTCAACATTCAGTCGCAAGGCCTACATGCTGCACTTTATTCAAGCTTCCTCGGACGGGAACCTCAGAAACTGGGCGACCCTAATTCTCCTTATTATGTCGGTGGCAATTCCTTCCTTTTTGGGGACTTTTATTATGGAAAACTAAAGCCGAAGGGTAGTATTGAGTTTCAATTTGTGGAAAGTGCAGTGTTCAAATCTGATGTAACAGGTACTGTAGTCTTGCCTGCGCCAACTAAATCCTTGTTATTCATTCGGGCGATATGCTTCACTTCCACTTCCCATATTGCCGGAGGCAAAGTGGATTTGTCAGAACCTGCAACACTTGATTACTGGGGATTGGAACTTGTGCCAAGGCCCGGCTTTGTGTCTGCCGGGGTGCTGAGTGTTAAAACTGGCCAGATCATCCTAACCGGAGCAGGCCTGGCTGAAAAGCGACATTTTAAAGAGCCATTCAACCTCACCTGGGGTGAAATGCTGGCCAGCGGCTCCCTTGGTCGCTTATTTTTTGATTACCACACAGCCGGCCAGCAGTTCGACGGCTTCAACTTTTCACCTGAATCAGTTGCTTTGTCTGACTATCTGGGCAGTTCGCCGCCATATGGTTTTTTACGGGTGGGCGGAATAACGCATTTCCCGTTTTTTGGGGGCAATTATCTGCACATTCTCGATCATTACGATCCAGGTCAGGCCACTGTTCCTTTCAATAAACGATATATTACATTGGAAACCAACGCTTTCGGTACGGGTTTTTTCCCCAGCGACCTAAGCGTATATGGCAATTGGTCGGATGC
>JAEUUS010000471.1 GCA_016787545.1 Saprospiraceae bacterium
ATCCAGACCTATTAATCCGGCCTGTGCGGTAAATTCATGCTGCCGGGTATTGCCTTTGCGCAGATTCATATCCATAACCCCCCCCAGTGCATCTCCATAACCCGCCGGCATAGCGCCTGTAAGCAAAGAACTATTGTCTAACAATTGTGCCGAAAACATCAGTACACCTCCGCCTGCTGCCGAAGTTCGATCGCCAAACGTACCTGCATTGGGTAAGTGATTAGGATTCACAATGTCTACGCCCTCCAATCGCCAGCGCATGGCCGACGGACTATTCCCTCGAATGCTCATTTGATTGGTACCGTCGTCGGTTTGGGCCACTCCGGGATAAGCAGTGGCGAGTCGACCCGGATCAAAAAACATAGCCGGCAGACGCAGGGTTTGATCTCTGGTGAGCGGGATTTCGCCTAATGGAAGCAGCGCTCTACGCCCGGGCTGTGTGGCCAGGATGGTAACTTCAGAGAGTTGTGCGCTGGATTTTTGGAGCTGAATTTCCAACACCTGTTCCTTTCCAGAGCTTACATTGATCTCTGTAATCGTTTGATTTTCATAGCCTTGTGCTGCAATAGAAACTGCGTAATAACCTGCCCGAATTTTTTCGAACAAAAACGAGCCTTCCGGCGAAGTAGCAAGAGAAACCGGATCAGTCTGTTGGCGCAGGTATTTTAAGGTAATGGTAGCGCCCACTACCGGATTGCCGTTGTCTGCATCCCGTACTGTTCCTCGCAGGGTTTGAGCAGAAATCATGGTGGTGGAAAGGGCTATAACAAAGAGTAGAAAGAGGCGCATGGTTTAATTTTATATGAACTGAAATCGCCCGTAAAGATAATTGTACCGGTTGCCGAATTTTTCCGCAATTTCACACCTTAATAAAGGCAATTGGTCGGAGAATCCTGATCTTCACCTTGTGTTATACACAGGTAGCCGGCACCTTTGCAACCTGAACATCAAACTTTCAAACCAACAACCATGATGTACTACGTACCGATTCTCATTGTGCTCATTTTTCTGAGCATTGTCACCGTCCAACAAGGCACAGTGGCCATTACCACCATTTTTGGCAAATATAATCGTACCTTATATCCGGGCCTAAGCTTCCGAATTCCACTGATTGAGGTGATTAACAAACGCATTTCCATTCAAAACCGGGCTGCAGAACTCACTTTCCAGGCAGTAACCATCGACCAGGCTAACGTGCATTTTACCTCTCTGCTGCTGTTTTCCGTGATGGATAATGCAGAAGAAACGGTCAAAAAAGTTGCATTCCGGTTCGTAAGTGATCGGGATTTCATGGCTACCCTGACGCGTACGGTCGAGGGTAACATCCGATCTTTTGTGGCTACCAAAAAACAGCAGGAAATTCTGAGCCTGCGCCGGGAAATCACAGATTCGGTAAAAACAAACATCGACCATATGCTGGAAGACTGGGGCTTTCACCTGCTCGACCTGCAGATCAACGATATCACCTTCGATGATGAAGTGATGCGCTCTATGTCGAAAATTGTGGCTGCCAACAACCTCAAGGCTGCGGCAGAGAACGAAGGCCAGGCGCTTTTGATCACCAAAACCAAGGCTGCAGAGGCTGAAGGTAATGCCATTAAAATCTCGGCTGAAGCCGAACGCGAAGCCGCTAAAATGCGCGGTCAGGCCGTTGCTTTGTTCCGCGAAGAGGTAGCCCGGGGTATGAGCCAGGCTGCCAAGGAGATGCAAAATGCCAATCTGGACACTTCCGTGATCCTGTTTTCCATGTGGACAGAAGCCGTGAAAAACTTCACTGAACACGGCAAAGGCAATATCATTTTCCTCGACGGTTCCGTAGACGGCATGCAGAAAACCCTCAAGGAGCTGATGGCCCTGAACCGCATGGATCTGTCAGGCAAAGCCTGAAGAGTACATGATTGACGATTACATGAGTACATGATTGAAGAGGGAGGGCGTTCGGCTTGGCTTTTGTACAAACCTTAAGCCGAACGTCCCTCCCTCTTCAATCATGTACTCATGTACTCTTCAATCATGTAATCCACTACTGCTTCACCTTTTCCGGCGCTTTCAAGTGCTGATCCAAAAAGGTTAACACGCCGCTGTACCCTTTCATCTCGTTTTCCTTTTTCACAAAGCCGTGCCCTTCATCGGGGAAAACAAGGTATTCTACCGGGATGTTGTTTTGTTTCACAGCGGCCACAATTTCATCAGATTCAATTTGCAGTACACGCGGGTCGTTGGCGCCTTGCAGCACCATGATGGGGTTTTTCACGTTTTTGGCG
>JAEUUS010000501.1 GCA_016787545.1 Saprospiraceae bacterium
CAGTTCATCCAAAGTGCCAAAACCGCCAGGCATTACTACAAATGCCTGGGCGTATTTCACAAACATCACTTTCCGAACAAAGAAATAACGGTGTTTCAGGTTATGATCCGGCGCAATAAACGGGTTATGATGCTGCTCAAATGGCAGGTTGATGTTTAGACCAATAGAGGTTCCGCCTTTCATCCAGGCGCCCTTGTTTCCGGCTTCCATAATGCCCGGACCACCGCCGGTAATTACACCATACCCTTCTTCTACCAGTCGGGAAGCTGTTTTTACAGCCAATTCATAATAAACCGTACCTGGTTTGGTACGCGCCGATCCAAAAATGGACACGCAGGGGCCTACCTCGTTCAGTACCTCGAAACCATCCACAAACTCGGCCATTACTTTGAACATCGTCCAGGCATTTTCGCCGCGTTTCCTGTTCCATTGTTTTTGTTTTCTTGTTGAGCCGTTCTTAGGCTCCTGATTTTCTTTTTCCATATTTGAGATTTTATTCACCGCGAAGTACGCTAAGAGCGCAAAGTATTGATTTTTGCGTACTTAGCGTACTTCGCGGTGATCTGGTTCGTCAATGAACACATTAGTTCAAGTTTCTGCACTTTAGGCAAATAATGCCTTTATGAGGAGTATTCACCTCGTGGTACGCTAAGAGCGCAAAATATTGATTTTTGTATACTTAGCGTACTTCGCGGTGATCTGGTTCGTCAATGAACACATTAGTTCAAGTTTCTGCACTTTAGGCAAATAATGCCTTTATGAGGAGTATTCACCGCGAAGTACGCTAAGAGCGCAAAGTTGTGGTTTTTGCGTACTTAGCGTACTTCGCGGTGATCTGGTTCGTCAATGACCTCAGTAGTCCAGGCTTCTGCCCTGGCAGCAAACAATGCCTTGGTTTTAGCCCAGGTATCCGCAAACAACTCCGAAGCGCGATACGCATTCAGCGCCTCCTCATTGTCCCAGAAACTGAGGGTGAACATTACATTAGGTTGATTTTTCTGCCGCAATAATTCCATATGCCGGCAACCCTCAAAAGCGCGGATCTTTTCCTTGCTTTGTTCAAAAACTTCCGACACAAAGGTGTCTGCCGCCTCTTCGCGGAAGGTCATTTTTACAATGCGTTTGATCATTTTTTTATACGGTAGACGTCTTACGGTGGACGGGTTGGGCTCGGGGTAGATAGAGAGCTCAATTACCCCGAGCCCAAACCGTCCACCGTAGGCCGTCCACCGTCTACCGTTACTTATTCGCTAATTGCCCGCAGGCGGCGTCAATATCCTTGCCCCGGCTTCTGCGAACGGTTACGGTTACGCCTTCTTTGGCCAGATAAGCACCAAATTCATTCAAGCGGTTTTCGTCAGATTTTTCAAAAGGTACGCCACCAATAGGATTGTACTCTATGATGTTTACCCGAACCGGAAACTGTCGCCGGCAAAGCTGCACCAGCCGGCGCGCATCTTCCAGCGAATCGTTGAACTGTTGAAAGGCAATGTATTCATAAGAAATCCGGCCCTTTGTTTTCCGGTAGAAATACTCCAGGCTTTCCATCAACACCTTCAGGTTGTTGGTTTCGTTGATGGGCATGATTTCGTTTCGTTTATCATCGTCGGCCGCATGTAAACTGAGCGCCAAATTGGACCGGAAGCCGTCGTCGGCCAGTTTTCGGATCATTTTGGCAATACCAGCCGTACTCACCGTAATGCGCCGCGCCCCGATACCCAGTCCGCCTTCTTCCGGCGGCGCCGTGAGTCGGGCTATGCTGGCCATGGTATTCGGATAGGTAAGCAGCGGCTCGCCCATGCCCATGTACACTACATTGGTAATGGGTTTGCCGTAATGTTCCAGGCTTTGTCGGTTTACGCCCACCACCTGGTCAAAAATCTCGGAAGCCTCCAGGTTCCTGCGCCTGCCCATGCGCCCGGTAGCGCAAAAAGCGCAGGTCAGACTGCACCCTACCTGTGTGCTCACACATACGGTATACCGGTCGTCGTCGGTTACCGGAATCAGCACGCTTTCAATGCGGTGACCATCGTAGGTCAGCCAGCGTGTTTTCAGTGTTCCATCCAGACTGTGCTGCGTTTTTTCCTCTGTGAGGGAATTAAGCGCATAGGTCTCGGCCAGGCGCGCGCGCAAGGCTTTCGACAGGTTAGTCATGGAATCAAAATCCGGGGCGCCCTTGCTCCAAAGCCAGTCCCACACCTGGCCGGCGCGGAAACGTGGTTCTCCCCAGGCAGCAAACGCCACTTCAAGGTCGGGGAGAGAGAGGGTGCGGATGTCTTTTTTTTCGCTCATCGTTTAATACGCTCCGAAATACCTTCGCAGGAACCATTCGCCAGCCAGCAACAGGGCCAGCAGGGCAAAAATCCATTTCAGGTTGATGAGCGGGTTGGTTTGTGTGGTTTGGTAAATAACAGGCTTTACGGTTTCGTTGGCCTTGATTTTATCGGCAATGGCAGCAATTTGAGCGGGGAAAACGGTTTCTCCGCCAAATTTGGCGCTCAATTGCCGCAGAACAGCATGATTTGCCGTGGTTTCAAACAACTCCAGTTCAATGGGTTGCACGCTGAACTTACCCTCGTACACCAACGCCTGACCATTGAAATTGGTTGTCGCTTTGTACGAGTAGGCGCCTACCGGCAAAATACCGGCATTCAGGGTATAAGCCTTGCCCAACTTGTTGAAAGTATAGGTAAACTCCTTGCCGTCGCGGTTGCGAATGCTCATGGCCACATCGGCGTCGTTGGTGAGTTCGTAGTTATCGTTGTACAATTCCGCCCCAAATCCCACAGGCTCATTTTCATTAAAAATGTTTTTGTCCTGCGTAATCCGGAACTTGCGTTTGTCTTCTTTCAGCGACAAATACTGTACGGTTTTGCCAATCAGTTCGTCAAAAATCTCATGGTTTTGGTGCTGCAAAAAGTCAAACAGCCGCCAGCGCCAAAGTCCTTCGCCCAGTAAAATTCCGGTTTTGATGCCGTTGGTTTCGCCTACCGCCAGCAGGGGCTGATCCGTATCTACTTTGCCAATGCGTTTGTACAACAACACCTGAGCCTGTGCCGTAGCGCCGAAATTTCCAAAAGCGGAAGTCATGGGGTTGAACCGGGGCAATTCCTCCACCAGTTTCGGACTCAGTGAAAATGCAGCAAAAGCCGGAGATACGCGGCCCTGCACCTCATCGCTTTGGGCGGCATTGCTTTGCATGCTGATAAGGCCCTGCGCCTTGCCCAACGCGTTGTATCCGGTTTGCATACCGGCTATAAACAGGCGCGGAATACGTTTATCGTTCAATGTATTCAGCAGGCCCGACAAATCGTTGGTAGAGGATGGGAGGTTGTGCAATACCACAAAATCGTATTTCCCTACGTCCAGGCCCGGATCGCTGATGTAGTTGGTAAATACCTGATAGTTTTTGTTGTTCTCCAGGGTGGTTTTCAGGGCAGAAAGGTCCGGGTGTGGGCTATTGGCCAACAGCAGGATTTTCTGACGGGCATCCAGCACGTCGATGAAAATTTCGCGCCGGTTGTTGCTGGTTCCGGCCTCACCGGGCAGAGCGGCCACATTGATCACATAAGACACCACGCCGGCCTGATCGGCATCGAGGATCACTTCTTTGGTGGTGAAAAAATCGTTGCCGGCAATGGATACCGGAATGCTCTGCAACTGCTTGAGCCCGGAATCCGTAGATTTGGATACCGTGATCACACTCTGCTGCCCACCCAGATTGGTAGCGGCCAGGTCAATTTGCAGGGTGAATTTATCGCCCAGGTAGGCAATTTTGTTGTGAAATACGCGCTTGAGCAACAAATCCCGTTTCGGAGTGGTATCGCCCAGGGCTACCGTGTATACCGGTGCCGACAGGGGCGCGTCAGAGTAGGCCGGATTGCTGCCTTCATTGTAAATACCATCTGATGCCAGCACCAAAGCCCCGAAATTCTGACCGCCATAGAGGTCGTACACCCCACGCATCAGTTCTGAAAGATTGGAAACTTTATCGGTAAACTGGAAATCAACCCCCTCGCGCACCTGATCGCCAAAGGCAATTTCATGCACTTCGTAGGATTCCGCCAGGGCCTCTTTCAACGATGCCCAATCCTGTTTGTACTTGTTCAAAGCCTCGCCCTGCAAATCGGTTGCCGTACTTTCCGACTGGTCTTGAGCCAGCACAACGATGGGCTTTTTGGTTTCGTTGAAATAACTTTTCAGGAGCGGCGACAACAATAAGGCACTCAAAATGGTAACCGCCAAAAAACGCAATATACCCAGCCACAGGTTCAGCCTTGGGGCCTGTTCCTTGAAAGTAGTATCCCGATAATACAGCAACGACGCATAACCCAGCCCCAGCAACACGCAAAAGATCAAAAACCAGGCAGGGTATTGAAAAGACAAATCAAGCATTAAAAATAGTTATTTATTGGTCGTTAAGGGTCATTTATAGGTCATTTGAGTCATTTTTAAAGGTCATTTTGAGCGTCATTTATAGGTCATTAGAGTCATTTAGGGGTCATTTTTAAAGGCCATTTACAGGTCATTTAGTGGCTAAAGTTCAAGATGACAACCCACACTGAATTCAAATGACCCTTAAATGACGCTCAAAATGACCTTTAAAAATGACCCCTAAATGACCCCTAAATAACTCAAATGCCCTCTAATCCCATTCTCCCAAGACGCAAAATTGCGGAAAAAGTTGCTGCCTTGTTCAATTTCTCATATCAAAGCGCACCCAATCTACCGCAATAACCGGTTTGGAGGGTGCATTTTCATTTTTTAACACAAAAAACAGGTCGTGAAACGAGCCGTCAGTCACGGCTTCCAGCGGAATATTGACCTCCGTAAACGTCATTCGGGCGGCTTGTTCGGGCACAGGTAAAACCACCTGCCCCAACAATTTACCCTTGGCCGAACCCAAACGAACCTCTATCCTGCCTCCTCCATACTGATAACGCCCGTCGCTCATCCCGATACCTACCGCAACTCCGTGTACTGCGGTCAGATCCACATGCTTGAACATGAAAAAACTGTTGGGCTTGATCTCGTTCAGCACCACGGTATCCCCACTAAACGGCCGATACGTCCGAATGTTTTTCGACATGCTGTCGGCTTGTTCGGCCTGCTGAAATGCCGGACGCATGGCTATGGTTTCGCCGTGTTCCAGCGGACCCTGGTTATCGCTGCCTCGGTCTCGATAACTGGCTTTGAAGATAAAAGTGCCCTGCTTCGGCTTGGCATTTTTGTCGGCCGGCGGAGGCGGAGTTAAGGCGTAATCTCCTGCCAAAGGGAAAGATTGTTTGGGTTTGGGTGGACTGCCGAGCGATAAAATCCAACGCACCATTTCGCCCGCATCTTCTTCAGATACCTGCGGGTGGGCGCTCATCACCGTCTGGCCCCAGTTGCCGGCGCCGCCGGTGATCACTTTTTTCGACAGGTTACGCACCGCAAATTCGTTTTTGCGGTACCGCTCCGCAATGGAAGTGTACGCCGGACCATTCACCAAGCGGTCTTCAGCATGGCAGGTGCCACAGTCCGAGCGACTGATAAGCAGTTTGCCCCGGGCGTATTCCACCGCTTGTTTGGCTGCCTGGTGCCCCTGGGCAATGCTGGTAATGTCAAATCCTGTTTCCAGGTAATCCACTGTGGTTGCCACCGCCGATGCCAAAATATTGCCTTTGGCCAAGGATCCATCTTCAGCATCCGTTACCTCCAGTTGGTAGTGCAGCATATCGCCGGGTTGATAAAAGCTTCGGTTTTTGCCATTGAAATTCCAGTAAACCAGTGGAGGCTCGTTGCCCACATTAAGTTTAACCTTAGCGGTACGCATGGCTGCCGCCGCATCTTTTACCTTCAGGGTAATTTCATAGTTGCCCGGTTTTTGATACAGGTGCACAATACTATCCAGTTCCGAACGCTTGTGCGGCACGTTTTTAGGCTCCACCGAAGCCAGTCCACCCCGTGCTGTAGGCTTTTTGGGGTGAATATTTAGCGGTGGCGTACCGTCTCCAAAATCAAGGGTGTATTCCAGGTATTCGCCG
>JAEUUS010000511.1 GCA_016787545.1 Saprospiraceae bacterium
CCTTTGTTACAAACTGTGTCAAACAGGGAATAGTTAACGCTGTGTTGCAAACCAGGCTGCCCCATGTGCATCTTGGTGGAATCCAGGCAACAGTTGTCCGACACCTGCGGTAGTCCATAACTCCACAAACTTGGGTCATAGTTTTCGCAGTTTACATTTACTTGTGAAGGAGGCAAACAAATGGGTTTAATTTTATCCTGTACCTCTACAGACACCATACAATCGTTGGAATTACCCTGACAATCAAATACACGGAAGGTAACCATGACTAAATTGCCTATATCAGAGCAACAGAATTTAACCGTTTCGGCAAATAGTGTATCTGTACAATTATTAGGCTCAGATCGTGCCACTTCAAAATGATCAAGACAACAATTATCGTAAGAACCATCGTCGAAGGTAGAAGCGTTCACCAAAGCCATACCATCGGCTCCAAGTGCTACTGTTGTCACCTCATCACAAGCCGCCACGGGAGGCGCCAGATCCTTAACCTCCAGTTCAAACTGACAGGAGTGAGTATTTCCGCAATCATCCTGCGCTGTATAAGTTATTAGCTGTTTTCCTACAGCCAGGCAAGGCGTCCAACCAAATACACCCAATGTGTCTGAATCCCAAAGGTTATTCCCAGGAAAATTTTGAAGTGTTCCTTGAATGACGTATGATTGAACGGGATCGCCAGTAAACGGATCAAAAGTTTCTATTAACCCTGAAAGGTTCAACACACCTGAACATTGATCCCTAATAATAATATCCGGCAAATCTGTATTTGCACAACATTCAAATGGATTTACGGAGACTTCAACAGGATCCGGGCAATCGAAAACAGGCCCCTGATCATCCGTAACCCTTATGGTTTGAGTATGGTTAAGCACCATGCCGGTACAACCATCAATAATAGTCCATTGACGGAAAATTGTATAGGTTCCTTTGCACACAGGCACTTTGATGTCTACATGATTGGCATTGATGTTACAAGCCACCGGAAAACCCTGAAAGTAAGGCACACCTTGCAAGCCATTTCCTTCTATCCACTCAGGCGTTGGATAAGGATCGGTGCAATCAAAATCCGGCAACGTGATATCATCATAGTTTGGAGGCAATACTATACTATTCAGGGCCGGTCGGAACAGGCTGATTATCTGGACGCATGAAGCCGTATTACCACTTGCATCCTTTGCTGTCCATACCCGATTGATTATTTTCGTCAATCCTGATGCGCAATTCTGTGGAATTTCAGTATCTGTCCAGGTGAGCATAAATCCTTGACAATCTATAACCACCGGATATGCATCATCAAGATTCAATTCATTTTGTAAAAATGCAGGACTAAAATCTGGTGCATTACAAGGAACGGAAAGAGGTTTGCAGGTTATTGTTGGAGGGGTATTGTCTTGCACTTTTATCATACCTGAGCAGGTATTACCGCTGGGCAAATGGGTAACCCTTGCTACGCACATGTCTCCAATATCATCTGCATCCACAATGGCAGGCAGCCATGGGCCATTGCCAAGTGGTATGGTACAATCAAGTTCTACGAGATAATCATCAAAACACAGATAACTACCTTCAAGGATCATATCCGGATTAACCTCTTCTATACAATCATCTCCAAGCGAAACAAAAACCAAATCATTGCAGACCAGATTGGTTGGTGTAGCAACCACGTTTACTACCTGCGAAACCGATTGAATGCAGCCTGGATCATTCGGCCCGAATGCTTTGGGGTCGCCTCCATTTACAGTGTAGGTAATGGTATATTGCCCAACTCCCTGGGCAGGGTTGAATTGAGTGGCAGGTATGCCGTTGATAAAGAAACTTTGGCTAACCACATGGGCATCACCAGGGTCTCCTGATAAAGTGACAGGATCGGAGTATAAGCAGAATGGACCGGATAGATTGGTGGTAATAACCGGATCTGGATAGCTACAGGTATTACTCAAATCAAATATGGTGCCCTTACCATTGCTTAGCGACAAGTTATAACCAATTGCATCTATGTGGCGCCCGTCAAGCCTAAACATATTCCCACCCAGATTTTGCAACGGTGTTCCTGCTACCAAAGGTGTTGGCGCGGCTGGCGGGGCAGGGCTTGACGCTTCATAAAAACCAGATACTGAAAGGATGGTCCATTGTTGACTGCTTGGCGCTGTGACTTTAATATTTTCTCCAAATTGACTGTTTGTCAAATTGGTGCCATTATTCAAACAAATGCAACCATTGATAATTTGTGCGCTGCAATTCATGGTGGAAATCTGGGCAATACCGTTCATTTGGGCAGTACATCCACCTTGTACATGAGTGGCTAAAACGGTATAATTACCAGGCATAACCGGAGAGCCAAAATTTAACGCCGCACCAGTTCCGGCAACCGGCGCCCCCACAGGATTACCATTTCTTAACAATTGGTAATTTACATTTATCTGCGACCCACTCAACCCTACAGGAACACCCACCTGGTCCGTAGTGCAAACTACCCCTCCGCCTGTGACCACAAAAACAGCCGGGCTTGGATTCACCAAAACGGTAGCCGTAATCGGAGTTCCCGGACAACCGCCAGAAGTTGGCGTGATGGTGAAGGTTACTGTTATGGGTGCATTTGTTGTATTCGTTAATGAACCACTTATATTACCAGTTCCATTTGCCGGAATCCCTGTAACTGTTGCAACGTTATTTCGGGTCCAGGAGAATGTTGTCATGGGCAAGGTGCCGGTTAATACAATAGTAGTAATAGCATTTCCGGAACAAATAGTTTGAGCATCCGGAGTCGCTGTTGCTTTGGGCGCCGGCAAGATTGTTACGGTATAATTGATGGCAGATCCATCGCAGGAAACACCATTCCCAGTAAATGTTGGCGTAACCGTGAACGTAGATACAATTGGCAGATTTGAACTATTGGTAGAGGTGTAGGAAGGCACATTGCCGCTCCCAGCTACCTGTAAAAGACCAATATCCGGATTAGGGGTTGTCCGTGACCAGGCAAACGTTGTACCAGGTACATCGCTAAAAAATACGGTGACAGGGACCTGCACACCCGGGCAATATTCCTGATTTGGAACAGGCGTGATTTTAGGTATTGGATTTACCGTAATCGTGAATTGAATAACAGGACCACTACAACTAACGCCGTTGTTTTGATAAGTAGCCTGGATACTGAAAACAGAAGAAATTGGTCCGCTGGTATTATTGGAAGCCGTAAATGATGGAATACTGCCTGACCCATTATTGACATTCAGGCCGATAGCCGGATTGGTATGCGACCATTGGTAAACTGCGCCAGGCACATTGCCAGATAAAGCAATAGCCGGCACCTGAGTTCCCGAACAATATGTCATATTTTGAATTGGGTCAACAGCTGGCTCTGGATTTATTGTTATAGTAAAAGAAGTAGCCTGACCAGTACAACTCACCCCGTTTTCCATATAGGTAGCCTCAACTGTAAATGTGGCAGTAATTGGGGTATTCCCGGCATTGGTTGCCACAAATGAAGGTACATTACCCACCCCATTCAAGTCTGCCAAGCCTATTGATTCATTGGTTCGGCTCCAGGAAAAAACTGCGCCAGAAGTATTACTCGTAAATACCACCTCCGGAACAACATCTCCACTACAATACGTTTGATTGGAAATAGGATCTACCTCCGGATTCGGAAGCACATTGATGGCGATCGGCAAACTATTACCTGGTTTAGCACATCCTGTAGCATCTTCAATGGATACAAGCTTATAAACTGCGTCAGCTGCCGGTGTAATATTAAATACCGCCATATCCATCGCTGCATTTCCATCCATATCATCATTGATAATCACATCAAAGTAATTGTTGCCCATCACCGTAGTCTCACAAATAGAGGCCGTATAAGGAGGCGTGCCATTGAGGCCTGTCACTTTTAGTGATGTGGATTCTCCTGTACAAATGGTTGAAGGTGCCATGGGCGCCAACACTAATGTGCCTGAAATATCGCAACACCCAAACACAATTTCATCTTCCACACATCCAAATCCAGGTTTGCAAATGGTAAAAATAGCAGATTGCCCGGGCGCTACAGCTTGTGATTGAGCGGAAATAAGATTTCCCATATTATCCCTGACTTCCATATCCAACACAACCTGCCCAGCATTATTCCCCGTAAAAGACACGGAAATGGTGTGGTTATTTCCAATTTGAATTGGGGCATTACAATCTGTAGCATTTCCTGCTGGATCAGGTGCGCCAACATTAAAAAACAACGCATCAAAATTGCCCTGTGCTGTCATAAAATTAGCCATTCCTGAACAATTGTCCGAAAACATTTCGCCCATAGGACCATTTTGCACATGGAAAATAATATCCAAACAACGGTAACTGCCTTGGTTGCCACAACAGTTAGTCCCCATAGATTGAGAGGTACAAAACTGTTGTCCAACAATGTTTAAAGGCGCGTTTGGCATGATATCAAATTCATACCTGGATACATTTCCTGCCGGATTACATTGGGCATTTACGGTATTTATTTGGATGAACATCCCAATAATACCAAGTATCAAAACATGCCTCCTTAAGGCAATTTTTTCAGATAACAAGCTGTGTAAATGAGCAATGGTGTAGTTGTTCTTTGGCATAGTCATTTTGTTTTTCTCATAGTGATAGTGCACTGCCAACAGGAAGTTGTTTGCAGTAATCAATAGAATAATCAAATACCCGAATCTGCTAAAGTCAGGTAAAATATGCCAGCCTCAGCAGGGATCATTCCATTGATGATGCAAAAGTCCGGGGATAATTTTGAGCAAAACAGGACAGCAAACAGCTGTGAATACCATGAAAAAAGGTGCTAAAACCGCGCGAATAATTTATTTATAAAATTGATAATCAACAACTTAGAAAAAACAGATTTTCAAACAAATATCAATTTACTTAAATATAAAAAGCACGGACTACTGGATATCCTGACCATGTCCGGCAGACTGCGTAGGATGGTTTGGATAACGAAGTATCAATTGAGTATCTTTGCCTACAATTCAAAACCCAGTCTATGATAAGTCCTGACCTCCTCCAATTCCTCTATGAACTCAGTCAAAACAACAATCGTGACTGGTTTGAAAAGAATAAAAAACGATACGAGGCTACAGTTAAGAAGCCTTTTGAACAATTTGTGGCGACTCTGATTACCAGATTGCAAACCATAGAACCGGGTTTTCAGATTCAGCCCAAAGATTGCATTCATCGTATTTATCGCGACACCCGTTTCTCGGCGGATAAAACGCCCTATAAAACCCATGTTTCGGCGGTATTTACCACCAAAGGCAAACAAACCATGATGGAACCTGGGTATTATTTCCATCTGGAGTTTGGCAACCTGATGCTAGGAGGCGGGGCTTATTTTCTGGAAAAGGATCCATTGTATAAAGTTCGGAAAACCATTGCCCAGGATCTTGATGCGTTTCGGGAAGTGGTGCAGGATCCGGCATTTGTACAGCATTTTGGAGGCATTCAGGGCGAAAAAAACAAAGTTCTACCGCCTGAATTCAAAGAATTGGCCCGCCAGGAGCCACTTTTAGCCAATAAACAATTCTACTTCATGGCAGAGCAGGATCCGGAAATTTGTTTACGATCTGATTTTGCGGATTATGTTTTCGACTATTTTACTGCCGGAAAACGACTCAATGATTATTTTCGGAAAGCGCTGAATAGTACAATATAGCGACTACCCAACGATGAACAAACTATCCCTGTATGCTTATTGGTTGAGTGCTGCCATTCTATTGCTTTCTTCAACTGTTTATTATCCTAAATGGGAATATTCCGGTAAGGACGCAACAATCAGTTGGGACGTATCCGGGTACTATCTGTATCTGCCGGCGACCTTTATTTACAAGGATATAAAAACCATGAATTGGTGGCCGGAAATAGAGCGCAAGTATCAGCCAGGGCCAGGAATGAGACAGGTTTTTGAGCATAACTCCGGGAATCTTGTCATGAAGTATCCTATGGGGCAGGCGCTGCAATTTTTACCATGGTTTCTAACTGCTCATGTGCTTTCAGAGCCTTTAGGCTATGCTTCTGATGGGTTTTCAAGACCATATCATGTTGCTATCAGTTTAGGAAGCTTGCTCATTGCCCTGATAGGTCTGTGGTTGTTAAGAAACATCTTACTGAGATATTTCAACGAGCGCACTACTGCTATTGTGCTGATTTCCATTACATTAGGCAGCAACTATCTCGAATACGGCGGCATTTCAGGAGCCATGACCCACAACTGGTTATTCACCCTGAATGGTATGTTGATATTAGCCAGCATTCGATTTTATCAAAAACCGGGTTTTATGATGGCCGCCGCCATAGGTCTGCTGGTGGGTTGGGCCACTATTACCCGCCCAACCGAAATTTTATCTGCGCTGATTCCACTGCTTTGGGGCATTTCCTCCTGGAAAGATCTGGCGTCGCGGTTGCAATTATTCCAACAATTGTGGCCTAAAATACTGGTTGCCGGCGGTATTGCTTTTGCTATTATCCTGTTACAACCTATTTATTGGAAATACGCCACCGGCGAATGGATCGTTTACAGCTATGAAGAACAGGGGTTTACCTGGTTCCCGCCGCATATAGCAAATGTTTTGTGGAGCGCCAAAGCTGGCTGGCTGGTATATTCCCCAATCATGATACTGGCTGTAGCCGGTTTGTTTTTATTGCGCAAACAACTGCCTCAGGTTTTTCCAGTTGTGGCTGGCTATTGCCTGCTTGCGCTGTACGTTACCTCTGCCTGGGATATCTGGTGGTATGGCGGCAGTTTGGGGCAACGGGCCATAGTACAGGCATATCCGCTCTGGGCTTTCTGTATGGGCGCCTTTTGGGTTTGGGCCTGGAAGCAATCCTGGAGCCGATGGTTTTTTTCAACCGTAACGCTCGTTTGTATTTACCTGAACGTTTGGTGGTGTCATCAGGCACATCATGGCAGACAGTTTTATGCAGAACAAATGACCCGGAAGTACATCCTGACTGTATTGGGCAAATGGACACATCATACAGAAGATTTGATTTATCTGGATGTAAAGGATTCGTTTGACGGAGCAAAGCGACAGGATGTAAAACTTCTGGCGATGCAGGATTTTGAATTGGATTCCGCTGCGGTGATTACGGAGTCATCACCTATCTCTGGCAAAAAATCGGCCCGATTGACGGCAGAGCAGGCCTTTACACCAGCCATCAGGTTGCCTAATCCTGGACTACCCTATACCTGGTTACGTACCACCGTCACCTTTCGGTGTGAGGCTAAGGAATGGGAGATCTGGGGAATGACCCAATTTACGGTGCGATTTAAACTTGGCGAGCGCATGATAAAGGAACAGACCATACGCTTACAACGACATGTGGAAGATAACGAGGTTAAAACCATTGGTTTTGATACCCGTGTGCCCAATGAGCCTTTTGATCAGATTGAGGTATTTCTCTGGAATCCGGGAAGTAATAAA
>JAEUUS010000522.1 GCA_016787545.1 Saprospiraceae bacterium
TCTCGACGATTTCAACTATGCGCTGGATAAAGTGATTGGCGGCTTGGAGAAAAAGAACAAGATCATCAGCCCTGAGGAGAAACAAATCATTGCCTACCACGAAGCAGGGCACGCCATTTGTGGCTGGTTCCTTGAACATGCACACCCGCTGGTAAAAGTTACCATTGTACCGCGTGGTCTGGCAGCCTTGGGTTATGCCCAGTATCTGCCTAAGGAACAATACATCACCCGGAAGGAAAAACTGCTCGATGATATGTGCATGACTCTTGGCGGCCGTGCAGCAGAATCAGTGGTGTTTGATAAGATCAGCACCGGCGCGCAAAGCGATTTGGATCATATTACCCGCCTGGCGTACGATATGATCGTGAACTATGGTTTGAGCGATAAAGTAGGTAATGTATCCTACTATTCCATGCTCAACGATAGCTTCAACCGTCCGTTCTCAGAGCAAACAGCTTTCATCATTGACACCGAGGTGAAAAACATGATTGAAGCCGAGTATATCCGTGCTAAGAAACTTCTTAAAGACAAACGTAAAGAGCTTGATGCACTGGCTAAGGCTTTGTTGGAAAAAGAAGTGCTGCACCGCAGAGACCTGGAAGTGATTATCGGCAAGCGTCCGTTTGCAGATCCTACTCCTGGCGAGAGCGGTCATGTGCCCGAAGTAGGCACACCCTCTTCGGATGATGCCGAATAGGGACCGATGAACGATGAACGACGGGACGATAATCTTCCGCGTTTGATTAAATAGCCGACGGCGCTGCTCTTGGATGGAGTAGCGCCGTCGGTGTTTGTACGCCGGTAAGGTATTCCTGCCTTGCACACCTGCCGGAATTTCATTCCGATTACATCCGCACCGCCACATTCCCCCGCTTTCGCCCACTATCCACAAGTCGGTGAGCTTCAGCTATTTCCGTGAGATTGTAGGTTCTATCTATCACCACTTTCAGCTTGCCTTCAACAGCGAGCTCTGTGATGCGGTGCAGTTTGGGCAGATCGTCCAGGGCCACGCCGGCCAGTACTTTTTTGCCCTGCATCATACCTTTATAGTAACCACCTATCATTTCCTTCAGCATGGCTGCACCCAGAATGAGCTTCCCCCCTTTTTTGAGTGGTGTAAAACAAGCAGCTAAAGGAGTTTTATTCACGGTTTCATAAACCACGTCAAAATGGTTTAAAGGTGGTGCCTGATTTGTTTGGGTATAATCCAGCACAGCATCAGCGCCCAGTGAGCGGACCAGTTCAAGGTTGGCAGTACTGCACACTCCGGTAACATGTGCGCCCATACTTTTGGCAATTTGCACTGCGGCAGTACCAATAGCCCCCGAAGCCCCCAGAATCAATACTTTATGTCCGGGTTCCACCTTTGCCAGTCGTAAAAAATGCAGGGCTGTATGGGCGCCAAAGGGTAAGCAGGCGGCTTCTTCATGTGAAAGTTGGGCCGGTTTGGGAATAACAACGCCGTTTTCCGGCAAACAAAGAAATTCCGCATGTGCACCCATACGCATGTCGGTGCTGCCAAATACCTCATCGCCGGGTTTAAATTGTGTAACAGATGTTCCTGTTGCAGCTACTACTCCTGAAAAAGTATAACCAAGGATTTTTCTGCGTGGCTTAAATAAACCAAATACAAACCGTACTGCAAATGGATCGGCTCGGCGGATGCGGGCATCGCCGGCAGAAACAGAGGTGGCGTGTATCCGTATAAGCATGTCATTTGCGCCAGGAACCGGCTGCGGAACATCTTTTATTTGCACCACTTCAGGGGCGCCATAACGTTCAAAAATTGCTGCTTTCATACCAAAATCATTTTTGTTGATGGTGCAAAGGTCAGGGTTGCCATTGCTCCCATTCATTGACTTTGGTTAAGAAAGCGGATACGTTGGTCTGCGGAATCTGTTTACTGACGGGGTGACTGCCAGTCACCCCTTCAGTAAACAGATTCCGCAGACCAAATCCATACGAAATGACATCATCGGCTACATTTTCCCCCGGCAATTCAGCCCTTCATGATCCGCTTGCGAATGCGGCTCAGCGATTCAGGTTTGATTCCCAGATAACTCGCCAATTGGTATTGTGGTACGCGCTCCAACAAATCAGGACGCGTTTCCAGCATATGCAGGTAACGTTCTTCAGGATTAAGCATCAGGAGTTTGGCCAGCGATTCCTGACTTTTGCCCAGTTCCTCTTCCACTGCCATTCTGGTAATTTCCTTGAAGCGCGGAAACTGTTCAAATAATCGTTTTTCGTCTTCCTGAGTGCCTACAGTGAGCAGGGTGTCTTCCACACAGGCCAGGTAGTATTTGGCCGGTTTGCGTTTGAAAGTGCCCTCGTAAGGCGTAACAGGTTGGCCCTCTGTGTAAAAATGGGTGGTACGCTCCTCGCCGTCTATCAGGTAGTACTGACGAACACAGCCCTTTAAAATAAAAAAGCACAGGTTGGATATTTGGCCTTCCCTAAGCAGCACATCTCCTTTTTCGAACTGCCGCATATTCATGCTGTCCAGAATACCTTTTACTTCCAACTCACTCAGGGTAGCGAATTGTGAAATGTAACGAAGGATTTCCTGTTCCGGCCCGGGAGCAGGTTTTTTGTC
>JAEUUS010000524.1 GCA_016787545.1 Saprospiraceae bacterium
ACTCAAGAAGGGCACATGATTAAAAGGATAGCAATAGTAGTTCACCATTCCGATTTACTTAATCATGGCAGCAAAGCGTACAAGAAAACTTTTGATGTTGGCAATTTGCCTTCAAAGCGCCTTGGTCTTCGGCCAAATCACTTTTCAGAAAACCTTCGGTGGCTCCGGACACGAAGTTGGCACCTGGGTGCTTGAAACTTCCAATGGATATTTGGTTACAGGTCATGTAACCAATACGGTTGGTAATCAGGACGGACTTCTCCTTCGTCTGGACGCAAATGGTAATAGCCTTTGGCAAAAGCGCTTTGGTGCAGGCCAGGCTGATCAGTTCAACGCAGCTGCTGCCACTACGGATGGCGGCTTTGTAGCTGTTGGAGAAACAAGAAGTTTTGGCGCAGAGAGTTCCGATATATATATCGTAAAAGTGGATGCTTCCGGCAATTCTGTCTGGAACAGAATTATCTTTTCCGGCAATTCCGACGAATTTTGCCGATCCATTGTTACATTGCCTGATGGAGGATTTATTGTATCAGGAATGACCTTTTCCATTGGCTCAAACAATGCACAAACAATCGTAATGAGGTTAAACAGCCTCGGAAACACTGTTTGGAGCAAAACATATTCCAGCCTTGTTGGCAATATATTGCTTTGTAACTATGTACAAGGAAATGTAATTTATGCCAGTGGCGGCTACGATTCCGATGCTGCACTTGTTCGTTTGGATCTTACTAATGGGGCCGTTTTAGGGAATCAAAAATTTTCCGGCTCCGGATCTGAAGCGCTGTATTACCAACTACCTGCACAGGATGGGAATTTATTATTAGCTGACCACACCTGGTCTGCCAATACCGGCACTGATGTTGAAGCCTGGGTTCAAAAAGTGAACCCTGCCAGCGGACAGGTGCTTTGGTCAAAAGTATATTATCGCCCAGGCAACAACCTCCGTGGCAGAATTGAAAAAATCAATACCGGTGGATTTTTACTAACGCCTTCTGATAACAACAATAGCGCGTCCGGAGATGCGCTTTTGGCTAAAATGGATGAGAATGGCAACTTGTTGTGGTCCTACAATTATGGCGGACCAAATGCCGATAGAATTTCAAAGGCCGTACAGACTGCCGATGGTGGCTTTATTGCTGTTGGCGATATTAAAGTGAATGCTAACAATACAGAGTTACTCCTTATTAAAACAGATGGCAGTGGCTTGATTCAGGGGCATTGCCCTAAAAATGGCGGAATACTTACTGCTAATTTCACAGCCACAAGCTCTTCCGACAATCCTGGCGTTGCCTCCTGGAATGAAACTGTACAAGTAAACGGTTCGCCACTTCCTATCAATTTATTGAGCCAATCCATTAATACCAACCCTCCTCCAGTTGTCTTCAAAACCATCCCACTGTGTCCAAATCAATCATACCTTATCAACGGTATGTCCTTTTTTGCGCCAAAAATGATAACAGACACTGTTCAAAGTTTAAGTGGATGCGACACTATTGTACAATATAACCTGACTCTTTCTCCTTATGTAACCGGCATCCATGTCATTGGACTTTGTACTGGAGAAACCTATTTAATCGATGGCGTTGCCTACATGGCGCCTGCTACTGTAGTTGACACAATTCCTTCGCTTCATGGAGGCTGTGATACGCTTTGCACTTTCGTTTTAAAAGTTTGGGCTCAGCCGTCCATTGCGCAGACAATTTACTTCTGTGAAGGAGAATCGGTCATGATTGGGGGACAGGTATATGCCACGCCTGGTGTGATTCAACAAATTCTTCCATCTGCCACAGGAGGCTGTGATACCCTTGTAACGTATACCTTGATTCAAAGAGCCAAGCCGACTCGGGCAGTCAATATAGCGTTTTGTCCAGGAGAATCGGTCATGATTGCAGGTCAGAATTATACGCAATCAGGTACCGTTATTGCGAATATGCCTTCAGTAACAGGTGGATGTGATACCGTGGTCACCTATACGCTTCAACTTAAGCCTCAACCTGTTAAATCTCAGTTGCATCGTTTTTGTCCCGGACAAACCGTTGAGATTGCCGGTCAGGTTTATCAGCAATCTACTACGGTTCTGGAAACCATTGCTGCAACTGGTCCCGGCTGCGATACCATTGTAACCCACACCCTCGAACTTATGCCACAGGTGTCCCGTGCAGAAACACGCAGTTTCTGTCCCGGGCAAACGGTAACCATTGCCGGCCAAACCTACCATCAGCCTGGTACCGTTATCGCCAATCTGGCATCCACCAACGGCGGTTGCGATACTATTGTAACCTATACGCTGGAGCTTAAACAACAGCCAACACGTGCAGAAACACGCAGTTTCTGTCCCGGACAAACTGTAACCATTGCCGGCCAAACCTACCATCAGCCTGGTACTGTTATCGCCAATCTGGCATCCACCAATGGCGGTTGCGATACCATTGTAACCTATACGCTGGAACTTAAACAACAGCCAACACGTACAGAAACCAGAGGTTTTTGTCCAGGAGAAACCATTGTACTTGCAGGACAATCCTACACTCAGCCTGGAACAGTTATTGTAAATTATCCATCCGCTAACGGCGATTGTGATACAGTAGTTACCTACACCCTTCAATACCTCACTCCTGCGCCTTCCAATATCGCTATTCATTGTCCGAATGATATTACGGTGGTAAGCAATGCCGGTGGCAATATCCCAACGGTTCAGTATAACGATCCGGTGGTTGCCAGTGATTGCCTCTGTCCTGGAATAGAACTTCAGCGCACAAATGGACCCTCTTCTGGAAGTATTTTCTCCATTGGAGCTACGCAGGTTTGTTATATGGCCAAAGACCAATGCGGCCAGGAAAAGCCATGCTGTTTTACCATTAATGTAAGAGAAGAGTCCGCCTGCGACATAAAGGAGACAGGCTGTATGAAATATGAGTTACTCACTATTACGGCTGATGCAGGCAAAAACCATACGTACCGTATCAGAGTAACCAATACTTGTGCCAGTAAAATGGTGTATACCGCTATCCAGATTCCGGATGGATTGGTTGCCATGGAACCACAGAATAACTCGTTTTTTACTGGAATTGACGGCCGCACCTATATCGTGCGAAGCCCCAATTACACACCGATGTACTCGGTTCGGTTCAAATCTACCTCCGACAGTATAGCCAATGGCCAATCTGAAATATTCGAATACACTTTGCCCGCTCAAGCTGATGTAACCTATATCAACATAGCTTCCAGGCTGGCGGATCAGAAATTATATGAAGCGCATTTGAACACCTTCAATTGCCCGGTAGGTATAACACCTACAGCAAGCAGGCCATCCCAAGCACGAGATTTTAATCAGACATCTAATCC
>JAEUUS010000542.1 GCA_016787545.1 Saprospiraceae bacterium
GCTTACACACAATCGCCGCCAACCATGAAATCAACCATTATGGCGTGTTACCTGTTGTCGGTAACCCTTGGTAACGTGATTGTATCAGTGATCCAAACCAACATTAAAAATGGCGGATTCTTTGCACAATTCCATGGCGCCGGATTTTTCTGGTTGTTCACGGGCATTTGTTTTGCTACTGCCTTAGTGTTCATGTTTGTATCGCCTCGCATTAAGGAGCGTTCTTACATAGGCTCTTAGACAGTTGGACGTCTAACGTTCAGCAGTCCACCGTCCATATAAAAGAGGTTCCGCAGCTCAGGGCTTGCGGAACCTCTTTTTTTTATGTACTTTTGGTTGTGCGATTCGTAATGGTATGGTCCAAAACGGGTGTGCAAAAAATAAATTTTAACATTTTTTCCGAACCGGAGGCATTTCACATACTTGATTTTGAACGTTTAACGTTAAGGATGTGTTTTGCTTTTAATACCAATCCTTGAACATACTTTAATCTTACGAACACTCTCAAACCGACAACATCATGGCAAGTGCTCGATACAAAATCCTGCTGGTCGAAGACGACCAAAATTTCGGCGACGTGCTCCGATCTTACCTGGAAATGCACGATTATGAGGTAAACCTTGCCACCGATGGTGTCCAGGGCCTCGAAGCGTTTCGAAAAAGTCACTACGACCTTTGTGTATTCGATGTGATGATGCCCCGAAAAGACGGGTTCACACTTGCAAAGGATGTGCGTGAGCGCAACAAAGATGTGCCTATCATCTTCCTTACGGCCAAAACCATGAAAGACGATGTGCTGCAGGGCTTCAAGCTTGGCGCTGACGACTATATACCCAAACCATTTAATTCAGAGGAGTTGCTGCTGCGTATCCAGGCCGTACTCAAGCGCGTCAATAAAAATCCGGATCCGCGTGATGATCAGCGCGAGTTCAATATTGGCAAATACCATTTCAATTTCCCGCTGCGTATCCTGACTTTCACGGAAGCTCGTCAGGGAGAAGAAAGTCAGTGGAAACTTAGCCCTAAGGAAGCAGAACTACTCAAGCTGTTCTGCAAATACATCAATGATGTAACGCCACGTTCGGAAGCTCTTACCAAAATCTGGCATGAGGACACCTATTTCACGGCCCGTTCCATGGATGTGTTTGTAACCAAGCTTCGAAAATATTTGGCTTTGGATAGTACCATAGAAATTGTAAACATTCACGGAAACGGATTCCAGTTGTTGGTTCGTGAAACCGCAGCGGCATAGGTTGTTTCTGTCAGGATATAATTCCAATTTACCAGCCCGCCCCCTTTTCCCCCCGGTGTGCGGGCTTTTTTTATGGAAAGGCACAAAGGAGGCACCAAGACGCAAAGGCACCAAGACACCAAGGCGCAAAGACGCTAAGACACGAGGACGCTAAGACACGAAGACACGAAGACACGAAGACACGAAGGGCCAGCTGAAAGCTGGCCCTTCGTGCTTACTGGCAGCTGCGCTGCCTCAAACTTAGCGTCTTCGTGTCTTAGCGCCTTCGTGTCTTAGCGTCTTGGTGCCTCCTTTGCGCCTTTCCATAAAAAAGAGCGAAACGCTAAAAGCGTTCCGCTCCAATCCTGTTGTTTATCGTTTCTTTTGAACGATATTATGTACTGATAGAAAGGTTTAGTCGAGCGACTGGTTGGCTATGTTGGCAGCAGCCACCAACTGTTGGTATTC
>JAEUUS010000584.1 GCA_016787545.1 Saprospiraceae bacterium
CTGATCCTGTGCTGGAAGTAAAGCCTATGGGCTTTGCCTGGGACACACTGGATCCGTTCCTTTTTTGTGTACATCATGAAGACAAGTTCCCCAAAGGCAATGATGAAATGGGCCCTGCTGTTTCCCTGAAGGGTCGGTCACTGGGCGATGACTTTATCATCAAAGACGGGTTCCGGATGTACCATGGCAAAAAAGTACCTGGCTTTCCCGGGCACCCGCATCGTGGCTTTGAAACAGTTACTGTTGTACGTGACGGACTGGTGGATCATTCCGATTCTTTAGGCGCCTCCGGACGATACGGAGAAGGCGATGTGCAGTGGATGACTGCCGGCAAGGGTGTGCAACATTCCGAGATGTTTCCTTTGCTGAAAAAAGAGGAAGACAACCCCCTGGAGTTGTTTCAAATATGGCTCAATTTGCCCAAAAAGAATAAAATGGTTGATCCGCACTTTAAAATGTTGTGGGGAGCCCAGATTCCCAGGGTAATGCGAAAGGATTTGTCTGGTAAACAAACCGAAGTTGAGGTGATCGCCGGCAAACTATTCGAGTACACCGCTCCAGCGCCGCCGCCTGATTCCTGGGCCGCTGATCCGGCTAATGAAGTGGCCATTTTCAACCTGAAGCTGGAGCCAGGCGCCAGCTTTACCCTGCCCAAAGCGGGTAAAGGCGTGAACCGGGTGTTGTATTTTTATATTGGTAATCAAATCAATATCGGAGGTCGCATCATAGAAAAATACCATGCTACAGTGGTCAATGCTGCGGTGGATCTGCCCATCATCAATGGCGAAACCGAGGCCCGCATCCTCATGCTGCAAGGACGTCCCATTGGCGAAACCGTGATCCAGTACGGACCCTTTGTGATGAATACCAAGGAAGAAATCCAGCAGGCTTTTGAAGATTATCACGCTACCAAATTCGGGGGCTGGCCCTGGAGTCGATTCGATCAGGTTCATGACCGCGAACTCGGGCGCTTCGCCCGGCACGCGGATGGACGGCTTGAACACGGGGTTTGAACGCGGGTTTGAACGCGGATGGGAACGCGGGTTTTTTTTGGAACGCGGATGACGCGGGTGACGCGGATTTTTGTTTGGAACGCGGATGACGCAGGTGACGCGGATTTTTGTTTGGAACGCGGATGACGCGGATGACGTGGATTTTGTTTTGGAACGCGGATGACGCGGATTTTTGTTTGGAACGCGGGTGACGCGGGTGACGCGGATTTTTGTTTGGAACGCGGGTGACGCGGGTGACGCGGATTTTTGTTTGGAACGCGGATGACGCGGGTGGCGCTGATTTTTCAGCTGCCTTCGGCAGCCCTATTAGGAGAATTTAAGATTTTAATTTTTTTAAACACAAAATTGCCGAAGGCAATTTTCAAAATCCGCGTCATCCGCGTCATCCGCGTTCCAAATAAAAAATCCGCGTTCCAACCCGTGTTCCAATCAGCGTTCACCCACGAGTTCGCGGGCGGTGGCCAGGGCGGAGTCGCTAGGCGGATGGCCGCTGAGCATGACGGCGATGGACCTGATCCGCTCATCTGTTTCCAGTTTGCGGATATTGGTAACGGTGCGCTGGCCGTCTACTTTTTTGTACACAAAATAATGGGCATCTGCCCGGGCTGCTATTTGCGGCGTATGGGTAATGCTGATTACCTGGTGGCGGGAACTCAATTCCTTGAGGATCATGCCCATTTTCAGGGAAACATCGCCGCTGATGCCGGTGTCTATTTCATCAAAAATAAGGGTGGGCAATGGTATGGCGTCTGCCACCAAACTCTTGGTGCACAGGGTGAGTCGGGAAAGTTCGCCGCCTGAGGCCACATCCTTGATGGGTAAAAAACGCGCGCCAATGTTGGTGGCAAACAGGAACTGTACCTCATCCAAACCGGTAGGTCCCAATTGCTGCAACTCCGAGATATCTACTTTGAGTTGGGCATGCGGCATTGACAACTGAGTGAGCATGGCCTGCACCCGTTCCTCGAAGGAGGCGGGCACAGATTTCCGGCGTTGGCTGAGGGTTGCAGCCTGGGTGCGCAGCGATTTTTCCTGAGCTGCAATGGCTTGTTCCAGCGCCACAATTTCCTGATCCAGATTGGTAAATCCTGCTGTTTGGGCTTCCAAATTGTTTTGAATATCCAGCAACTCGGAGACAGTGCCAGCTCCGTGCTTTTTTTGCAGTTTGTACAGCACATTCAGTCTCTCCTGCACTTCACCGATGCGCTGCGGATCGTATTCCGTGCCCTCTGCAATGCGCTCACAGTCTTTGGCAACATCCTGTAAATCAACCAAAATAGCGTCGAGTCTATCACTGATACCGGCCAGTTGTGGCGACAGTTTTCGGGTGGGCGCCAGGCTTCGGTTGAGTTCCTGCAATTGCCCCACCAGGTTCAACTCATTATCTGCCAGGTGGTTGTAGGCTGCGCCGTAGTTTCGCTTAATGTCTTCGGCATTGGTGAGTTGGGCCAGTTCGCCTTCCAGTTGTTCCTGCTCGCCTTCCAGCAAAGCGGCCTGCTGCAATTCTTCCAGCTGGAAACGCAGGAATTCCATTTCACGCGCACCGTTTTGACTGCGTTCAATGAGTTCAGCCAGCCGTTTTTTATCAGAAGCATACTTGCGGTAACCCTGCTGGTATTCCTTGAGCAACAGGTTGTTATCCGCCAGCGCGTCAATCATCCGAAGCTGGAAATTGACATTATGAATATCCAGCGTGTCAAATTGCTGGTGCAGATCAACGAGATTTTCGGTGAGCCGTTGCAACACCTGATTGTTGGCAGGGGTATCGTTCACAAAAGCTCTGCTTTTTCCGGCCGGCGATAATTCCCGGCGAATCACCACCTCCTGATCGTAATCCAGCTCATTTTCTTCAAAAAATGCCTGGAGATCGTATTCAGAAACATCGAAAAAGGCTTCTACCACGCATTTTTCTGCATCGTTGTAGAACACCTTGGTGTCGGCGCGATCGCCCATGATGAGTCCCAGAGCGCCCAGCAAAATAGATTTACCGGCGCCGGTTTCACCGGTAATGATGGTAAGCTGATCGGAAAAATGAATTTCCAGCTCATCAATCAGGGCGTAGTTTCGGATGTGCAGTCGTTTTAACACAGAGTCGTCGTTTGGTTTGGTTTATGAAGGGTTTGTAGTGACGGGGTGACTGAGACATTTGGGGTCATTTGGGGTCATT
>JAEUUS010000585.1 GCA_016787545.1 Saprospiraceae bacterium
AGGCAAAATGACCTATGGTGATGGAAGTGTGTATGAGGGGCCATTTAACTATGGTAAAAAACATGGGGAAGATGGCACCATTACCTACATCAATGGCGATAAGTACATTGGTCGCTGGACCAGTGATTATCCCAACGGCAAAGGAAAGTACTTCTTTAAAACCAAAGAACGCTATGAAGGTAACTTCATGAACGGCGAATTCGATGGACAGGGTACTATGTACTATGCCGATGGCGCTTATTATTCCGGAGCCTGGAAAAAAAGCAAAAAACATGGCGTGGGAACGCTACACCTCTCCGACGGTGAGCGTAAAAGCGGCACCTGGAGCCAGGGAAAATTGGTGGAACGCCAGGAAGGCGCTCCAAGTCGGGAATCCGATGTAGCCAGTAATGCTTCCGGCAGTAAACCGCCGGCAGCCAAACCAAACAGCCAAACCAAACCCAACAATGCCAAACCCAACCCGGCCAAGCCGGATGTGGCAGGATTGCGGAATTGTGGAAGCTCCTACTGCCGCAGTGGTCAGGGCTACTATGATTATCCAGACGGCTCCCGTTGGATAGGCGAATTCAAGGAAGGGTATCCGAATGGCCGTGGTGTGTGCTATTATGCCAATGGCGACCGCTATGAAGGTGAGTGGGCCAACAATGCGCCTTATGGTGAAGGGGTGATGTACTTTGCCAGTGGCCGGGTATATGGCGCGGTATGGGTGAACGGCTCCCCTATCAAGGAGCTGGATTCCAACGAAGCATTGCCCAGCGATCCGGTCCGTTCCGACCAAAGTCGTGGTGTGAAAATCTGGGCAGTAGTAGTTGGTGTGGGCAAATACACCACCATGCCATCGCTCAAATTCACTGACGACGATGCGTTCCGATTCTATTCTCACCTGAAAAGTCCGGAAGGCGGCGCGTTGTCTGACGACCAGATTGAAATTCTGGTAGATGAGGGCGCCACCCGTGAGAATATCCTGCTCACCATGCGTTCTTTATTCCTCAAGGCGGACGAGAATGATGTGGTCTTGTTCTATTTCAGTGGTCACGGTCTCGAAGGCTGTTTCCTGCCGGTGGATTTTGATGGTTTCAACAACAAGTTGCGCCACGAAGAAATCCGCCAGATCCTGAAACAAAGCAAGGCCAAGCATAAACTCTGCATTGCCGATGCCTGCCACAGCGGCACCCTGGATTACAGCGGTTCGCTGGCCGCCAAAGGCCCGGCACCGGTTTCCCTGCAACGATTTTACCAGGCATTTGAGGAAACGGATGGCGGCATTGCCCTGCTCATGTCGTCCAAACCGGAGGAGTTATCGCTCGAAGACCACGGCCTGCGTCAGGGTGTGTTCACCTACTACGTGCTCCGCGGCATGAAAGGTGCTGCCGATTCCAATGGCGATTTCATCGTGAGTATCAAGGAATTGTACAGCTATGTGTACGCCAAAGTTCGTGATTACACCGCCGGCGTTCAAACACCTGTTTTGACAGGAGATTACGACGATGCCATGCCTGTTTCCTTGAGAAGAAACTAAGGTTTGGAAGGCGCGAATTACACTAAGGCACGAAGACACAAAGGCGCTAAGACGCTAAGTTTTTGGCGCGGCCTGCGGCCATGCCCAAAACTGAAAAGTCGCAAAGGGTTTATTTGGCATCAGCCAAATAAACCCTTTGCGACTTTGCGCCTTAGTGTCTTTGTGACTTTGTGTCCAACCTTCGCGCCTTTCCCCCTACTTTTGTCCTTGTATGCCATTGATCTCCCGACTGAAAATAAAGTTCAAATCCTGGTTAAACTGGTTAGCCAAGCGCATCAGGCAACATCCGCGAAAATCCATAGCGCTGGGTTTACTGCTGCTGTTGTGGCTGTTTTGCCTGCCCAGGCCCTTGTTTGAAAAGCCCTTGAGTGTGGTTTTGGAAGACCGGAAAGGAGAATTGCTGGGTGCTCGAATTGCTGCTGACGGACAATGGCGTTTCCCCCTGACAGATACCATTCCGGAAAAATATGCCGCTTGTGTAGTGGCATTTGAAGACAAACGTTTTTGGTATCATCCAGGTGTGGACCCCATCAGCATGGCGCGCGCGCTCTGGTTGAATATCAAAAATGCCGGTATTGTCAGCGGTGGAAGTACCCTCACTATGCAGGTGATCCGGTTGGCGCGCGATAATCCATCCCGTACCATCTGGGAGAAACTGGTAGAGGTTTTTATGGCCACCCGTCTGGAACTGACTTATTCCAAACAGGAAATTTTGTGCTTTTATGCCGCCAATGCCCCTTTTGGCGGCAATGTAGTAGGTCTGGAGGCAGCATCCTGGCGATATTACGGTAAACGGCCGGGATTGCTTTCCTGGGCAGAAGCGGCTACCCTGGCAGTGCTGCCAAACAGTCCGGCACTTATCCATCCCGGGCGGAACCGCAACAGCCTGCTTCAGAAACGAAATCTGCTCCTGCAAAAACTCTTTGAACAGGGCAAACTTAAATCTTCAGAGTGCGATTATGCTAAAGAAGAGCCCCTGCCGGAAGCCCCTTTGCCGCTCCCACAATTGGCGCCGCATTTACTGGATGCCATAACATTGGCGCCTTCAAGATTTATGTCTGGCAAACAAGGCGGCATATTTCAAGAAGAAACCCTGGTTCGTTTCCGGAGTTCATTGGATAAAAACCTTCAGGAACGTTGTACCGAAATTCTGGGCCGACGCCAGGAACTGTATCGGGGAAACGATATACATAACCTTGCCGCTATCATCCTTGATGTGCCTACCGGTGAGGTACTGGCTTATGTGGGCAATGTAACCGGAGCAGGAAAAGAACATGGAGAAGCGGTGGATGTCATTACGGCGCCCAGGAGCACCGGCAGCATACTCAAGCCCTATTTATATGCGCTGGCACTCGAAAACGGAGATATTTTTCCCAATGCACTGCTGCACGATGTGCCTACCCAATTAGGCGAATACCGACCAGAGAATTATTACGAGACCTATGATGGAGCAGTACCGGCAAAGAGAGCGCTCATTCGTTCTCTGAATGTCCCTTTTGTGTTGTTGTTACAGCAATATGGACTGGAAAAATTCCATTTCGGGTTACAAAAATTAGGCTTGAGCACACTCAACAAGCCACCTGCACATTACGGCTTGTCGTTGATTTTGGGTGGAGCGGAAGCTAATTTGCTGGATATTACCAATACCTATGCCTGCATGGCACGTCGACTGGGCAGTTATTACGACCGCGATGGCAGGTATGCAGACGATGATTTTCGCAAAGTTCGGTATCAGGTAATGCCCAAACCACGGAATCAACCTTTGAGTAAGGAGTCTGGATTGTTGAGTGCAGGGGCCATTTGGTACACTTTTGAGGCTATGCGGGAAGTTGAACGCCCCAATAGTGCCGGTGAATGGGAGTTGTTTCGCGCCGGAAGGCAAGTTGCCTGGAAGACCGGCACCAGTTTCGGATTTCGGGATGCCTGGGCTGCCGGTGTGACTTCGAGGTATGCCGTAGGCGTTTGGGTGGGCAATGCTGATGGTGAGGGCAGGCCCGGATTGCTGGGCGTAGAAATGGCCGCGCCGGTATTGTTCGATATTTTTCAGCAATTGCCCCAGGAAGATTCCTGGTTTGATCCACCTTACGATGACATGACTCAGGCACCGATGTGCAGACAAAGTGGTTATCGGGCCGGAGAATGGTGTGATCAGGATACGGTATGGATCCCCAAAGCAAGTTTGAAAGGGCAGGCATGTACGTACCACCAGATGTTGCACCTGGATCCAACCGGACAATTTCAGGTGACCAGCGATTGTGAGTCGCCGGCGTTGATGCAGCACCGACCCTGGTTTGTACTCCCTCCCATTGAGGAGTTTTATTTCAAAGGAAAAAATCCGGGGTACATCAGTCCACCACCATTTAGAGACGATTGTAAAGGAACGCAGGCAGCCCAGAGTCAAACACCCATGCAATTGATTTACCCCAAGCATCCTACCCGGATTTATGTACCGATAGACCTGAGTGGTAAATTAGGCAGTACGGTATTCCAGGTGGCACACCGTTCCCGCAGTGCTGAAATATTCTGGCATTTAGACGGGAATTACATTGGCACAACCACAGTATTTCATCAAATGGCATTACAACCACCTGTGGGCAAACACAACCTGGCCTTGGTAGACCGGGATGGCTTTCGGCTGGAACAATCCTTTGAAATCGTGGGAAAAAGCAAGTAAACCGCAGGTTTGAACCATATACTTGAACCACAAAGTCACAAAGGGCACAAAGAACAATATACTTGTGTCCTTTGTGACTTTGTGGTTCAATTTTCTAATCCTCTCTTGTGCCCTTTGTGACTTTGTGGTTCAAATATCTGGTTCAATAACGGTCCTTCACTACAATTTAATGGAATAACTGTAGGTAGGCTCAGCCGGTTTGGTGGGTTCTTCAACGTTTTTAGGGGCTGAAGTTGTGACGGTGTATGCCACTTGTACCTGAGTGGTTGACGGAACCGGAACAGGCGCAGGCTTGGGCTTTTTGAATACCACCTTTACTTTTTGATGAAAAAGAACGTGTACCCCCCGGTTGCGTTCCACATCAAATTTGAGCATTTGAACTACCCGGCATGCTTCTTCATCACAACCGTGCCCGATACCCTGAACAACCCGAGTAGCTACTACATTCCCCTGATAATCAATATCGTATTCGATATAAACCGTGCCCTCTACGCCTATTTCAAAAGCTTCTTTCGGATAACGCAGGTGTGTATAAATGAACTTGGTAAGTTCCTTCGGGCCGCCTTTGTACTGCGGCTGGTGGATAAAAAGCGTCTTTTTTTCTTTGGCCATATTGCCTGAGGCGGTGCGAACTCAGATTGAAAATACGAGGGCAGGAAACTACTCTGCTGTTTGCAGCTTCCTTACCTGCAAATATTTGTCCAAAAGTTTCAAGCTAAGGAACGCCAAGATAGCTAAAATCAGGAAATATGTCATATGGCTATTCAACAGGCCAGCCCAATCGTATGCAGGAACGGAAATTTGAGGTACAAATTTTTCCGGAATCTGCATCGGTTTCGTAGCAGGGGCGTCGGGAGCCAGCAAGAATGGTACGAAGACCATAAATATCAGAATGCTGCCGGCTGCCCAGAAAATCCAGTCCAATGTTTTTTTCGCAACGGTGGATTTCACAGGCGCGTGCTCCTGCGCCCAGGCATTCATCACCTGTTGGGCAAAACCGGAATCCGGTTTTTCCATGGGTGCGGAAGCGAAAGCCCGTTTTTCAACCAAAATATGATCTAAACGCACCTGAGACTCCGGATGTTGCCGGAGCCAGGATTCTACCTGTATTCGCTCCTCCGCAGGAAGAAAGCCATCAGCGTAATCCCAAAGTATTTCGTCGGTGAGCTTGAAGTTATGGTCCATCTCTAAACGCTATTTAGTAATTAACAATGGTTCAACCCGCCATCAGGTGAGGGTTTTGTTCCATAATGTACTTTAAACGTTGTCGGGCGCGACAAAGTTTTGTTTTGGCATTGGTCATGGTAAGGCTGGTAATCTGGCAAATTTCTTCCAGTGTGTGTTCGTACAGATAAAACAAGGTTATAATGGCCGCATCATCAGACGAAAGCTGGGCAATTGCCTGTTGTAATGCCGCATTCCGGTCTTCTACTTCAAGGGCATAGGAAGCGTCCGGGCTGTTTGAATCTGTAAGTTTTACCGGTTTGGTTTCATCGTCTAAGGAAAGGATATCAGGGTTTTGTTTCCGCAAAAAATTGAGTGCGGTGGAATACGCAATTTTATACAACCAGGTTGAAAACCGGGCTTCACCTCTGAAGTC
>JAEUUS010000627.1 GCA_016787545.1 Saprospiraceae bacterium
TCCACCTATGGCTTTTATCAACCGGATTTATCCTATCAAAGTGGTCAGGAGAGGTTTCATTATTTCGATTTACCGGATGGCGACAGTATTGCCATTTACAACCTGGTTGGACCAGGCTGGGTAGGTTTTTACAATTGTGAAGTAAATGATTCTCTGATTTGTGAAATTAATATTCTCGGCAAATTCCATGGGCCGGATACTATTGAAACTACCGTTTATTACACCAGGTGCAGGCTGGATCTGGATCATTATGTGGATGATGAAGTAACCCGGCGCCTGACGTTTGTAAGGAAAAAATAGTGTTCAGACTTCCTCAATCCTTCTTTTCATTTGGATTAAGCATAAAAAACACTTCATTACATTTTTCCAGGTATTCTTCTATCGTTGGAAGACCAATTGAGTGCCGGCGTTCGTTGAGTTTATCCGGATCAACACATGGTTTGATTTGTGTATTTCTACCCATAATCACTTGTGTTCCATATATTTGAGGGCGACCGAAATTAATTTCCACCCTGTCTGTCAAAAAAGCAAAGTTTTGCCCGGAGGCATTTTGTTTCAAAACCTCTTTCTTCATTAATTTCAACACTTTTAATTGAAATTTCGGGGCAAAATCACTGTGTTGTACCAGGAGGAAATATTGCTCGGATGTCTTTTTCCCAGCCAACGCATATCCAGGGAAGCCAAATTGCTTGAATATTTTTTCAATTGCCGGAAAGTTGCTTCGAATTACTCTCTGATATGCCGTGGCAGCACTATCTGAAGGCTGAATGAGCAATGTTGCCTGGTCAGCCTGATACAGGCTGTCTATCAGACTTGGCAATTGACTTTTTTGAAAGTATGTCGTTTTATTTCCTGCACATTGCATCAGAAAAATAAGTGCTGTCAACAAAAGCCCGTTGGTTATTTTTTCTCTCATAAAGAAACGCCTTTAACCTCCAAACGCTTTCTCCCGGGCCTTATTGTAAGTTTACAGCCATAGTAGTCATTCAAACCTCCTCAATTACAGAGCGCCCCTCCGACATATCCCCGGAAGTCCACCGCCAGGTTTCATGCAGCCTGATTCGCCCATCGGGAAGTATTTCCGGATGTGCGGAATCAATTATTTGATTGATAGTGGACAGTGCTGTTACTGACCTTTTTCAAGACATAACGTGAGAAGAGTCATATAAAAAAATATCTTATTTATTTTATTGAAACGTACTTTTATAAAAGACAACCAGCCAAATATTGGCTCCAGTTTTTTCTATTCAATTCACCTTACTGTTTTTATCATGAAACATTCAACAACTTTCATTTTACCCTCCAGAATGGTCGCTTATTGTATGGCCTTTGTAACTGGATTAGTGTTATTGCTAGCGGTTTCTGCTGCTGCAACAGTACGTTATGTAAAACCCATTTCGGAAGGAGCAGCCGATGGCTCATCGTGGTCAAATGCAAGCTCAGACCTGCAAGCTATGATCAACGTATCCTCATGGGGGGATGAAGTATGGATTGCTTCTGGTATTTATACACCTGCAACAGTTTCTGATCGAACCATTTCCTTTTACTTAAAAAACGGTGTCAGTGTATTGGGAGGTTTTGCAGGAAATGAAAATTACGCCAATGAAAGGAACTGGCTTGCCAACGAAGTCATCATAAGTGGCGAACTGGGCATTGCCGGCGATCCTTCAGATAACAGCTACCACGTTTTTTTCAATACCAATCTCGATTTCAGTGCAGTACTTGACGGAGCAATTATCTCAGATGGATATGGCGATGGTATTGGACTGGAAACCTACGGTGGAGGAATGTTGAACCTTTACGCCTCTCCAACCCTCCTAAATTGCACTTTCAGAAGCAACTATGTGACCGGACAGGGTGCTGGCATGCTGAATTACTTTGACTCAAGTCCGATACTGAACAATTGTAATTTTTATGCCAATTTAACCGCATATAACGGGTATGGTGGCGCTATGATGAACATATCAGCTGCGCCTCAAATAACCGATTGTTTGTTTGGTGAAGGCAATTCTGCTACCTATGGTGGTGCAGTATTCAATCATATGTATGCAACACCGGTATTCACCAACTGTCAGTTTTATGGAAATACTGCAAGTCAGGGTGCAGGAGTATTCAACCACTTTTTCTCTACTCCTGTATTTGAATATTGCAGCTTTGCCAATAACAATGCCGGGTATGAAGGCGGTGGCATGCTCAATGCAGAGTCATCTCCAATCATAAACTACTGCGAATTTGTAGACAATCAATCTGTACAACAAGGCGGAGGCATGTCGAATTACAATGCCAACCCGGTAATTGATCATTGTACTTTTGCTGCCAATGGAAGTGCAGGAAATGGCGGCGGTATATACAATTATGCGTCCAGCCCAACCATCACAGACAGCGAAATCAGCTATCAGAATCATGCATCATCTGGAGGCGGCATATACAATGAATTTTCTTCGCCAACTTTAGAGCGTTGTACCATATTCAACAACACAGCATCCGTTTTTGGCGGCGGGATACTGAATACACAATCCTCTAATCCAACCATTACCGACTGTTCCTTCTCCATCAATGGTGCGGGTAATGAAGGCGGTGGAATACACAATAACCTTTATTCCAATCCTAATCTGAGCAATTGTATATTCTATGGCAATTCTGGTTATTGGCAAGGTGGAGGTATCATGAACCGGGGATTTTCTGCACCTCAGCTTACTAACTGCCAATTCCAGGGCAACACATCCGAATATTATGGCGGCGCAATATTCAACGATGAATCCATGCCTAACTTGGTCCACTGCTCCTTTACAGATGGGAATTATGCCCCTTATGGCGCAGCCATATTCAATCATATGTATTCTAATATGACCTTGAACGCCTGTGCCTTTTCTGGAAATAGTGGATTACAAGGCGCTGCCGTATTCAACCATTTCTTTTCATCAGCTACTGTAACAAACAATATTTTCTTTGGTAATAGTGCAGCTGAGGGTGGTGCATTGATAAATTCAGAATCCAATATGGAATTAATCAATTGCAGCATCACAGAAAATACAGCAAATGAAGGAGGAGGCATGGCCAATTACAATGCCGGTACGGTTTCAATTGTGAACAGTATTTTCTGGGGGAACGGCTCTGAAATACATAACTACAACAGCAGTCCAACCATATCTTTTTCTATCGTTGAGGGTGGATATCCTGGCACAGGCAACTTGGATGCTGATCCATTATTCATAGGAAGCCCGGATCTTCGCTTGCAGGCTTGCTCTCCAGCCATTGATCAGGGCGATGCTAACGGCGCTCCAGCCACAGACTACGATGAAAACACCCGACCATTCAAAGCCAATGCCAACCTCCCAGGAAGTTATGATATTGGCGCTTTTGAATACATAGGAACTGTGCCACCCCCCACAGTAATTTGTCAGGATATAACGTTGCATGCCAATGCAACTGGCGATTACCTTATTTCGCCAGAAATGATTGATAATGGTAGTTATGATCTTTGTCCGGGAACAACCTGGACCGTAACACCAGATCTCATTCCGTGTTTTCACGAATCTGGCACACAAATGGTCACCTTAAATGCTACAGATCCATCCGGCAACGAAACATCCTGTCAGGCAGAAGTTACTCTGTTGGACGACGCTGATTGTGACGGCGTTGGAAATGCCTGCGATCTGTGTCCGGGAGGTAACGATCAGATTGATCACAACAACGATGGATATCCAGATTGTGATGTATATCCTGGTTATGAGGCCCTTGCCCCAGCCTGGAAATGTGGTTCAGGAAACAATCAAAAAGTATATTTGTGTCATAGCGGTAATACCATTTGTGTCAACCAAAGCGCTGTAGCTGCGCACTTGGCTCATGGAGATTATCTGGGCGACTGCAATAACAGTTCTTGTGGAGAAAACCGGGATTTGGCTAAGCAAGCCATACAGTCTGACGTTGAGTTATTAATTTATCCAAACCCGGCAACTGATCAGCTTTTCCTGTTCGCTAATAAGGACCTATCTCAGGGCAACACCTTCATTGAGATAAAGTCCGCGCTTGGGAAGTTGATTGTACGTCGCTCTGTAAGCTTGTTGGAAGGGGAACAAACAGCTTTGAGTCTGCTGGATTTTTCAGCAGGAACTTATTTTTTGACCCTCCGCAGCGACAGTGAGACGCAGATTAGTTATCGATTTATAGTACAAGAAAGGTAGTTTCATTTCCTGGCGTCAGAGGTGCCGATATTGGTAACCCTGACGCCAGGAATAATGTTGAAAGTATGTTGTATTACCTTCCTTATTTCCATTCAAACCTCCTCAATTACAGAGCGCCCCTCCGACATATCCCCGGAAGTCCATCTCCAGGTTTCGTGCAGCCTGATTCGCCCATCGGAAAGTATTTCCGGAATGGAATGGCACACGCCTGTCATAATCTCGTAGCGATCATTTACCTGATGATAATGCATATGAATATGCCCTTGTTCATCAACCAGGCCAATCAGGTGGCCTTGAAGAATACGTCCGCCCTGATAAATTGAAGTCAGGATATTACCTGTTTGTTGATACTGAAACAGGGTTTCGGCAGAAGTTTCGCCATTTTCGGTGTTTTGTACCGGGCGAAAGGTTTTGTTGTGGTAATTGATCATACCTGAAGTTTTTCTGCGAATGCGATAACATGTCCATCAGGATCTGCAAAGTAGCAGACCCGATCGCCCCAGTCTCTGTCTGAAACAGGGCTGATTATTGAAATACCTAGTTGGAGTCCATGCGCAAACATTTCCTGTACATCCTTCACGTAAAAGTATAGTTCACACCTGGGGATGCCATTTCCTGTATCCGGATGCGGTAATTGATCGCCTATTATACGGGCTATACCTTTATTGGGCATCAGCCCCAGTTTACAGGTATCTGTAAGATTGAATTCCGTCATACCAGGCACATCCAAATCCGGCTTCCGACGCAAAATTGACTGATAAAATGCAGAACTACGTGCCTGATCGGACACATAAAGGATGAATTGAATGGGGTATGACATGTAATTACAGGGTTGTCTTTGCGAATGTACAACATACTCCCATTTGTCTGATATTTACCAAAGTTTAATCACGGTTTTATAACGGCATGAAACAGCTTATTTATTTCCTCTTGTTCTTTAGTTTGAGTACAAACGCTCAAAAACCGTTTTTTCATGCGTTTGACTATTTCGACAACCACCTTAATGAAGAGGCATTTTCATACGAAACTTCCAGCGCATACTTACACCATCTCGCCGATACCACAGCACGCCAACAATGGTTGCAGTCGCTGGATAGCCTGCAGCGACATTTCTTCTTTGCCTCGGCAGCTTTTCGGGTGTACGACAATTCGGATTGTGAACAACTGATGGTCTATCTGCCACAGTATGAATCCGAATTTTTGGCCGCATTGCGTGCTGTATCGTTTAGTGAAAAGGAAATGTCCTGCTTTGCACAAATATTGACCAATCTCAGTTTATGCAAGCGTACAGGGGAAAAGTACCGGACATATCGCGGTTGCAACATTGGATTTAATAACGATTCACATGCCAAATTAATGCACACATTCGTACATAAGCATTTTGATCAATTGTTTATAACAGAATTTGCACAGGGCATAGATCCGCAATACACCGGCAGTGTACAAAAACAGACACCTGTAGACCGTCGTGTATTACAGGTCAAAAAGGGGATTCCTACTGTAGAGGAATTATTTGACAGTATTGGTAGATTAGAGTTACGATATATTTACTCGAACGCTGGGAAGGACTCCTGCAGACAATGGTTTTATCCAAACGGTCAACTCGAGCATGAAGAAATCACCAAACCGCAGGTACGAAAGACCGTGGCGTACTACGCCTCTGGCAAAGTATTCAGAACGGAATATTGGCATTACAGAGATAGCAACAATAAACATTTTGATTCAACAGCTACGCTTGTATTTCATGAAAATGGTCAAAAATTATATGAAAGCATCTCCAATTTCTCAGCCAATCCAAAGAAAACAGGCCTAATACAGCAAGAAACAGGCTGGGACGAAGCAGGGCGCGTGGTGTTTAACAAGGGCAATGGCATCAGGAGTACCTATGAAATAAAAGACGGAAAGCTACATTATGCAAAGCAGGAACTGGAACTGGACAGTTCGTTGTTTTTGCCGTTTACGCCGCTGTTACACTGGGAAGACACAACGCGCGCCCTGGTGGATTCTGTGACTAAGCGCTACCTACGAACCCACTCCTGGACCGATTACAGAACCGATGCCCGGGCATGCTTTCAGCATCTTAGTTCAGCTACCAATGCCCAACTGGACTCCACACAGCGGGCGGTTTTAGCGCCTGTATTTGAGATCATTTGCTCCGTGTACGGCCCCTGGGCGCCTGAAGATTCGATTGGAATAGCGCCACTGGAACCGGCAAAGTATCCGGATGAAAAGTGGCATAAAGCCTTCATTATTAACCATTACCACGGATTTCCATTTCGGGAAGCTACGCTGGACCGATTGTACAGGCTTGATTATGAGGAGGCTGTAAAAGAAAAAACCTGGCTTTATCCAGAAAAATCCGGCACAACGGGTACAACAAGATCCGCATGGGATATGCTTTGCTTTAAAATCCAGTATTTGAAACAAACAGCCACTTCGGATGAACTCATTACCTGGTTGTGTGATCCCATAGGCAGCCTGCATTATTTGTATCCGGAAATTTGGGCCTATGACACCATTTATCCCAGTCAAAATAAAGCGCTTGCAGTCACCCGTGATACAATGGAACGCATCTGGTTGCCACAACTGAAAAAACTTAATGCTCAGGTATTGAAAAAACTGAGCAAGGAGGAAAGACTACAGATTACGGAACTCAGAAAAATTTACCAGGAATTTATCACAACGTACAGGGCTAACAGCGCTTTACTGCGATATCGCATACACAGAAACCAAACGCCCCAACGAACCCTTTTTATTGAATCGCTCTATGATTTTATGGAGGGCAGTTATCCCAATTTCAGATACATGAACTTAACTACGAGCAAGCCGGCAGGACTTTCCCGCAACGACCTGACCATGCTGAGTCGTTCCATTTATGATGCTTTGGGCGCCAAAAAACAGGATCTGGAGCAAATAGAAAAGCAATTATTTGCCTCCTTGGCGCCATGTTCATCCATTTGGATCACCCCGTTTTCCTGGTACTGGCGAGGCCAGGACCAGGAAATGTTGCGGGCGTTGAATTTGATGATGATAGAATGAGGGTAAGTTAAAATATAACATTTTTTGTCTTGGTTGAAAGATCCCATTAGAAGCCATCTCAAAACTGCTCACCGATCAGAAAAAGCGTCTGCTAAGCGAACTCATCGTTAATTTTTGCTCGCCGTAGGAACCACTATGACTCGAAAAATTGCCTTGATTTCGCTTACCATGCATCTTTTTCTGTATCGGCGCACCAGTTTTGAGATGGCTTCTAGTAAAACTTCACTTTTTTGTCCTTTTTTCAAAACAGTCTCAGCGCATTTTTTGCAACTGAGACATTTTTTTTGTATAAAAAGCCGCTCCACTCCTTATTTTAGAACTATTTTTTCAATAAATAATCCTCATAAATAGTACTTTTTTTGAGGGAATGAAGTCATTCACCTTTGCATTATCGATTGCGCAATCAGGTATCCACCATTTTCACACTTTCATTCAAAAATCATTTACATGAAACAGATAATTTTTGCTTCTTTTTTGAGTTTTTTCCTTCAATCAGGCATGTTGCTTGCTCAAGAATGTATTACCTGGTTTGAGGGTCCAGGTGCACAACCACTTGGGCAACCTCATCAGGGATGCGCTCCATGCGGAGAACCTGTCACATATGTCCTGCACTCCATTGGAGACTGCAATTCACAGTGTACAAATTTGTTTACCATGGAACAAATGGGTACCTTGGTCATTGATAATGCTGCTTCCTACACAATTCTTGGGTCAAAGACAATCAGTATTACATGGCTTTGTAATGAGGATCCATCAGGTGTCATTTATGCCTGTGGCAGCGATAATGCAACAGCCATAAACCTTTGCGAACAACCCTGTACAGGAGGTTTTCAGTATTGTTTACGTGTAAGTTGCGACACCTTGTGTGTTACCTTAAGAGGCCAGCAAACCACTTTTGTAGTATCTTCCTCAAATAGCACGCCTAAGTTTTTCTGCTTTGATTATCCGATTGCGACAGTTTCCCAATACCCATGTGGAGCAGGAGGAGGAATCGGTTACCAAATGCAAGGCACAGATTTGGTACCGAATGAAACAGTTAATTTTGCTGTACCCAATCCGGCAACTGATTTAGTGAAAATAAATGTACCTGTAAACATGATCGGTAAAAATATGATTCAGGTGCTGGGGATTGATGGGAAAACGATTTATTCCCGCAATTTTGAAGGATCTGAGTTTGATATAAATACTTCGCAATGGCCAGCTGGAGTATATCAAGTTAAATTAAGGAACAATGAGTCAGAGGTACAACAAAAGCTGCTGATAGTCCGATAAAATAGGTCAAGCACTAACTAATCAGCTATTTAGTTGGCTTATGGTAAAATAAGAGGGTGTCTCATAGCAAATTTAAGGTTGTTTTATAATCTGTTAAACAAGCAACGTTCGGTTTTATTGATTTTGGGAGTTTAATCAACTAAACCTGCTAAATCTTCAAGCAATTCAGGGATTTAATTATTTAGCTTGTCACAGTATTACAATCAAAAAACACCTTAAACGGCGAATGAGACACCCCAATTTCCATTACAACACTACTTCCACAACTTGGCATTTCATTCGAGCAACCGATCCTCCATTATTTCCTCCCAAATACCATCTGATCCACCGGGGGAGCGTATTTAAGGTTGGCTGGCACGATGATATTGCGTTGTACACAATAACCTGAGTATTGAAGGGGTAGTAATCCGATAGAAGCACGGCGTTGATCCACCGCTTTGAGTTCTTCCAGCGTATGTATACCGGAAAAACTCCAGTTTTTTTCTATGAATGCATCAATTTTTACAAAATAAGCAGGCATAGGATGCAGGTAATCATACATCATACCATAATCCTGTGGTGAAATAATGCCGGCTGCCAGGAGACTAGTAAAAATCTTGTTATCCGACAATGTTTTAAACCTGGCCGGCCCCAGGTGACGGAGCATGGCTACCAGCATTTGGTTGTTCAGTCGGGACTTCAGATGGTCCTTTGCCGGAAGTTCCAGTAACCAGGCCGCAAGCATATCCTGATTGAGAGAATCTACCTCCTTAAATGTACCAGCAGAAACACTATTGAAGCGAACAAATTGATCTACGTTTAACATGTTAAGCAAAAAGCTGTAATAATCGCTTTTTAGGTTGTCTTCATAACCTTGTTTTTGAGTTTCCAGTCGATTTGCTACTTCAGGCCATTTTTTTCCAAAAAATGTCTCAAAACGGAACGTGCTATCGCCTAACCACTCTCCTACCCCGGCGGCAGTTTCCATGTAGTTGGCATTAAAATCTTGGTACTCCTGTTCCAACAGGGCTGCCACTAGCGCCTCCTTTTTATATTTCACCGCCACATGAAGCGCCATATCTAATCGTACAGCACTTAAATCATACTCTTTTTCCAACAGCTCCAATGCCTTTAAGGCTTTATCGTATTGTTGGGTGACATAGTAATATTCCAGTCCTTGTTCCAAATAGCCTTTGTCCAGGTTTTGGCTTTGTACAGTAACAACAAAAGTTGAACACAACAGGAAGATGATTTTAATTGCTTTGCTTTGCATAAGTACACAGGATTTTAGGCCTCCAGGCAGCAGGAGGCCAGTGAGAGATATTCGTTGTGTATTATATTCCGGAAATAAGAACAAACGTGTAGAATAGGAATTATGGTATGTGGAAGTGGGGAATGTCCAATAACCAATGTAGAATGTCCAAATGGTGCGGGTATTGATTATTGGATATTCCCCATTCCTTATCTTCACCCCATGGAGTACGATTACATCATCATCGGTTCGGGTTTTGGCGGCTCGGTGAGTGCGCTGAGACTGGCGGAAAAAGGATATAAGGTTCTGGTTATTGAAAAAGGCAAATGGTACCGCTCGGAAGATTTTCCGCGCACCAACTGGAGTATGTCGCGCTGGCTGTGGCTGCCTTCACTGCGTTGGTTTGGGATTATGAAAATCACCATTTTCCGGCATGTCGGCATTGTTTCAGGCACAGGCGTAGGCGGCGGCTCGCTGGTGTACGCCAATACACTGCCTATTCCCAAACAGGCATTTTTCCAAACCGGCTCATGGGCCTCCCTGGCCAATTGGGAGCAGGAACTGGCGCCTTATTACCAACGCGCCCGACAAATGCTCGGCGCCACCCCCAATCCAAAGTTTTTCGATGGAGAAAAGGCGCTGGAACAACTGGCTTCCGAAATCGGTAAAACTGGCGAGGTACACCCAACCCATGTGGCCATCTACTTCGATAAATCCGGAAAAACCCAGCCCGACCCGTATTTCGACGGCAAAGGCCCCGAACGTAAAGGTTGTATTTATTGCGGCGCCTGCATGACCGGTTGCAGGTATAATGCCAAAAACACGCTGGACAAAAACTACCTCTACCTGGCACAACAACTCGGCGCAGAAATCCTTGCCGAAAAGGAAGTAACGGATGTGCGCCCTGTTGGCGCTGCAGACGGCTCGGAAGGGTATGAAGTAACGTTCCGGGATGCCACCCGCTTTTTCAAAACATCCACCACCCTGCGCACGCGCGGTGTAGTGTTTGCAGGCGGCGTATTGGGCACGGTAGCGCTGCTGCTCAAACTCAAACAAAGCAGCCTGCCACGCCTGTCCAACATGGTGGGCAAACAGGTGCGCACCAACAACGAGAGCCTGATTGCCGTAACACAGCTGGAAGGCTCGGCCGACCAATCCCAGGGTATCGCCATCGGGGCTATTCTGCACACCGATGAGCATAGTCACCTCGAACTTTGCCGTTATGGTTCAGGCTCGGGCGCCTGGCGACTCAGCTTTTTGCCCTTCGTGGAAGGCCCTAATTTAGTGGTGCGTCTCTTCAAAATCCTGGCCGATGTGGTATGGCATCCCCGGCAGTACTGGAAGTATTTCCGGGTGAAAGACTGGGCCAAAAACTCGCAGGTTATGCTGTTTATGCAAACCCTGAACAGTACCGTCACCTTCACGCGCACCTGGTGGGGCGGCATGCGTACGGCTGTGGTAGGCGATGAAAA